>SBGQ01000167.1 GCA_006226965.1 bacterium | reverse complement strand
ATCAGATATCTGATGGCTTTTTAATTTCATGATTCAGCGATTATACGCCAAATACATCACGACCGATGAACTCAGCACTTTCGTCTAAGTTTTCTTCGATACGTAATAATTGGTTGTATTTTGCAATACGGTCTGTACGGCTCATTGAACCGGTTTTAATCTGACCGGCGTTAGTTGCAACTGCAATATCCGCAATGGTAGTGTCTTCTGTTTCACCAGAACGGTGAGAAATAACAGCGGTATAACCGTTTTTGTGTGCCATTTCAATAGCATCCAAGGTTTCGGTTAAGGTACCGATTTGGTTTACCTTAATTAAAATTGAGTTTGCAACACCTAATTCAATTCCACGAGCTAAACGTTCGGTGTTAGTTACGAATAAATCATCACCAACTAATTGAACTTTATCGCCGATAGCTTCGGTGAGTAATCCCCAACCATCCCAATCGTCTTCAGCCATACCGTCTTCGATAGAAATAATCGGGTATTTGCTTGCCCAATCTTTCCAGAAGTCAGCCATTTCAGCAGAAGTACGTTTAGAACCATCGCTCCATTTGAATTCATATAAACCGGTTTCTTTGTTGTAGAATTCTGATGATGCAGGGTCGAGAGCAATTAATACATCTTCACCAGGAGTTAAACCTGCTTTTTCGATTGCTTGAAGAATTACTTCTAAAGCTTCTTCGTTTGATTTGAGGTTCGGAGCAAATCCGCCTTCGTCACCAACAGCAGTATTATAGCCTTTAGCTTTTAATACTTTTTTGAGGTTGTGGAATACTTCTGCGCCCATACGAATGGCATCAGAAAACGTATCAGCACCGGCCGGCATAATCATGAATTCTTGTAAATCCACGTTATTGTCAGCATGTGAACCACCGTTGATGATGTTCATCATCGGCAATGGTAATAATTTCGCATTAGTACCGCCTAAGTAACGGTATAATGGAATTCCCAACACATTAGCAGCAGCACGAGCAGCAGCCATTGAAACACCTAAGATTGCGTTTGCACCTAAGTTGCCTTTGTTGTGAGTTCCGTCTAATTCAATCAAGAAATTATCGAGTTTAACCTGATCGAAAACGCTAAATCCTAATAATTCGTCAGCGATAACATCATTTACGTTATCAACTGCTTTCAAAACACTTTTACCGAGATAGTAATCATCGTCACCATCGCGTAACTCAACGGCTTCGTGTTCACCTGTTGATGCTCCTGATGGAACCGCAGCACGGCCATAAACGCCGTTTTCAAGAATTACATCAACTTCAACTGTTGGGTTGCCACGTGAATCGAGAATCTGACGAGCAACTACATCTTCAATTATAGCCATAACAAAATCTGATTTTAATTTGGAAAATTTTGTGATGCTCGGAAGATACTGCTTTTGCTCTTGTCCCAAAAATGGAAGCTTTTGAAAAGGGATACTTTTGACTTATTTATTTGGAAGCGGTTTCTATTTTGTTTGATGGCAAGTCCTATTCTCACTTCAAAAATTGGTATCTTTGCACGCCCTGAACACGGCAAAAATAGCAGTCTAAACACGGTACAATTTGTTGCTTTTTTTGCACAGAGCAATCTATAAGCTAACTCTCCAAATTCAAAAGCCTCACTCCTATGACCATACAATTGCGCGAGTTCCATTCATTTGAAAAACGTCATATCGGCCCAAGTGAAACTGAAATTCAAGCTATGCTCTCTACAATCGGAGCTGCATCTTTAGATGAATTAATAGAACAAACTATTCCTTCCGGAATCCGCTTAAAAAAAGATTTAAACCTTCCTGAAGCACTTTCTGAAGCTGAGTTTTTAGCATCATTCAAAACAAAATCAAAAAAGAATAAACTGTTCACTTCATATATCGGTGCGGGCTATTACGATACCCTCACACCAACAGTTATTCTGAGAAATATTTTAGAGAATCCGGGTTGGTACACCGCATACACTCCTTATCAGGCAGAAATTGCACAAGGACGTTTAGAAATGTTGTTGAATTACCAAACCATGATTTCGGATTTAACCGGCTTGGAGTTAGCTAACGCTTCTTTATTAGATGAAGGTACCGCAGCGGCAGAGGCAATGACTATGCTTCACAGCGTTAAAGCTACTGTAAAGAAAAACGCAAATACATTCTTAGTTTCTGCACATACACATCCTCAAACCATCGATGTTTTAAAAACACGTGCAACCCCGATTGGTATTGAGTTAGAAATTAGTGCACCTGAAAAAATGGACATCAGCCGAGAAGATGTATATGGTGTTTTATTACAAAATCCTGATACTTTCGGTGAATTACACGATTTCACTTCTTTCATTTCTGCAGCAAAAGAGCAAAACGTTTTAGTTGCCGTTGCCGCCGATATTATGAGTTTGACTTTGGTGAAATCTCCGGGCGAAATGGGCGCTGATGTTGTTATCGGTTCTGCGCAACGTTTTGGCGTTCCAATGGGATTTGGCGGACCTCATGCGGCATTTTTTGCTACTAAAGAAGCTTATAAACGTCAGATTCCGGGTCGTATAATCGGTGTCACAAAAGACGCTGAAGGCAATAATGCACTTCGTATGGCTTTACAAACCCGCGAGCAGCATATTCGTCGTGAAAAAGCTACTTCAAACATTTGTACAGCTCAGGTTTTATTGGCTGTTATGGCGGGAGCTTATGCCGTATATCATGGCCCACAAGGTTTAAAAGCAATCGCTGAACGCATTCACGGCAAAGCGGTTGTATTAGCTGATCAATTAGAAAAATTAGGCTACCATCAATCCAACAAAAATTACTTCGATACCCTTTATTTTGGCGGATTAAGTTCTGATGTACTTTCTAAAGTAAAATCGGCAACTGAAGCACAACAAATTAACTTACGTTACTTCGAAAACGGGTTTGGCATTTCTGTTGATGAAGCAAAAACGCTAGGTGATATCAAGCAATTAGTAGCTGTTTTTGAATCTATTTCAGGTAAAAAAGCAGGCGAATTAAATACAGAAGCAGTGAGCACTTTAGATGCTTTATTAGTTCGTACGTCAGAATATTTAACACATCCGGTTTTCAACAGCTACCATGCTGAACATGAGATGTTACGTTATTTAAAGCGCCTCGAAAACAAAGACATTTCTTTAGTTCATTCTATGATTTCATTGGGTTCTTGCACCATGAAATTAAATGCTACTACCGAAATGATTCCTATTACTTGGCCGGAGTGGAGCAGCTTACATCCGTTTGTACCAACAAATCAGGTGGATGGTTATCATGAAATGATTTCTGAGTTATCGGCTTGGTTGTGCGAAATTACCGGATTTACTGCGATGTCTTTGCAACCAAACTCCGGTGCTCAAGGCGAATATGCCGGTTTAATGACGATTCGTGCTTATCATGAAGATAAAGGTCAAGGGCACAGAAACGTGGCGTTAATTCCTTCTTCTGCGCACGGTACAAATCCGGCAAGCGCAGTTATGGCCGGCATGAAAGTGGTTGTTACTAAGTGTGATGAAAAAGGTAATATCGACTTAGAAGATTTGCGTGCAAAAGCGGAACAATACAAAGACGAGTTATCAGCTTTAATGGTTACTTACCCTTCTACACACGGGGTTTTTGAAGAGGAAATCCGAGAGATTTGTCAGATTGTACACGATTTTGGCGGTTTAGTCTATATGGACGGTGCAAACATGAATGCTCAGGTTGGCTTAACATCACCTGCCGAAATCGGCGCTGATGTCTGCCACTTAAATCTGCACAAAACATTCTGTATTCCTCACGGTGGTGGCGGACCGGGAATGGGACCAATCGGCGTGAACGATACCTTAAAACCGTATTTACCGGGACATACTTTCGTTAAAACCGGAGGCGACAAAGCGATTACCGCGGTTTCAGCGGCGCCATACGGAAGTGCTGACATTCTCACCATATCATACGCATATATAGCTATGATGGGCGGCGAAGGTCTAAAAAAAGCAACTCAGGCTGCAATCTTAAATGCAAACTACATTAAAGCTCGCCTTCAAAAAGAATTCCCGATTCTTTACACCGGCAAAAAAGGACGCAGTGCACACGAAATGATTGTGGATTTCCGTCCGTTCAAAACGAGTGCAGGCGTAGAAGTAGTTGATGTAGCTAAACGCTTGATGGATTACGGTTTCCATGCCCCAACTGTGAGTTTCCCGGTTGCCGGTACGGTTATGATTGAACCGACTGAATCTGAAAGCAAAGAAGAATTGGATCGTTTCTGTGATGCTATGCTTCAAATTCGTGAAGAAATTCGCGAGATTGAAAACGGTACAGCTGATAAAGTAAACAACGTTCTCAAAAACGCACCGCATACCGCAACTTGCGTTATTTCTGATGCTTGGGAGTATCCGTACAGCCGTGAAAAAGCGGCTTTCCCCTTGTCATTCGTTCGCGATGCTAAAGTGTGGCCAACTGTACGTCGTGTTGATGATGCTTACGGCGATAGAAACTTGGTTTGTGCCTGCTTACCAACTGAAGCATACGCTGAAGCATAATTTCAGCTAACATACATTCATAAAAAAAGCCGATTCTTTATCGGCTTTTTTTGTTTCTAGGGGTTTGATGTAACATCAAATTCGTTTTGTGATGAATTATATTCGAACTTCTTTCCACTCACCAGGTTGTAATCCAAATACATTCCACTCACCAATCGCAACACGAATTAAGCGCAGAGTCGGGAATCCAACCGCAGCTGTCATTCTGCGAACCTGACGATTTCGGCCTTCTTTTATGGTAAGTTCAATCCATGAATCTGGAACGGTTTTACGCACTCGAATCGGCGGATTTCTTTCCCAAACCTCGGGATTTTCCAGGCGCTTTACTTCCGCAGGTTTGGTTACACCATCTTTCAAATCCACACCTTTGCGTAGTTGTTCTAAAGCTTCCTCTGTCGGAATTCCTTCAACCTGAACCCAATACGTTTTAGGTAATTTTTCTTTTGGGTCGGCAATTTGATGTTGCAATTTCCCATCATTTGTGAGAACCATCAACCCTTCACTATCAAAATCAAGACGTCCGGCTGCATATACTTCTTTCACGGGAATGTAATCAGCTAAGGTTTCTTTCTGCTCAACAGGCGAAAATTGACTCATCACCTGAAACGGTTTGTTAAACAAGATTAACTTCGTTTTTTCTAATTTTACGACCAGCTTTTTCATCGTTTTTTGAAATAAACTATCGTGCAACCCGGTCCGCCGTTTTCCCAACCGGCATCTTCCATTTTCGCAATCCGTTGATCTACTTTTAATCG
The DNA here is from genome assembly GCA_006226965.1 of bacterium. GTDB lineage: Bacteria > Bacteroidota > Rhodothermia > Balneolales > M1805 > M1805. The sequence continues at coordinate 80,365 of SBGQ01000167.1, read as the reverse complement.
GTCACGAATATAGCTTCGTAAAGCACCGGTTCCTTTTCCGTGAATAATTTCAACTTCTGATAGACCGCTGTAATGCGCTTTATCGATGAACGGAATTAAATCGGAATCCACTTCTTCAACGCGTTTCCCGCGCACATCTAAACGAATGGAACTGGCTCGTAAGTCAGGCATATCATCTCCCGAATCAACAACTACAATCTGTTTTTTCTTTTTCTTTGATTCGACTGGTTTATCCGTTTTGGTGAGTTCGTTCAATTTGGCAACCACACGTAATCCGTTAATATCAACTGTAACACGTTTGCCTTGAATATCAAGCACTTGACCCACATTTCCGCTGGAAACAATACTCACATAATCACCGACAACCGGAGTTTCAAATGTTAGCGCAACACCAGATTCTGTTGATTTTTTGATGCGTTTACTCACCTCTTTTTTAAGCTGCTCTAAACCGGAACGAGCTTCTTTTATCGATTCTTTATCCGCCTGATTTTTACGTATTTGCTCAACCAATCGCTCAACTTGTTTATTCGCTTCGGAAATAATGGACCGAGCTTCTTGCACCGCATCCAGTTTCAGCTTTTCGCGCTGCTCACGAATGGTTTTATTTCGTTCTTCATATTCGGTTTTCAGCTTATTGAGTTCGACTTCTTTAAAAAGTAATTGGTCTCGTATTTCCCGTACGGTTTGGTGTTCTTTTTCCAAATCGTTGATGAGCAATTCCATCGTATCGTTTTTCTTACCCAATAAATGTCGCGCACGTTGAATTAAGGGTAATGCTAAATTTAATCTCCCTGCAATTTCAAACGCATACGAACTGCCCGGAATTCCTTTTTGAAAACGATAGGTTGGCTGTAATGCAACTTGATCAAACTCCATAGAACCGTTTACGGCGTGCGGATTATCGTGTGCAAATACCTTGAGTCGCCCATGGTGTGTAGTTACCAAAATACGTGCGTTTCGTTCTAATAACCGCTCAAAAAACGACTGATATAAGGAACTCCCTTCGTCAGGATCGGTACCCGCACCGGCTTCATCAACTAAAATTAAAGGAGCGTGTGTAAGTTGTTTTTCTGTTTCTCTGATGTAAACCAAACGAGAAGAAAAGGTACTTAAATCGTTTTCAACAGATTGATCGTCGCCCAAATCGATAAACAAACCATCAAATACCGGTAAAACCGCAGATTCTTTTGCCGGAATCGCAAATCCTGTTTGATTGAGTAATACACATAATCCGATAGTTTTCATGGCAACCGATTTACCGCCCGCATTTGGTCCGGTAATCATCAATAACTTTTCGGAAGACATTAGTTCAACATCGAGCGGAACTACTTCATTTTTTTTCCACTCATGTTTGAGCAGTAAATTCGGATTGCGGGCATCTTTCAGCTTAATTTCGTCGTGTTTTGCCACACTTGCCAAGGTTCCCTGATAGGCATTTGATATGCGTGCTTTTGCCTGCCAGACATCAGCTTGTGCGAGCAACAACAAATTGTTTTCAATATCAATGGTATGCGGACGCACTTTTGCAGTTATTTCACGCAAAATACGCTCTATTTCACGCGCCTCATCCGATTCTAACTGGCGAATATCGTTATTCAAATGCAAGGTTTCCGCCGGTTCGAAGTACACCGTTTGTCCGGTGGATGAAACATCGTGTACAAACCCGGCAAACTGACGCTTGTATTCGGCTTTGATGGGAATAACCATTCTTCCGGCTCGTAACGTTATTCCCTCATCAACCGAAGCGCCGTCTTTTTGCGCCTGACGCATAAAACGTTGTAAACTTGCCCGAATCTGACTTCTTTTTCCGTTTAATGAACTGCGTATTCTTCTGAGTTCCGGACTTGCTGAGTCTTTTACTTCGCCTTGTTCATCAATTGCCACAAAAATGGAATCTTCGATATTCTTTAAACCGAGAAGACGCTCCAAAATTGAAAATGAAAGCGGCATCATCTCTTTACGTCGGTCAATAAACAAACGCACTTTTCGGAATGTGCTGCAAGTTTGTGCGATAGCTAATAAATCTTTTGGGGAAACAATCGCATCAATTATTCGGGCACGTTGTAATGAAGGGCGAATATCAGGCAAGGAATCGATTGGAATGGCATCATCTACCTGAAGTAAGCTCATCCATTCGCGTGTTAAGGTGTGCATAAACTCAACCTGAGAGGCATTTATCTCAGGAACTTGTCCATGTAATTCTTCCGCTCCGTATATCGTTCGGGTTTGGGAAATGGCCCGATCCATAATGAGATGAAAGCCTAATTTTTCAAAAGAAGTTGAGGGATAAAAATGCACGATACCTTGTTTTAAATTCGCCTAAAAATACCATTTTGTAAGGAAAGTTTAGATTCCTGATTCTGTTTGTACCCATTTCAGATTCTTCTCTTTGAGTAAATATCTTTTAACTAGCAAATGGAGCGAGTTGTGTATTCTACCTAGTGCACTAAGATTATCAGTCTTATTTTTATGTTCTCGTTCTGTGAAAGTCTTGGGTTTTTAGATTTAAGAGGACTTTTCTTTCTTCATTTTTTCTAGGATTTTTTTTAATCGTCATTCCTTCGTATTAGTGAATCTCTTTGAATGTACCACTAGGTTAACGCTTATGGATTCTGCAAAATCCTAATTGACATGAGACTCCCGTATTCACGGATTGACAAGCTGTGATTAATTGACATCTACCCATCCCTCTACTGTAATCATCTTGTAAACTTCTCCAATACCGATGCTCAAGTGGTTTATCTCTAGCTATATTAATTCACTCAAGATTAGCTTAAACCTTTCTAAAACAAATACCCGATTCCGGCATAAAAACGAGAAATTTCATCAGAATACCCCATTTCCATTCTCAGGAAAAAGTTCGGATTAAACACGCTAAATGTTCCGCCTAAACCATAGGTTTGATGATACCCTTTAAACACGTTTTCATAATCGGCAAAATCTTCGAAAACGCGACCAATATCCGTAAAGAAATATCCGCCAAAACGGAGTTTCCAACTTGGTATATCAAACAACCATGTTCTTAACTCAGCATTATACGTCATGGCTCCTTTATCGATAAATCGGCGATAGGGATAACCGCGTAAAGTTGCACTAAAACCGGCATCAGATAAATTCCAAAATGGAGTATCTCCTATAACATGACGCCAATAAAAACGTCCGGCAAAGGTTAAATCACGAATAAAATGAACGGTATAATATTGGTGATGTCGGAACATTATGTTGGTACTAAGCTTTGTACTCAAACCGGGAATAGTCCCGCTAATATTCAATTCCGTCCAGTTACCGAATTTTGGAATAATTTCATTATCCCGATTTTCCCAGAAAAATCCGGTTCCGATTGAACTTAACCACGTACTGCCTTTTCCATAGGGAACGGTTTGAGTTAATACAGAAGTAGTTGTTCTATCAAGAGCCAGTTCGTAAGTATAATTCCCAAGCAAGAGCACATCGAATCGTTTGATATCGTCTTTTTTTCTGTAAACGGGAAATCTCCCGCGATAATTTAACAGCACTCCGCGCGATTCATAAAAATAGTCTTCGTTATTCCATCGGGCTTCATCAAAAACAACAGCATTTCCGATACCGAAATAATTATTCTGAAATAATCTAAGTACGTTTACTTCATACGTTGCTCTGTGCGGGGTTCCAAAATGACTCGTTTTATCATAGTAGAATTGAATCTGTGCAAAACCTTTTGTGGATAAAATGACATTCCCCAAAAACTGATCTTTAAACGGTTTTGTATTCTGTCCAAAATTGATTCGATTATAAATTCCGCCTCCAAACAAACCAAAATCAGAACTGTATGATATAGCAGGCAGAAATCCGCTTACAATAGAATCCGGTTTTTGTTCGAGTTGTGATTGTGCTTTAAGCGGAAAAGCTGCGAGTAAGCCTAAGAATAAAAGTGCGTGTTTTGCTCTCAAATTTGATGCATTAGTGAGTTAAAGTTCCCTCTTGCTCGAGAAATTCCAAGGTTTCAACGGCGTGTCTGAAATGCGGAATTACGATACTCCCGCCAACAATAAGTGCCACATTCATGGCATCAACGATTTCGGCTTTTGAAAAGCCTAGTTTGGCACATTGTTCTAAATGATAATCGATGCAATCGTTGCAACGCAATACGGCAGAAGCAACCAATCCTAATAATTCTTTCGTTTTACCGTCAAGTGCGCCATCTCGATAGGTATTTGAGTCCATATTAAAAAAACGTTTAACACCTAAATGATCTAAAGCAAACACTTTTTCGTTTAAAACGGCTCTTTTTTCACGAAACTGTTGTAATCTATTTTTATCCATGCGAATCCAATACTTAATTTTTTTCGAAAAGATACTACTTTTTATTTCCCCGAAATGATATCATGCCCCCAATTACTTAGATAGCTTTTTCATGTTTCTGAAACATCCTTCATACAAACACCGATTGGTTACATTGGGCGATTCCCTCACACAGGGTTTTCAAAGCGGGGCGATATATCGAACAGATTTAAGTTATCCGGCATTTATAGCAAAAGCACTGGGTGCTCCATTTAACCAAGCTAATTTTACAGCTCAGGCTGGTCTGCCCATTAATGTTGAAGTGTTACTAAGAGGAATTGAGGATGTTTACGGCGAGGACATTACATGGGATGAAACAGTCGGAGTAACACAGCACACGCTTCAAACACTGCTACGAATAAAGAAATATTGGGAAGGAAAAGTAGTATCACTCCGTACCCAACACGATGATATGCCTTTTCACAATCAGAGTCTATTTAGTGCAACTATTTCCGATGCGCTCAATCTTTCTGATGCCGTTTGCAAAGCCTATATCGAAGTAAGCAAAGAAGACGATTCTTACTTCAACTTATTGGCTCACAATGCATTTTATACAGCAGGGCGACGAATAATTAACCCAAACTTTTCTGCATTGGGCTATAAAAACACCTTATTCTCCAATGTAGAATGGTTTTCAGAACATGGCGGAATTGAAAACCTCATTGTGTATTTGGGTTCAAACAATCTGGTTGGCGCCATAACAGATTTAAGTATTCGAGTAGCTGATGAAACCGATTTAAGTAAACAACCATTTGAGCGTGATGCAACGGTTTATCCGCCTACTGTTTTTCGGAAAGCCTATGAAAAACTGGCTGAAAAAGTGAATTCTCTCCATGTAAAACACGTATACACAGCGACTATACCCATCATCACACAAGCACCACTTTTGAAAAAAGTCGTGTTTAACAACACAACTTACTTTACTCATGTTTGGGTTCAGGAAACCGATTTTAATCCTGATTTACATCCTCACTTAATGGAAGCAGATGTGAATTTATTGGAAACCTATGCGCATCAATACAATCAAATAATTTGTGAAGTAGCAGAAAAAAATGGTTGGCATGTGCTTCGGGTTGATGAAATCGTAACACAATTAAACCCCAATCTCAGAACGCTTCCTCAGGATAAAATATTTCCAAAAGGATTATTAAGAGCCTTAAAAGCCAATTCTACTACTCGTCACTTAGTAAACTCCCGCGATAAAATCCTATTAAATACCGAGTATCCGAATATTATTCCGGAAACGGGACAACTAAAAACGGGCGGGATTTTCACCTTAGATGGTATTCATCCCACAACAATTGCTTATGGTTTATTGGCGGCAGGATTTATTCGACTGATGCAGAAAAACGGAGTAAAATTCTCTAGTAGTTTAGATTGGAATACAATAGTTGATGAAGACACATTAACCAATAATCCCCCGCATTTATTAAACGACATGCGTAAAGTGATGGCATTTTTGAGCTCAGACTACAAGAATATGTTCAGTAAGTTGGGCTCTAACCTATTCAATGAAATTGTCGCGATTTTTGGCGGAAGACATTAAGTTGTTAATCAACTTTCCACTTTTCTGTGAGTTTAATAAGCGCCATAAAATCTTTGTTTAACAACGCATCACCTAAATAGGAACTTAACTCTGATGTCGGATGAAGCTTTGCATAAATTTCTTCTACTTTTTCCCAATCCATTAGTTCTACAGCGTCCCAAAATTCAGGTAACCTTTCTTCCAGTTCTTTAATCTCTTTATAAAGCATTGCCTGTTTTACATCTTCACTGGTTAGTACCTTTTCCGGAAGATCATCTTCATACACGTAATTGATATTCAACACTTTTGCGATTGATGAAAGTAAAACCGATTCTTTGAATGGTTTTAGGATAAAATCGTCAAATCCGGCAGCTTTTCTTTCTAAGTCGTTATCATAAAATCCGCTCGCCGAAATCGCAATAATTTTTATTTGTTTTCCGAAAGATGTCCGAATGGTTTTCGTTGATTTCACCCCGTCCATAACCGGCATTTTTAAGTCCATAAGAATTAAATCCGGTGAAAACGATTCTGCCATTTTTACGGCTTCTTTTCCATTGTAAACCTTTGCACAAATAAACCCGATTGGCTCTAAAATATCTTGCAATAAGGTGTGGTTGTATTCGATATCATCAACCAATAACACTTTCGGGTTCTTTAAATTCTCGATTCCGACTATTCGTTTTGATGTATCGGTAATTACTAAAGACGGTGTGTCAACAACCAGAATCGGAATCAGGCATTCAAAAATTGAACCTTTATCAATCTCGCTTTTCACTTCAACAGAACCTCCCAACAGTTTCAATAAGCGAGAAGATATTGCCAGACCTAAACCTGTTCCTTCGTTGTAATTTTTCTCTGTGTTGGCTTGTTGAAACGGCTCGAAAATCTGTTCTAACTTGTCTTGTGGGATTCCGCGTCCCGTGTCTTCAATCACAAATTTTAGAGCCAATCGGCGAGAACCTGTAGAATGAGAGCGGTCTGCAGCATCAATTAAATCGCTCCACTGCAATTTGGGGTGAATTTGAATGGATTCAGAAGAAACATGTAAACGTATGTATCCCGAATCAGTGAATTTGAGGGCATTCCCAATTAAGTTGATTAAAATCTGGCGCAATTTCCCTGCATCAGTAAAGCAGTAATCAGGTAAACCTAATTCGTAATGTGTATGTAACTCAAGGCCTTTTTGCTGAACATCCAACTTAAAGATACTTTCAATATCCTTAAACATTTGACGTAGTGAAAAATTATCATAGTTCACAGGCATACGTCCGGCTTCAATACGCGAAATATCTAACACCTCGTTAATCATATCCAACAAGTGGTTACCACTTTTGAGCATGGTTTCAACGTAAGCGGCTTGTTTTAAAGTAAGGTTAGTTTCTTTTACTAAAATCTGTGAAAAACCAAGAATCGCATTCAACGGAGTACGTAATTCGTGCGAAATACCTGCTAAAAATGCTGATTTGGCTTGGTTTGCTCGCTGCGCTTCGTTTTTGGATTCTATTAAATAGTTCTCTATGCGTTTTTGGCGCGTAATGTCGTGCGAAATCATTACATAGCGCGCATCATCGTTTTTGTCTTCATCATATCGAATAATTGAACCGGCCGTTTGATACGAACGCCATGTCCCATTTTTATGCTTCATTCGGTATTCGGAAAACGTAATTGTACCTTCGGCTCGTAGTTTATGCATTTCTGCTTTAATGCGATCTACATCATCTTTATGAATTAAATCGAACAAATCTTTGTTTTTTAGTTCTTCTTCCGAGAACCCCAAAAGCATTTCATGCGAAGGGCTCGCGTAAATAAACATTCCGTTGCCGTCTAACATTGAAATCAAATCTGCGGCATTATCAGAAATCTGCTTAAATATGAATTGGTTCTTTTCCAAGTCTTTAGCACGTACCTGAACTTCTGCTTCAAGATGTTCGTTAATTTGCTTGAGCTTTCTTTCCCTGTAGTTGACTCCTACAAAAATAAACGCGACTAAAAGAACCAAAACAAGAACATAGAAGGTTTTGGTTAGATAAAATGGCGGAATAATTTCTAATTCAACCGTAGATATTTCATGTGAAAAAACATTGTCGCTATTCGCCACTTTCAACTCGAACGTGTACGTTTTGGGACTCAAATTGGTATAAATAACTTTGTTTTTTCCAATCTGCTCGTTCCAAGCTGTTTCAAAACCTTTTAAGCGATACACATATTTATTTTTGCTTGGAACAGAGTATTCTAAGGCGTGTAAGCTAATTTCGTACACATTCGGTCCGTATTTATACGAAACTCGCTTCGTTTGAAACAGGTTAAAAGACTCAACATTTTTACCGTTGTTGATACTTATCTGAGAAATGTAACCCGGTGTTTTATAATGATTGTATTTGATGCTATCCGGGTGAAAAAAGTTTACACCATTAATTCCGCCAAATACAAAATAGCCGTCTTGTTGTCTTGCAAAAGCGTTAAAGTTGAACTCCGATGATTGTAAGCCGTCGTTAATTCCAAAATTCCGAACACTGTATTGATGTCTGCTCTCAGTATCGGGAGTTAATTGAGATAAGCCTTTGTTTGTACCAACCCAAATTGCATTTGTATTATCAATCAAGATGGAGTAGATATAACTGTTTGCTAATCCGTCTTCCATTGTAAACGTGTAATAAACGCTATCCTGCTCGGGATGGTATTGAATTAAACTGTTTTCAGTACCTATCCACATGAATCCGAGTTTGTCTTCAGTAATAACATTCGTTGCACGACTTCTGTTTGGAGCTTCCGTAGCTAAAAACGGATTTATATGTTTAATTTGATTGGTTTCCGGATTTAAACAGCTCACCCCTAAATCATGCGTAAACCAAATTTGGGCAGCTTTATCAATAAAAATACTCCAAATTACATCAGTATTTAATATGCCTAAAGAGTCATTGGCGTGACTGGTATACCATGAAAACGTTTCTGTATTAAAGTTATAAATACCCAGACCTTCGAAACTTCCTACTATTAACTCGTTTCTGCGATTAGAATACTTTACCACATTTATAAACGGTGATTTTGTATAAATACCGGGTTGAATAAACGTGTATTTCTTAGTTTTCCTGTCAATTTCAATCACTCCGGAAAATGTGGTACCGGCCCAAATCTTATCCTTATTTCCCGTTAGTGTTATTACATAATCACCTCTTGAAATTAGAGGCTCATTGGTATTTTCCAGAACAAAACTGCTCTTGTTTTTCTGTTTGTTTAATACGGTTATTCCTTTTTCCGTAGCATACCAAGTTTGGCCGTCAACATCTTCAAAAATGGACCAAATTACCGGATTTGAAAGCAATGTCTTATCTACGAGATTAAATTTACGTGGCTTTAAATCACTGGTATATAAGCCCGCAATTTCAGTACCAACCCATAGATTATTAGACATATCAATAAATAAATGCTGCACTTTAGTGTGCGTACCGTCTTCATTTTTTTTGAATAAGGGTTCGAATGCATCTTTTTTTCTGTTGAACTTGAATAAACCTTGGCTGCTTCCCACCCAAAACTCTTTCTGATTGTCGAATAAAAGCGCTCGTGCATTAACGCTGTATTGGTTTTCTTCATCTAACGGATTAGAATAATATTTAGCAGCTTTTGTTTGCACATCAAACGCATGTAAACCAAGCTGGCGCGAACCGATCCACAATTTATGCGTTACGGGGTCTTCAATTAACGAAGCTACACCTGTAATAACTAAATCTTCATTATCAACTTTTATCGTATTGTAATGTTCAAACGTCTTGAAATCTGAACTTACTCTAACCAATCCTTTTCTATACAAACCTAACCATAAATCTCCTCTGCTGTCTTCATATACCAAATTCACATAATCAGTAGGAAAATCTTTTAACTTTAAAAACGGAGGCTTGAAAAAGGTGTCACCGTCGTATGTATAAACCACACCATATTGTGTAGTTATCCAAATCCTGTCTTTACTATCAGAGGTGATATCCGATACGTAATTATCCGGCAAGCCTCTTAAGGTATCAGCTTTTGTAGTATCGCTAAATACATGTTTAAACCCATCCGTCTTATAATCATAAATATTTAAACCTCTGTTTGTTGCAATCCACAAACGTCCGCTTTTATCATACAACATTCCATTAATCCAACCATTCGAGAGGGAATGTTCATTATTACTTTCGTAATTATATACTTTGATGGAAAGCCCGTCGTACCTGTTTAAACCATCATTAGTACCAACCCATAAAAAACCGATTGTATCTTGAACAATAGATGTGACCGTACTTTGAGATAAACCTTGTTCCAGGCTGATTTCTCTGAACGATAATTCGTATTTTTTCTGTGCATAAACAGACGTATTCCCTAAGAACAATACGACAACAAATACACCCTGTAAAATTTTCTTAAACACATCCATCATAGCGCGATTTTTTGCTTGATTGGAATCTAATAAAAAACAGTCACTTTATAAGCATTATATAAATGGATTTAACGCAATTAGACTTTACAAAAAATAGTGGCTTACTCCCCGTAATTGTACAAGACTCAACCACTTCCCAAGTTCTTATGTTAGGCTATATGAACCAAGAAGCCCTAAAATTAACATTAAGCACTCGTAAGGTTACTTTTTTCAGCAGAAGTAAAAATCGCATTTGGGTAAAAGGCGAATCTTCCGGGAATTTCCTGCATTTGGAATCCATACAAGCTGATTGCGACCAAGATACATTATTGGTTCTGGCTAAACCCGACGGCCCAACCTGCCATACCGGAAAAACAAGTTGTTTTCATGAACTAGAAGATGTAAGCAAAGGAACAGAACTCTCTTTTTTAGCTGAACTGGAAACTCTTTTGTACGACCGAAAAGCAAACAGACCCGAAGGTTCCTACACCACAAAAATGTTTGGCAAAGGATTAGATAAAATTGCCCAAAAAGTTGGCGAAGAAGCCGTGGAAACGGTTATTGCCTCTAAGAATGAAGACGAAGGAGAGTTTGTTTATGAAGCATCAGATTTACTCTTTCACTTAACTTTACTTTGTGTGCAAAAAGAAATTCCTTTACATCGTTTGATTGAAGAACTGAAAAGAAGACATAAGTAAGTCGTCACTCCTTTACATATCTGTAGTTGTGCATCAACGCTAATTTTATCGTTGGTTAAACACTAATTGTGTTATTGGTTTTAACTGTTTAAAAAAGTACTTTTTCGTACTCTATTGGACGTTAAATAAATGATTAAAGGTGCACAGCGTATGAAAAGTCTTCATTCAAAAAAATCACTCATTGCCATCACTTGCGTATTCTTGATATTAGGAGTTTCCGGCAGTTTCGCTCAATCAAAAAAAACAATTGCAGTCTTTTCTCCGGGTGAAAAATCCAATCCCTTTTGGTCAGAAATGATAGACTTTAGCCAATCCGTTGCCGAAAAATTAGACATGAATATCCTCGTCTATTACAGCAACGATAATGGCGATACTATGGCAAGCGACATGGAAAAAGCAGCTAAACTAAACCCTAAGCCGGATGGTTATATTTTCCCATCAATGATTGGACAAGGTGATCGGTTTTTAAAAATTGCGCAGAAACACTCTATACCAACCATTTTGGTTAATATGGGCTTAGAGGATAGCGAAGAGCTGAAATCTACCCGTACTGTCAACCCCGTTTTATTGGGGCAAGTTACTCCCGATGATGAAGATGCGGGGTATGAATTAGCGAAGACTCTCATTCAGTCGGCTAAATCCTCAGGTAAAAAGTCGATTACACTTTTGGCCATTTCCGCTCAGGATAACGACGTTTCCGCTGCATTAAGAGTTAAGGGGCTAGAAAGAGCATTACAAGAATTTCCTACTGTCAATTTTAAGCGCCTGATACATACGGATTGGTCTTCTGAGCAAACCTTAATAGAACTGCAATCTGAAACGGAATTAGCATCTATTTCTGTTGTTTGGGCAGCCAGTGATGACATGGCATTAACAGCGAGTACATTTTTTGAAGAAAAAGGATTGCATCAAGGGAAGGACGTTTTTATTGGCGGAATCGACTGGACAAAAAATGCTCTGCAAGCAGTTAAATCAGGAGACTTAACAACTTCTGTCGGCGGGCATTTTGCAGAAATTGGCTGGGCTTTAATTTTATTCTATGATTATTTCAACGGAAAAGACTTCGCAACCGAAAACACTATTTATAAGTCTGCCATGAAGCCTCTAACGGCAAAAAACGTGACTATTTTTCTAAACTCTGAAAACAAAGACCGCTGGGCAGATGTGAACTTCCGCTCTTTTTCAAAAGTATTAAACCCAAGTTTAAAACAATATCGCTTTGATTTAGTGATTCTGCTTCGAATGGCGAAAAACTAATTTTACCATTGGGTTAAATTTCTAAACACGATAGATAATCAACATTTGTGTAATAAAAAAAAGCTTGCCATCAATTTGATGACAAGCTTTTGAACATTTCAACTGAACCAGCTTACTTAATCAGCATCATTTTTCGGGTTGCTGAATAGGTCCCTGCCTGAATGCGATACAGATACATACCGGACGCTAAGTGGTTGGCATCAAAATCTACATCATGTTTTCCTGCGGCTACATTCGTATTCAGCACTGTTGCAACATTTCTTCCCAGCATATCAAAAATCTGTAATTGCACATTGGATGCTTGCGGAATTGAAAACGAGATTTTTGTTGTTGGGTTGAACGGATTCGGGAAGTTTTGAGCTAACTCGAATTTCTCAATACCCATTTCATTTTCGTTGGAGACGGTTTCGGCAATGGTGAGCTGAATAGGAACATCAAACACATGTTCACCGTCATTATTAGTTTTTACGGTCATGTTAACAGTATACGTTCCCGGTGCTTTATCTTTTGCATTAAAAACCAAATTACTTGTTCCAGACTCGCCGGGCTTTACGGTTACATATTGTTCTTTTACATCCATCCATTTGTAAGGTGAATCATACTTGATAATAGTCAAATCATCGATATCCATATAACTAGTTGGATAGAGACCTTTCCCGGTAAAAATGTCTTCTGCAAATCCGAATTCAAATTGTGAAGGTGAATAGGAATTAAGTCTAAAACGTGACCTAATCGGTGCCGGTTCTACACTTCCAAAAGTTACTTCTTCTCCATTTATATAAATTCTTTTCCTTTCAATATCGGTATCATAATAAATATCAAAGGTATAGAACTCACCGGGAATCACTTTTTCATTCGTTTCCTGCCACCATCCATTTGTGTTTCGATTAGTAAACCAAATACTTACCTCACCATTCTGAATTTTTATTCCAGAACTAGCATCTGCAATAAAGGTTGATTTACCATCTTGCAAACGGACATAAAAAGCCTCATTCTCTATCCCTTCTATATTGGGGATACGTAGTTTAAAAGACACTTTATATTGACCAAATGTTAAGGCTCCTAAATAGGGAGATACTAAACGTTTAAAAACAATTGAATTACCCGATTGAAAACGAGCAAATTGTGATCCATAAACAGCATTTTCATCTGATATATTGAATTCTTTCGTGTCTGATTCATCATTTTCGTCTTTAACGCCTTGCACTCTCCAATTTCTTGAAATGGGCATTTTACCGATTGTAAAACCTTCACTTTGTTCAAAACCTGTGTGAAGTAATGTGTCTGCAAACAATCCGTTTTCATCACTTAGAACAGATGATGAAGGTCCAATCTTTGCCGGAAGTTGATCCATGATTTCAAAATCGAGAGAATAATGTAAATCTGACTCTCCGGTATTTTGAACCATAAACGGCACCGTAGTTGAATCTCCCTGATCCAATTGAATCTGAATCGGGGTAGTAGGCATCACAGGAACAGGAGGCTCGAACGTAGTCGGTCGATAAGAAGACACAACCGATTTCATTTTACGAAAGGCTAAATCCACATCCGACATATTCTCCGGCTCGCCTGAGCCCATTAATACACCATTATGCAGATTTCTCATACTTGAAAACACAGGGACTCTATTATTAGCGCCTTCACTTCCATAAGACATAACTGTAAAGGCATCTGCTTCATAATTTTGAAACCCAAATGCTTCCTGATAAATCCCACCAGTTATTTTTGGCACAAATTCACCTCCTTGAGTTCTCGAATGTTCCATTCCAAAGTTGTGCCCCATCTCATGGGCAACTACATAATAAGCCCCTTCAACATTATCAACTCTAATTACTGAAAACATAAATTTATCATAACCTTTTACCTCGACAGTGTTGACAAAACCCAAAGAAAAGCCCTTAAACTCCCCAACAAAAACAACTATATCTGCACCATATTCATCTCTCATCGAATGTACTTCGTCTAAAACGTCATTGGGCTCCTCTGTGAAAGGCTTGTAATCTGGAGCGTTTACCAAATTCCGTAGAATTCTTTCAGAATGACCTTCCCATGTATCTTGATTATTGATATCAAATCCCGGCAAGCTGTATTCATCAAAAGTCACCATCTCCGAATGAACCACACGATAGGTAATGGGAGTATTTGTATTGTCAAAAACGGATTGAGTTAGGTTCATTTCTTGAGCAATTGCCGCATCAATACTTTCATAAACATCCGGCTTATCAACAAAGTACTGTTTTGCGCGTGGTGTGTACACTATCAATACATCAACCGTAGTGTTTACATCTAAATCATTATTTGGAATTTTTCCGTCAGTTGATGGTCCGGCAGTAATTATTGATTCATTTGTTGATTTATTAACTGTTTGTATAGTTGGAACAACAACTTCTTCATCAGAACAAAACTGACCGTGTTTAACAGCATCACGAATAAAACTTACTCCATCGTTTCTATTTGTTGTAAACTCCAACGTTTTTGAAATAGACTGATGATACAATCCATTTAAGGCACCATTTGAATACGTAAAACTAAAAATCTGCCCATCAGAAGAAACGGCTCTGTACGACTTTATACCTTTCACAAATTCAGAAACGCGCGTAACGGTCAGATTTTGCATACCACTTGGGATTTCAACTTGAATTGTTGCCCCTTGTGTGACCAAATTCTCTTCAAAAATTTGGGTATTGAGTTGATAGGGAATACGATCACTCTGAGACTTTAATACCGCATTCGCGTCTTTATTGATGGTGTTCATGGTAAATGTTTGTCCGTGCGACTGCACAATTACCCCAAACACTACGAAAAGTGTTAGCAATGTTGATTTCATAGTATAAACGTTAGATTAAACTAGTTTGAATAAAAAGTGAATTCAATTAATTACAGACCCATTAACTCGTAAATACTAAGTTCCTCAAGAGTGATATTCATAACACATGATGGGCTTCCCTCCCACAACACTCACTTAAATTTACAACCCTAATATCTTGTACTTAATTTGGATGGTAGGATAGTAAATTATTACGGTGCATCAAATTAATTTCTATTAAATAACTATTAATTCGAATTATACATCGCTACACCAAAAAAATTTGTACAACCTATAATTTGTTGGAATCAATCTATAAACTAAAATTAGTTGTGACAGTACTTTAACACGTGCTTACTGTCTCTTTTGTTTAATTACTAACCACAAACTTCCATGATGAATATTTTAGGACATTATCTAAGTAATTAAACAAAAAAGCCTCTCAAACTTTCGTTTAAGAGGCTTTACTGAGCGGGAAACGAGACTCGAACTCGCGACCCCAACCTTGGCAAGGTTGTGCTCTACCAACTGAGCTATTCCCGCGTGGGCAGCAAATATACAACAAGCTAGGAACTCATTGCAAGCTGCTTTTGAACTTTTTTATCAAATTCTGCATTTTTTTCTGGCTTCACAGTCGCCCAACCATTCATCTAACTGTTTTTCAGTCGGAACACCCGGTTTATCACGATAACGATCTACAACACATAAGAATCCTAATGGCTCACCTTTATCTGCATGAAATTGGTGCAAGGTTTCCGGTGAGATAAAAATCACATCATGCAAATGAATTTCGTGAACTTCATTCCCCAATACCATACTTCCTTTACCGCGAATAATCACTACCGAATGCGGATGTCTGTGATACTCCAAGGACGAATATCCGCCCGGTTGAACCTCAAAATAGCGGGTCTGCATATTCAACTCCCACTCATCTTCCGACTCACCTAATAAAGAATAACGTGTAATGTCTTTAAAGTTCGTTCCTTCGGTTTTGTACTGCTTGGTTTCAACACCATCCCAGTGATAATCGGAGCAATGAATGATTTTTGAGCGATTTTTCATATTGAAAAGGTATAGAGGTTTTGAGTTGTAAAGGTATATAGTGATTTTTGATTGTCGATGTTAGATCTATGATTTTGACCTATAACAAAAAAAGGCAGAAAAATTATTTCCTGTAATCTTTAGTCCATTCGTTCAATATCCGAAATCCGAAATCCTTACACTCTGTTTTCGAGCACAGCCAACACTTCTGCTGACGCAGCTTTTATTCCTTCAGGATGCTTATATAAAGAGCCTCCCATCAGAAAAACAATATCATTTCCATATCGTTCGCGCCATTCAGGAATACGATTTCGGTCTAAACCACCGCCGGGTGTCGGGAATGTGCGTGCAAACGGAACCATCGGGTCTAAAGCAGCCTGATTGATTCCTAAACATTCATCTAAGGAAAATGAAAATCTTCCGCCGTGGTTTGGGTAAATCACGAAATCGGCACCAAAAGCGCGCCACAAACTTCCGTATAAAAACGAATGTGAAAATCCATCAGCAGCACCCAAATAATTACCTGAAAAAGCGGGATGCGCCATAATCGGCAAATTTACGTCAGATGCAGCTAACTCGGCCATCATTTCCAAACCAACCAATTGCGGAGATAGTAATACGCCTTGCGCACCTAAATCCTCAGCCTGACGAAATCTATCCATCAGTTTGGAACCTTTGGTCGTGATGTTCGGCAAATACCAAGATTGTTTTCCTGTTAAATCGCGAGCATTTCTCACTGCTTCAACACAAGCTTTGGTACGGTGTATAAACGGTGCATGACGTTGATCTGCAATTCCGTGGTCGTCTTTTATTAAATCTAAGCCGCCCGTTGCAAATTGAAAGGTTAAATCAGCTAATTGGTCAACAGAATAACCCAAAGGTTTTAAGGCCGAGCAAGACAAGGGACGCTCTTGTATTCCCAAATTGATACGAACGCCTTCCACACCGAAACGCGGACCCGGAAACCAGTCTGTTATTGTTTCCCAATCTACATTAATTACCTGAATGCCGGGTTTTAATGAGATATTCCCCAGTAATACATTCAGGAATTGTGTTAAATCGCCATCAACACTAGAAATAGCGTAGGAACATTCTACTAAATACGTTTTTTCGCCGGTTTGTTCAACTGACTCAACTCTCCCGGCGGTATTTTCTTTAATCCAATCGTTTAGAACAGATGTCGGTAATTCAACACTTTGTTCTAATGCTATACCCAGCGCTTTATTCTGAATGGTTTCTCCATCCAGACAAGTCACCAGATATTCAATTCGAAATCGCTCCATAGAAAGGGTTTAGTGAACTTCCTGTAAGAACAAGGTTTCTTTGCGTTTTGGTCCGGTTGATAAAATAACCACAGGCACTTCAAGATACGTTTCTATAAAGGCTACATAATCTTTAACCGTTTGTGGTAAGGCTTCTTTATCTGTGATTTTTGTAGTATCACAATTCCAACCTTTTAATGCTGTATAAACCGGTTTTACTTTCTCAATTTTTTTGAGTTCTAAGGGGAATTGATCGGTTTGAACACCGTCAATATCGTAAGCGGTACAAATCTGAATTTCTTCGAATGCATCGAGAACGTCTAATTTGGTAACAGCCAATTCGTTGATGCCGTTAATTCTACACGCATATTTTAAGGCAACTAAATCTAACCAGCCGGTTCTGCGCGGACGTCCGGTTGTAGCACCGAATTCATGTCCGATTTTTCTGATTTCTTCCCCGATTTCGTTATGCAATTCAGTTGGGAAAGGTCCATTTCCAACACGTGTACAATACGCTTTCATAATTCCCATTACATGCGTAATTGCAGTTGGGGGTAATCCTGTTCCGGTACAAGCACCGCCGGATGTTGGAGATGAAGAAGTAACAAAAGGATAGGTTCCGTGATCTACATCTAACAAAGCGCCTTGAGCACCTTCCAATAAGATATTTTTTCCTGCTTTTTGTGCATTGTGGAGCAACAAACCTGTATCACAAACAAAAGGTTTGAGCTTCTCACCTGCTTCAAGCATTTCTTTTACAATCTGATTTGCTTCGAGCTTTTCATCACAATTCAACTGCTCTAACAAATGGTTAATTTCTGTAACGTTTGCTTCTACTTTTGTACGAAGCACTTCAGCGTCGAGCAAGTCCATCATTCGAACGCCGTTTCTGGAATATTTATGAACGTAAGCCGGACCGATTCCTCTTCCGGTTGTTCCAATTTTATTATCGCCCTTAGATTTTTCGCGAGCCTGATCTAATACTTTGTGATAGCTCATAATAACATGAGCACTTTCACTTATGAAAAGACGACCTTCTGGGTTAATATTATGTGAGCGAACTTCCTCTAACTCTGTCAAAAGAGCTAATGGGTCAATCACAACACCATTCCCGATTACACATTCGGTGTTATCATGAAAAACCCCGGATGGAACCAGGTGTAAAACGATTGTTGTATTATCAAACTTGAGGGTATGCCCTGCATTCGCACCGCCTTGATAACGGGCTACTACGGATACTTTGTTACTGAGAAGGTCAATAATTTTGCCTTTGCCTTCATCGCCCCATTGGGCACCAATTACTACACGAGTTGACATAAAATTTCTATTCCATAAAAAAACAAAAGAGGTATCCGGTTCAGATACCTCTTTTGCCAAAGATATAAAAATGCGATGAGATTTTTTTGACTACTTCTTCGGATCGTACGAAGCTACAGCTTCTTCCAATGTTTTGAAGTTTTCAAATACTGTAATCAATTTTGTGATGATTAACAGACTCTCAATCTTGTTGCTGGCATTGGCAATTCTTAAATCACCGCCTGCATTCTTCATAGTTGTGAGAGCTCCAATAAGCATTCCCAAACCAGATGAGTTCATGAATTTTACTTTTCCGAGGTCAACCACGATATGTTTTTTATCCTGATCGATTAACTCATGAAGTTTTTCGTTAAGGCTAACCGCATCTGGGCCGCCCATAACATTACCTTTGAACTCAATTACCACACAATTATAACGCTCGTCAATATGGAAACTCATTTTATTTATCTCCGGGTTAAGTTAGCTTTTTGCAGTATTTGATTTTTTGTCCAAGTCAACAACTAAGCTACTTGCAATAAAAATCGAACTGTAAGTACCGATGAGGATACCCATTAAGAGCGCAAATGAGAATCCTTTTAATACTTCGCCCCCGAATATAAACAACACAACTACTACGAACAAGGTAGTACCTGAAGTTATCACTGTACGGCTCAAAGTATTATTGATACTCATGTTAATCATCTTAGAATATTCCATTCCTTTATGAACCATTGCATTCTCACGAATACGGTCGAATACTACCACGGTATCGTTCAAGGAATAACCCACAATCGTTAAGAATGCGGCAATAATCGTTTGGTCGATTGTTAAACTGAATGGTAACATATCATTCAAAATGGTAAATAAACCTAAGGTGATGGTAACATCATGTATTAAGGCAGCAACCGCACCGGCAGAGAATCTCCAGTTACGGAAACGTAATAAGATGTATAAGAAAATCATTACGATTGAGTAAATAATTGCTTCAATCGCGCTGAGTTTTAAATCTTCAGAAAAACGTGCTGTTACGTTATCTGTTTTTTGAATGCTTGATGCATTATCAGGAATAGCAGACTTCAATGATGAAGCAATTTCTGCTTTTAATGAGTTTACATCTTTTTCTGAATCGGTTCTAACTAAGACAATATTATTGCCACCAAAGTTTTTCACTTCAGGTTGCGAACCAAATACATCAGTAAGGGCTGAACGCACATCATTTACAGATACATCTTTTGCGAATTCAAGAACGAATTCCTTACCACCTTTAAAATCGATACCATATTGTAAACCGCCTTTAAATACGATTCCTAAAATGGAGATGGCAATCAATGCAGAGGATATGATATATCCAATTTTTTTGTTTTCGATGAAGCTATAATTAGCTGTTTCAAAAAGTCTCATAATATTCTTAAGCCTCCTTATTAACCAATGCTTAATTTGGCAGTTTTATCTTTTGTGATAGAATCAATCACAAAACGTGTAATTACAATTGCACTAAACAATGAACACACGATACCTGCCATCAGCGTTACAGCAAAACCTTTAATCGGGCCTACACCGAAACTATAAAGAATAGCACCAGTCAAGAATGTGGTAATGTTAGAGTCAAAAATTGCGCTCATAGCATTTGAATAACCGGCATCAATTGCTGCCAATAAGCTCTTGCCATGGAACATTTCTTCGCGGATACGATCGAAAATCAATACGTTCGCATCTACTGCCATACCGATAGTTAATACGATACCGGCAATACCAGGTAATGTAAGTGTTGCTTTAAACGCTGCTAACACACCGAAAATGAACACGATGTTCAAGATTAATGCGAGGTCAGCAATAGCACCTGATTTCTGGTAATAGAAAATCATAAACACAGCTACGATAAACAAACCAAGCATGGTAGAATAAAAACCTGATTGGATTGATTGTTGACCTAAAGATGGACCAACTGTTCTTTCTTCAGCAATGTTTAAAGGAGCTGGTAAAGCACCTGATAACAAGATGTTTACCAAGTCTTCTGCTTCTTTTAAAGTAGTAAGGTTGGTAATTGATGAACGACCGTCAGAAATTTTGACCTGTACATTCGGATAAGTGTACACATAGTTATCTAACACAATTGCAATTGGCTTGCCGATGTTAGAACCGGTGATACGAGCCCATTTACGAGCACCTTCTTTGTTCATACTCATAGAAACTTCCGGTGTGTTACTGTATTGGTCGAAAGCCGGACGCGCTTCTTCGATAACTTCACCTGTTAATTCAACACGCTCTTTTACCCCGATTAATGAGTAATAAGGAACGGCATTATCGCCGGTGAATGCTACTTTCGCTGTCCACATTAACTGAACATCACGAGGAAGCATTTTTCTGATTTTTTCGTCGCTTAATAAAGCGTTTACTTTTGCTGTATCAGGACCGGCTGCAGCACCGAAAACAATACTTTGACCTTGTGGAATAAAAATTTCCATCAATTTGTTTTCGCGAGTTGTTACTGTTGAGTCGCCTTCTTGTTTTTCAACATTTACATCGAAAGCTTCAACTACACGTTGCAAACTGTTGCGGAGTTCATCAGGATCGGCAGCAAGACGGAATTCCAAGCGCGCTGTACCTTTTAATAAGTTACGAACACGGTCTTCATCTGTAATACCGGCTAATTCCACAACAATACGGCTGGCACCTTGTCTTACGATTGTTGGCTCGTTCACACCGAAACGGTCAACACGAGTACGAATAATTTCAATGGCACGTCCCACAGCATTATCACGTTGGTTTTTTAACCACTGACGAATTTCATCGTTTGAAGAACGGCGAGAAATGTTGTCTGCTTCGTTACGGAAATAACGGCTCAAACGTGCATTCGGGTCTTTTGCCTGATAATGATCAACCAAAATATCGATTACATCAATATCTGATGTTACTGCTTGAGATTGAGCATAAGCTAAAGAGTTAGTTAAGCTTGAATCCACGCCCTCAGTTGCTAAGTTTCTTACTAAAGAAACCGCGTCTAATTCTAAGGTTACGTGCATACCGCCTTGTAAGTCCAAGCCGAGGTTAATAATGTTTTCTTTGAGTGAAGTCAACTTTTCGTTGTTATCACGCAGATAGGTTTCTTTTGCTTCGCCTTCTAAAGTTGCCACATGGCGCATTTCCAACCAGTATCTAACCGAATACTGCAAGTAATAGCCTGCAACCGCAATAAAAGCAAGAATAAAGAACAGTTTTGTTCCATTCCCTTTCATAGTGTTCCTGTTATTTTGGATTATAGTTTTAGTAAATAAATAGTTTGAAATTGGATTCCCTCCCAAACTTGAGGGATAAGAGATGAGCTAAATTCAGCGGTTATGGCGCTCCAATTACTACGCCAAATGCCAGAGGCTCAAAATCGTGTCCATCTTCTAAAGTTTGATGATGTGGTTTATGAGCTTGGTATAAAGGAAGCATTTCAACAGGAGTTGAAACTGCTCCGATGTAATTTGTTAATGCTAATTTAAAACCGTTATCCGGTTGAAGAATGCTTTGTTTTGCAGTTTGTGATTGATGATAATCAGCCCAAGAAAATTGGGTAATCTGCACATCGTTTTGTGAATCAGAAGCTTCTGTATTTGCTTCATCTGCTTTTACTGATTCAAGCCATTCTTCATAAGAAAGCCATTTACTTCGCTCCACCTCTTTAGGAGAAATCAAACAGATAATCCCGAACAATATCAGGTTTATCATGGTGATTCGTAATATGGAGTTGTTAAAAACTTTCATAAGCGGCGCAATATACAAAACTTTGCTTATTCGCTGTACTCTTTTACAGCTTCAACAAATGCCTGTGCATGCGGAACCGGAATCCCGGGAATAATTCCATGTCCCAAATTCACGATATATCGTTGAACGCCAAATCGTCGAATCATATCATGAACTTCCAATTTCAATTCCGGAATGGGTTTTAATAAATGTGTAGGGTCGAAGTTACCCTGTAAGGTAATCGCGTTATGTGTTGCTTTTCGAGCAAATTCAGGAGTTGTACACCAATCTAAACCCAATGCCGATGCACCTGATGTTGCCATTTCTTCCATCGCATACCAAGCACCTTTGGCAAATAAAATTACCGGAGCGCCTTTTACCTGATCTACAATTTGTTTCATGTACGGATAACTCAACACCGAAAAATCGTTGGGAGATAATAAGCCGCCCCAAGAATCGAACACTTGAACAGCCTGCGCACCTGCTATAATTTGAGCATTCAGATAATCGGCAGTTGCATCGGCAATAACAGATAATACATGGGCTGCCGCTTTCGGATAAGAAAAACAAAAGGCTTTGGCTTTTGCGAAATCTTTTGAACCGTGGCCTTCAACTAAATAACAAAAAATAGTCCAGGGCGAACCCGCAAAACCGATTAAAGGAACTCTGCCATTTAATTCGGTGCGAATCATCGTAACGGCTTGCATCACGTAATTCAAACGATCTGCAACATCGGGCTTACTCACTTTGAAAGCGTCTGCTTCGGTTTGAATCGGATTATGAATAATCGGGCCTTCGCCTTTTTCAATCGTTACGTGAAAATCCAATGCCTGAGCCATCACCAAGATATCAGAAAACAAAATAGCCGCATCTACTCCTAAACGGTCGATGGGTTGAATCGTAATTTCTGTTGCTAATTCCGGTGTTTCACAACGCTCAAAGAACGAATATTTTGCTTGTAATTCTCTGTATTCAGGTAAATAACGCCCGGCTTGACGCATCATCCAAACGGGCGGACGTGTTACTTGTTCTCCGCGTAATGCTTTTAAAAATAAATCGTTTTTGAGTTCGGGGAAGTTGGACATGGTCTCTTCTAACTTTCTCTGTGTATAAAATTCATCAATTCTTTGAAATTTGCTTTTTCAGGAATACGTGATTCAATACCTAATTCAAACAAGGCATCCTGTGTCGTTTTTCCGATAGCAAACACATTTGTTTTCTTTAAAATTTGGAGTCCTTTTTCTTCTGATGTAAATCCCTCAACCGCACTCGGACTCAAAAAAGCAATTGCTGAAGGTAATTCTGTGGGAAACTGCTCGGGTTTTAAAATTTTGGTTTGATAAACCTGTATGGCGTGATAATTAATTCCGAAAAGCAAACACGCCTGAGCTAATTCCGGTCTAGCTAGGTTTCCTGTTAAATGCAAAACTGAACGCACTTTGTAGGTATCTAAAAGTGTTGCCAAATTCCCGCCATAAGCAGCATCGGGCATAATCGGCTCAAATTGTAAATCACGAATGGCTTTTGCTGTTTTTTGTCCGATAGCAAACCATTGGTCGGGCAACCAATCTGCTTGCATATTCCCGGAATCAATTAATTCTTTAACCCAATCTACAGCATGTTGCGATGTAAAAACCCAAGCAGGCGAATGCGGAATTTCAGCTTTTTCTACCGGGTGAAGAATAACCTCAATTGCAGGAACTTCTTCGAACAATATGCCCGATTCTTTGAGCCAAATACGCTCTTCATCCTGCAAACTTCTGGTTATCCAAACCTTGCCCATCAGTTTATCCTTGCACCAATAAAGCAGATGCGCCTTTTTCCAAGGCTTTTTCCGCCATTTTTTTACCAAAGTGAAGCGAGTTGTTTACACTGAATTTCTCACTTATTTCGATAGCTTCTTTTCCGTCACTGCTAAGTACAATTCCGTGGAAAAATCCTTCAATACCGGTTTCATCAATCGTTACTAAAGCACCAACCGGCGCTGAACAACCGGCTTCAAGAACATTTAGAAACTCTCGTTCAATTTGTGTTGATGTGAACGTGGCTTCGTGATGAATAACGTTGAGCGATTCGAGCACTTCTTTATTTGATGTTAATGCGGTAACGGCAACGGCACCTTGAGCCGGAGCAGGAACCATCCAGTCTAATTTAACTGCAATTTTATTCTCTAAACCCAAACGCTCTAATCCGGCAGAAGCAAAAATAGCTGCATCCCAATTACTTTCAGAGAGTTTTCTCAGGCGAGTCTGCACATTTCCGCGAATATCACTTATAGAAAACAAGGGGTAACGTCTAAGCCATTGTGCTTTTCTTCGGGTTGAACTGGTTGCGATAATTCCTGCATAATCCTGTTTATCGTAAAAATCGGCATTGGTTCGAACCACTAAGGCATCACGTACATCATGGCGCTCACAAACTGCCGCAATTTGAATTCCATCGGGTAAAACAGTCGGAATATCTTTGAATGAATGAACAGCAATATCGATGGAACCATTTAATAAAGCATCATCCAAAGCTTTTGTAAATACACCTTTTCCGCCCATTAAAGGTAGTGGTGTATCTAAAACTAAATCACCCTCGGTTTTTATATAAACTAGTTCTGAACCGATTCCCGATTCCAAAAGTTGAGTAGCAACCCATTCTGCCTGCCAGACTGCCAATTTACTGTCGCGCGTTCCAATTCGAATTTTGTTATGTGTCATGCTTATAAAATTAGGCTGTATTTATGAACTCATTGTGAATTCAAGAACTTAACTCATACATCCTTTAGTAATAAGAAACGGGATTATTATCCACGCCAAACCTTTAATCAAAAAAAAGAAAAACCCTGCCCAACCCAGTTTTTTAAACCAGATTTTGAACTTTGAGTCAGCGTTTTCTATTTGATTTTCCATGTTTTCCATTTGCGTACCAAAACTAAAAAACAATGTTGAATTTTCTTATCTGATTTCACCAAAAGACATGAAAACTGTTGAAAAAGTTAAAATAAGTCAAAAATGTCTTTATTCTTTTTTTGTGAAGTTTTGTTTGTTTAAATTACTTTACTCAAACTCTCAGCAAATCTATTGGAGATTTCTATGAAACATGCCCTCATATTGATGTTTGGTTTAGTACTGGCTTTCTCTCCCCTCCAAGCACAAAAACTCACTATCTACTATATGCCCCCAACGGAAGAGTTGGATATCATAAAAGAATACAATTTAACTTTATTGAAATTAGCGCTAGAAAAAACCAAAGCAACTCATGGTGAATTTGAAATCATTTCAGACTTTGATTCTAATCTAGATCAGCGTGATGCGCTTAAGTCCTTGAAAGACAAATCGGAATTGTATGTAGTTCCAACCATGACCGACGGTATTCGTGAACGTGTTTTCACACCTGTTCGAGTTCCGCTTTATAAAGGTTTATTTGGTATTCGTTTGCTTATGATCAACAAAAACAAAGCCGATGCTTTAAGCATGGTCAACTCAGAAGCTCAGTTAAAAGACAAAATTTTGGTTCAGGGTAGCGATTGGCCGGACACTCAAATTTTGAAGAAAAACGGCTTTAAAGTGAAAGAACTCGATCAAAAAGAAAAAATGATTGGCGCTTTAATTGATGGTTCAGCCGATGCTTACCCTCGCTCTATCGCTGAAATATGGGAAGAAATTGATTTGCATAAAGACCAGCCCTTAACAGCTCAAAGTAAAGTATATGTGTATTACCCGACTGCTATTTATTTCTTCTTGCAAAAAACTCCTGAAGGTAAAAAAGCTGCCGACCGCATCGAAAACGGACTTTTATTAGCAGTTAAAGACGGAAGTTTCGATAAAGCATTCCAAAAGTACATGGGAAGTGTAATTTTAAAAGCAAAACTGGATTCTAAAACCTTGATTAAGCTTAAAAACCCCATTCTACCCGAAAATACTCCACTCGATAATAAAGACCTTTGGTTTATAAACTAAGTTTTTTAACGAATATTGATGAGGCTGTGCGATTTCGGACAGCCTTTTTTGTTTAGGTTAGATTTCTTCTTCTTGGTTTGATTCACGTACGAGAGTTAATTCAAATCTAAAAACTGTGCCTTCACCTTCTTTGCTTTGCACTTCCAAGCCGGATTTATGTGCATCCGTTATACTTTTCACGACAGCCAGTCCAAGTCCGGAACCGCCTTTTTCTCTTGAACGAGACGTATCAGCACGATAAAATCGCACAAACAAATGGCTCAATTGCTCATCTTTAATACCGATGCCATCATCCGAAACCGAAATATGAACTACGTTATCGATAGCTTTTGCACTGATTTTCAGCAGTTTTCCGCCTGAATAAAAAATGGCATTTGAAACGAGATTATCAAACACTTGCTCAATTTTGTCTTTGTCAGCCCAAACTAAATAGGGTTTATTGGGAATAAGGATTTCCATTCCTGCTTTTTGTGCTCGAAGGTCGAAACTTTGCTTAACGCGTTTCAGCAATGTTGTTAAATCAAATTCAGTTTTGTGTAATCGGTATTCGTTGGAATCAAACTTTTGTAAGGTCAATAAATCATTGAACATACGATTAATGCGCTGTAACTGAGACTGTGCATTTTCAATATATTTTTTGCGGTCTTCTATCGGTAATTGTTCCAATTCTAACAATTCTAACGAGCCGCCGATTGTATGCAAGGGATTTCTTACTTCGTGTGTGATGTCCGCGTAAAACTGGCGGTGTCGGTCGTACATTTCCTGCAATTTTTCGGTGTCTGATTTCAGAGTTAAAGCCATTCGGTTTAATGCCTGATTTAGAGTTCCGATTTCATCATTCCTGGAAAAAACTACACTAGAAACCTCTTTTCCTTCGGAAATTGCCTGAGCATATTCTGTTAAATCGAGAATCGGTTTGGTTAACGATCGGGCTGTAACCGTACTCACAACCAAAATCAACACAATAGAAATAAACATCCCGGTATAGATAATCCAGCGAATGGTTTTAACCGGTTCGAATAATTTTTCTTCTGATTGAGTAACCACCAGATATTCTTGTTCACTTAATCGGGTTATTGCAAAAATGATTTCATCTTGGCGATCGTGATACAGTTGAATTTTAAACTTTGAGTTTATAATCGAACGTGTTTCAGGCTTGGCTTTCACTCTATCCAGCAATTCCTGAATCATCTGGAAATCACCTAAAACCAAACCGTATTCCGAATTGGCTTTAAAATCTTCCAATTCTTCTTTGGTGTCTGACAAATCCACATTTTGAAAAGCGATGGCATACGAACGTGTATCTCGCGCCAATCTTTCCATTCCCGATTTCAATAAATAATCACGAATAAAAACAATGGAATAACTCGAAACAGCGGTAACTCCAAAAACTAACAAGGTGATAAAAATGATAGATAATCTGCGCTGAATGCTCATAAACCGGCCATATCTTTATTAACTCCGTAACCTAAGCCCCGATAGGTTTTTATAATCTCCCCGTGTTCACCCAGCTTAATACGTAAATTTTTGATGTGAACATCAATGGTTCTGTCGTATACATAATGGTCTTCCGGCATTATTTGAAGCAAAATATCTTGCCTGCTAAAAATGCGCTTCGGATTCGTGAAAAATAATTTGAGTAGTTGAAATTCTGTCGCTGTTACATCTACACGTTTTCCGTCAACTTTAACTTCGGAATGATCGGGATGGATACACACTTTCCCGTACTGGATTTTTTTGTCATCGGGATTGGTCTGAACACCTTTTCGGCGTAATAAGGTTTTCACATGAGCGAGAACCAGATTTAAGCCTGCCGGTTTGGAGATATAATCGTCGGCGCCCAAATTTAAGCCTTCAATTTCATCGCGTTCTTTGTCTTTTGCCGTTAAGAAAATGACCGGAATATCATGCAAAACTTCATCTTTTCTGATTCGGCTACACAATTGTTTTCCGTCAACAAACGGAACCATAATGTCTAAAATCGCCAATTCTATTTCGTTTCGATGGGTTTCAATAAGCTCAAGTGCTTTTTTACCTTCGTGTGCTACAAATACCTGAAAGCCGTTTAATTTGAGAAATGAGGCTAACATTTCTGCAGCTTCAACTTCGTCTTCAACCAATAAAATCTTCGCCTGAATCTGAGACATTACACTAAATTTTTATTCATTCAGAGGTTTTATGAACCTCTGTAAAAGTAACAAGAATCTGCCTTAAAGCATTTCCGAATAATTTGTATGATTTCTGTGCATTTGCACCATAAATTTTTACTTTCACCCACGTACGGAGGCCTCAATACTTAGGGTAATGAATAAGTTAACAACTACCATATTACTTTTTATCGTGCTTTCTGCTATCGGCTTGGGTTTGGACAGAAGCGGTTCATTCAGGTACATAGAGCACACCTTACTAGACGACCATTTCATACGATTTCAGCGAGCCTATCCTCATAATGATGTTTCTCTTGTGATGATTGACCAAACCAGCGTTGAAGAAATGGGGCGACGTCTGCAAGTGTATTGGCCTTGGCCTCGCGAGATTCACGGAATTATTGCCGCATTTCTACGTGCAAACGGAGCACAAAAAGTAGTATTCGATGTGTTGTTCGACCAACCTGATTTCGTTCGTGCTCAAAGTTCAGGAGCAGATTCCGACGCCTTTTTTGCACAAAATATTGCATCGAGCGGTGAAATCGTTCTTGCTTCACAACTTTCCGAGTTTAACACCGCAATGGTTGACGGCACCTATCAAGTTGCAAACAAACCGCCGAAAGACCTTTCTCATCTATATTCTTCGCAACCCATTCCCATGTTTTACGATGTTGCGACAAGTATCGGAAATGCGGCCATCCCAACTTCTTACGATGCCGTAATTCGTTACACACAACTCTTCTCTTTTCATGATTCAACTGCGATTCCCGCCTTATCTGTTGCAGCTTTACCCTTTTTAGATAAATCCATCACCATAAAAACTAACGCTGTTCAGTTTTCTAATAAGGTTTCTGCACCTGTTCAATACAATGATTTATTTCTGATTAATTGGTACAAAAAAGGCGGTGTAAAAGACGGAACATTCCCACAGTTTTCGGCAATCAGAGTTTTAGAAAAAGCGATTAAATGGCAAAGAACCGGAATTATAACACCCGATATTGCCGTAGATGTTAAAGGCCATACGGTGTTTATCGGTGCATCTGCGCCCGGTTTGGCGGACATCAAAGCAACACCGTTTTCCCGCTTAGAACCTTTCCCGGGCGTTGAAATTCAGGCAACCGTATTTGCAAATCTTCTGCATCAGGATTATCTGATAAAACTAAATGATGCCTTGCGAATACTACTACTTGTATTCGGCATCGGCGTTTTGAGTTTTTCTGTGATGTACCTTCGATCTAAATGGAATATCCCGATTAGTATGTTGTGGTTAACCGGAACTGCATTTTTGGGAATGTATCTTTTTGAGTCACACCGAATTTGGTTCCCGACTGCTGAACTGCTTTTATTATTTACAACCGCACTAACCAGCGCTTTTATAACCCGATATGTAACGGAAGACAAAAATAAGATTTGGCTCAAACAGGCTTTTTCACGTTATGTACCCAAAGAATTGGTTGAAAAGGTTATCGAAAAGCCCGAGTTACTCAAATTGGGCGGCGAGAAAAAAGAGTTAACCGTTTTATTCTCCGATTTAGCAGGTTTCACAACAATTTCGGAAGGAATGGAACCGGATGAACTTGTTCCCTATTTGAATGAATATCTGGCTGAAATGACCGACCTCGTATTTAAACACGGCGGAACCTTAGATAAATACATCGGTGATGCTATTATGGCGTTTTGGGGCGCCCCGCTCGATGACCCTAAGCATGCTTACAATGCTTGTGCCTGTGTAATGGATATGCAAGACTTAATGAAACGTCTGCGAGTAAAATGGGCTAAAACCAAGAAACCTATAGCTCACACTCGTTACGGAATAAATACAGGAGCAATGGTTGTTGGAAACGTTGGGTCAAATGAACGATTTAACTACACGGTATTGGGAGATTCTGTAAACCTTGCTGCTCGACTGGAACCGGCCAATAAAAATTTTGGCACACAGGTGATGATTTCCGAAACGACTTACGATTTAGTAAAAGAACATTTCGTATGCCGCGAATTAGACCGTTTAATCGTAAAGGGCAAATCGAAGCCGGTAAAAGTTTTTGAATTGATGGCAAGAGCTGCTGACGCCGATTACCTTGCAAAACACGGAAAAAAATTAGACACCTATAAACGTGCGATGGATCTTTATTTCAATCGAAAATTTGATGAAGCCGAAAAAGAGTTCATGAGTATTTTATTCGACTTCCCCGAAGACGGGCCAACATTAACCTATTTAAATAGAATAAATGAATTCCACATTAACCCGCCGGGTGATGACTGGAACGGAGTTTTTGAACTAAAAACCAAATAATATGAAACGACTGCTACTTTTAACCCTTCTTTTCGCCGGATTTACATCCGCACTGTTGGCTCAGGACCAACAAGTAAAATACGCTAAGTATACGGTTGACCTTCGTTCAGGTCCGGGAGCATACTACGATTTTGTTAGTCGCATTTTCGCCAACGCTCAGGTAAAACCTATTGCTGTTGAAAGCGGTTGGCAACAAATTCAACTAGATGAACAAACAGGTTGGGTTCCGGCTTCTGCCTTACAGGATACTCCGAAAAGTACCAGCCAAAAATCGAATAATATGCTCGACCGAATGAATGTAATGTTCGGCGAAATGAGCAGTAATCCCGGCGCTCAAAACCTAACCGCTTCTAAAGCGGAAGTAGCAGCGGCTGTAAAAGGATTTGCCCGTAAATACAAAGCAAACAAAGGCAAACCATCCAACTTAAATCTAACGCCGCACATGGAAAACCGAATCAATTGGGCGAATTACAAACGATTCAGAAAAAGCCGTGTGAGCGACTCCCGTTGGTACAATCGCAAAGTTGATTTGCGCTTAGATATGGATGATGTTCCTGCTCACGACCCAACTTTAGATCAATCCGGTTTTGCAATTGCATCTGTATTGGCAAGTGACGGGCTATACCAAGACCAACAAGTGTTAGAATATGTGAATTACATGGCACTCATGATCGTTGAAAGTTCACATCGTGACGAAACTCCTGTTCAGGTTCACATATTAAATTCTGATGAAGTTTTAGGTTATGCAATTCCCGGCGGGTACATTTTTATCTCAAAAGGTGCTTTGCGTCTGATGCAAAACGAAGCCGAATTAGCGCACTTTTTAGCACATGAGATTGCTCACTTAACGTTCGAACATGGGATGCAGGAATATGAAAAACGCCGACCACGTGTGCACAGTGCAAAAGCATTTGAAGACTTAGACCGTGAATTGGCAGATGAAGACTCCACAAAATACACAGCTGTTGATGAAGAGCTATCGGCTTGGACGGATGAAGTGTACGATTACATTTCTAAACCAAGATTAGAAGACTACGAAACCGAAGCTGATTATTGGGGATTGGTTTACGCTTTCCGTGCCGGTTATGCACCGGAAGAAGCTATCGATTATTTAGCCCGACTCAAAGGTTCCGGAACAGATTTCCAACGTAATCGCGGAAGTATGGAATGGACAGGAACTCCGCTCGAAAAACGTATTCGTGCCATGCAGAAATCACTCAAAAAACTTAGAATAAACGGCGGTGAAACCTATACCCGTGAATTCAAAGAAATGCAGGCAAGAATCAGATAAACAACGTTTGCGCTAAGCATTTTAGGCTCAATTCACTACGGATTGGGCCTTTTTTATAAGGTGAATCTTAGTTTCGTTTTAGTTTTAAGTTTTTAACAGATTCTTTTCTGGTAACTAACATCGGTGCAGAAACTCCCAAAGCCAATGCCATCAAAATAAAAACGGCATTTAGTGCATTGTGCAACGTATCGTATAACAACTGCGCGTAATTTTCACTATTTAATGTCGCTGTTAAGTTGATGAAGCCCAACATCATACGGTACATATAGGCTCCCGGAACCATCGGGATAACGGCCGGAATTGAAAAAATTAAAGGAGGCGCATGTTTTCCGTGTGCAGCAATTACGCTTAGAATTCCGATTAGAATAGAACCCGCTAAAGACGCTACTATAACACTTTGATGCTGAGTGATTAACAAGGTTTTTGTGATTCCGCCTAAGGCACCTAACAATCCGACTACCCAAAGCACGCGTCTTGGAACGTTGAATAATGCGGCAAAGCCGATAGCTGCCGCTGCGAACCAAAACCCTTTTTCTAAAATTAAAACAGCGTCTTCCATATTACATCTGATAAATCATTAAAGAAACCAACATACCTAAAGCAATAGCTAAGGCAATCATTAATCCGTTAAATCCGCGGATAACGCCGTTCATAATATTTCCGTCCATTAAATCTGTAAATGAGTTGATAAGAGGAACTCCGGGAATTAAAAACAAAACGGAAGTCGCAAACGCCGTTTCGGGGTTTGTCCCCCAATCGAACTTACTGAGTAAGCCTGAAATCATTGAAGCGGTTACTGAACCAAAAAAAACATTCAGATAGGGATTAAACTTGAGTTTATGACTTTCCTGGCGTACATACAATCCGGCTACTGTTGCTGTAAAAGTTACCGCCATTTCTAAACCGGCTCCGCCAAAAAGAAAACAAAAAGCCGAACCAGCCAAACCCACCAAAACTAAGGTTAACCAACGCGGATAGGCACTGATGGATTTCAGACGAGCCATTTCTTCTTTGATAAGCTCTATCGACCAGTTTTCTTCTACAATTTTCCAACTCATTTTGCTGATTCCACTTACCACTGTGAAATTGACACCGTGCGGTGAAGTGCGTTTTAAACTGCTAAAAAATTCGTTTGAGTTATTAGAATTTACACTGATCATGAGCGCGCGATGCGTAATTAACAAATCGCAGGAATAACCGAATGCTTCTGCAATTCGGTTTGTAGTAATACGAATCCGTTCTGAACTGGCGCCTGAACTCATTAATAAACCACCAATTTCTAAAAGCAAGGCGCCAACTTTTTTTACATCGGGTATTGAGTCTGACATTTGATTTATTACATCCTGTTTATGTTAATCAAACTTATAAAAGATTATAGCCTGATAGGTCTTTATTTGCAAAATTCGT
Organism: bacterium; assembly: GCA_006226965.1. GTDB lineage: Bacteria > Bacteroidota > Rhodothermia > Balneolales > M1805 > M1805. The sequence continues at coordinate 46,956 of SBGQ01000167.1, read as the reverse complement.
GGATATAATTGGGAAAGCGTTTTCTGATTGATTTAAGTTTATTTAAAACTTACATCCCCAAATCACCTCCTGCGTTAGGGATTGCAGCGGTAGCCCACAGCGAGCTTGCGAGCGAGGACTACAAGCGGAAAGCCCGACCTGTAATTGCTACAATTACAGGGAACGCCCAAATAAATGATTTTGCTGATTTATTGATTTCATCCATCTCTTCTATTTTAAGGAATGATTGAAGCCTTATTCTAATTTTCACTAAATTGGCGGTTCATTTGTCTTTGATACCTACATCAATTTTATCATGAAATCACTTTATATCTCATCTTTGCTTGTGCTCGGCGCTTGTTCATCTTATACCTCAAATTTTAGCCCTGATATTACTTCGGAAGACATTAAAGCTCATATTTCGTACTTGGCTTCCGATTCTTTAAAAGGTCGCGATACCGGTTCTTTGGGTGAGGCTTTGGCTTCGCACTATATTATTGAACGTTTTAAGGAAGCTCAACTTGAACCGCTCGGAACTGAGGGACGTTTTATTCAAGAATTTGATGTTGTGAAAGGGTACGAAGAGGGGCCGACCGGTAGTTCTATCTTAACCGAACATGAATCTTTTTCTTCTGATACCGATTCGATTTTAGCATGGGCTGGTGCTGCAACGGCATCAGCAAAAGGGAAGTTGGTTATTGCCGGTTATGGTATTAATGCTCCGGATTTGAAATACAACGATATTAACCCGAAAATTAAAGGGAATGTGGTTTTAATTATGCGTTTTGGTCCGGAAGGTGATTCTAACCCACATACAGCTTTCGGATTCCACTGGAGTTTAGATAAAAAGGTTAAAAATCTGATTGAAGCAGGCGCTATTGGTGTAATTATTTCAGAAGCTCCGCTTTACACAACCGAGGGTTTAAACATGGATTATAAGCGCGGAAAAGCTCGTACTTCTATTCCTGTGGTTCAGGTTTCCGCTGAAATTGGTGCTAAACTTGCCAAAGATTATGCCGGTGTTGATTTGGAAGCGTACCAAAAAGACATCAACAAAAACAAGAAATCTGTTTTTAAAGCTTCTTCTAAAGAAATTGAAATTAAGACTGATGTGCAGGAAAGAACGGTTATTGCCAAAAATATCGCCGGAATTATTAAAGGTAAAAAAGAAGGTTTGGGAGCTATAGTTGTTGGTGCACATTATGACCATTTAGGTATGGGCGGTTCGAATTCTTTATCCGGCTCAAAAACTCCGCAAATTCACAACGGCGCAGATGATAATGCTTCAGGCACAGCGGGTGTACTCGAGTTAGCCGATTATTTTTCTGAACATCGTATGGATCATGATTTGATTTTCCTCACTTTTTCAGGTGAAGAAATGGGGCTTTTAGGTTCTGATTTTTTTGTAAACAACCCCACTTATCCACTTGAAAATATGCGCGCCATGATTAATATGGACATGATTGGTCGCCTCAACAATCGTAATCTGCTCATTTTCGGAACAGGTTCAGCGAATGCCTGGGATAGTTTAATTACCAAAGCGAACACCGACCAACTTGAAATTAAACAAGTTCCTGACGGAACCGGGGCTAGCGACCATACCAGCTTTTACAATAAAAACGTTTCTGTTTTGCATTACTTTACCGATACACACAGCGATTATCACCGCCCTTCTGATGATACCGAGTTCATTAATACTATGGGTGAAAAGATGGTTTTAGATCATGTAGCGCGAGTTATCGAAGACCTTGACACTAAAACAACAGAGGAGTTTTATTTTACTGAAGCACCTGTAACCCAAAAACGAAGTGTAACGATGTCCGGTACTACCTTGGGTGTTTTACCTGATTACGGTTATCGCGGTGAAGGAATGCGTATTACAGGAACAAGCGAGGGCCGCCCCGGTGAAAAAGCCGGACTCAAAAACGGTGATGTGATTGTTCAGTTAGGCAGCAAAAAACTGAAAGATATTTATGATTATATGGACGCTCTTAACCAGTTTAAAAAAGGTGATACATCAACCGTTCATATTCTTCGTGATGGTAAAGCAATGGAGCTCAGCGTTCAGTTTTAAGCTTTTTTATGGTTGATTTCTTGAATTGATTTAATCCACCACATTTGAACAGCTATTCTTGAAATAAAAAGGCTTCTGAAACCAGAAGCCTTTTTTTATGCTAAAACTTGAAACGAATTTGAGTTAAGAAATTCCGTTCTGCCTGAGGATAATAGAAATTCTCTGTAATTACATCGCCGCCATACACATAGGAATAAGTATAACCGCGCGAAGCATATAATTCGTTAAACAGATTGTTTACCAACACATTCAACTCGATTTGTGTGTTTCCTTTCAGAGAAAGTGTATAAGCTAAACGAATATCGTTCACCCAAAATGTCGGAATACTTTTTGCACTTGAACCTGTGTTATCCAAATACTGACGAGATACATATCTACTCAACCATTCACTTGTAATACCGTTCCATTTCCAGCTTAGTGATGAATTAAGCAACAAATCAGGAGAATTGGCAAGCGGTGAATCTTTAAACGTCTGAGCATTTTGTTGAGGAAGTCCGTTCACATAGGGTAAATCATAATTATCCATGTAATACACAAATTCACTTACTCTGTTTTTAGACCACGTAGCGGAACCTGACCAAGTTACATTTTGTGTCATATTCCACATTCCGCTCAATTCAACTCCTGAACGATAACTATCACTCACATTTTGGCGGACATATTCGCCCACATCGTTAATAGCTCCGGTTTCTAAAAGTTGATTGGCGTATTGCATCCAATACAGATTTATTCCTATTTGCGCCTTTTCGAAACCGATTTGATAACCAGCTTCAAAATCGTATAGAGTTTCGTGTTTGGGGCGCGTTTGGAACACTGAATTCACATATTCATTTCGTGTGGCTTCTTTATTCCCGACACTAAATGAAGCAAACGCTCGCTGACGCTCTGCGACATTCCAAGTCACTCCTGCTTTTGGATTAAAAAACAGCAAGGGGTCTTCCAAATTTAAAGGAGTAATTTGGTTGTTCTGGTTACGGTCATAACCCTGAAATTCGTAATTAATTTTTCTGAGTTGAAAATCACCGTAAAAAATAAACGAGCCCACGTTTTGAGAGATTTTCACAAATCCGGACACATCCGATTTCTTACCGACATTATCGTAATATCGGTTTCTTATGGGCGAATTGCCCATATATTGCGCCCAAATAACTTCACCAAAATGGTCGCCGTCATATTGGTTTGCTGCTCCGCCTAACCGTATTTGAGTATTATTTGATGGAAGCCATTCTACACTGTACGTTGCGCCGTAAAAATCATTATCCAACCACTCGCGACGAATTAAATCGCTGGATTCTACCAATTGTCCATTAACCGATATGGGCTGCAAATTGTAGGTCGAAAAATCTGCATCGCGTTTGTACGACTCATAAAAACCACGTCCATTTGTGTAATGAAGCGATATATTGGCATTCCATTCATCGGAAAACTTACGACTATAGTGCACTTGATAATGGTCCTGCTTGTAATTGTCGGTTTCATTATCGTAGGTGTAATAATTGTAACGGCGGCCTGAACTTCTCAAGTTTGCTTCGTCAGCGGCACTCGGCCAATTTCTGTTGATATAATCGTCTAAATCAGCTGAATTTCCATAAACCAAAGCTTCCGGCGTTCCATACCAAGCTTGATACGTTTTCTCTCTACCTGAAAACACATTAATTTGCAAAAGTTGATTATCGCCGTTGTAACTGGCATTTAAGAAATACGAATTTAAGTCGCTGGATGCACGATCTACGTATCCGTCTGATTCTATTTGTGATAATCGCGCATCAAATGCCCAGCCGCTTTTAAACAATCCCGTTCCGAATTGAACGGACTTTTTTAATGTATTGAACGAACCGAAACTTGTGTTTAATTCTGCGAAAGGTTCAGCATTTAAAGGCGATGTCTCCACATTGATACTAGCGCCGAATGCAGCAGAACCATTCGTTGAAGTCCCGACTCCACGCTGAATTTGAATGGACTCAACAGAACTTCCTAAATCGGGCATATTCACCCACCAAACTCCGTGCGATTCAGCATCGTTAATAGGAATGCCGTTTATTGTCACATTTATTCTGGCTTGATCAACTCCCCTAATCGACATATATGTATATCCAACTCCAGCTCCCGCATCCGAACTGGATAAAAGTGAAGGTGTCATTTGCAGCAAATAAGGCAAATCCTGCCCGACATTTAACGCTTCAATCTCATTTTTTGTCACTGTCTGAAACGCCATTGGAGTGGATTCATCAACACGCTGTGCTCGAACGATTATATCATTACTTAAAATTGACTCAGGCAACAGCACTATTTCGCCTAAATCTACATCATTTGATAAGAATTCCACTTTTTTGGATTGATATCCCACAAAAGAGATAACCAAAACCCCTTTTGACTCTTTTACTTTGAGCTCAAATTTCCCGCTAATATCGCTGCTAATTCCATTTTCTGTTGCAAACTCTACAACACTTGCACCGATAAGCGTTTCTTTTGTCTGAGCATCAATAATTTTTCCTTTTACAAATTGTGCCCACGTTGAAGTTGTGTTCAGAATGGTAATTATCATCCCAAACAAAAAGATTGATTTTAAATTTTTCATTGACCAATTGATATGTTTCAGTTGGTGCTTTTGAGGATTGGCCGGTTTATTTATAAAAGCATTTCCGGTGGTTTCCTACGCCAGCATTATCTGGATCAGGTTAAAGGGTATTATCTCAGCCATTGCCCAATGCAACAGCACCCCTACCATCCGAGTCTCGGATAGGCACCGCAAAGTTACGGGTATTTGTAAACGATTATCAAGTTTGAAATGTGAATCTGAAAAAAGTACTTACTCAATTCCTTTTAAAGTGTCTTTTATAAGCATATCAACAACTGCTTTTCCACTCTTGGTTTCTTTAAAAACCTGTAATTGGCGGTCAGCTGATGTACCTTCGGTAAGAATATTGTGGATGTGTGAAACGTCCTCACGGATTCCTAAATCATCCAAAACGTCATCCACGAAAGTGAGTAATTCGAAAATGAGTTTCTTGGCGTCAATTTCTTTTCGTTTACCGAAGTCAACCAATTTTCCGCCCAAACCCCAGCGAACAGCACGCCATTTATTCTCTTGAATAAGTTCTTTGCGGTACTCACGCCATTGCATGTTGTTTTTTCTCAGTTTGATGAGTTTGTGAACCAAGGCAACTTTCAATCCGCAAATAGCAATGGCATCTTCAACTCGGGTACAGACATCACAAATACGAAACTCTAAGGTTGGATAGCGCGGAGATAGGCGAATATCCCAACGAATTTTGGTGGGTTCGTCCATCGATTTAGTTTCTATTGCTATGTCTAAATATTCCTGATATTCGTTCCAAGAACGTAACGCCGGGGGAATACCGGAACGAGGAAAACGCTCAAAAATAACGCTACGGTACGATTTCAAACCCGTATCAATTCCTTCCCACATTGGTGAAGAAGTTGATAAAGCTAATAAGTGCGGTAAGAAATAACGCAATTGATTCATGAGGTCGATACGAAGTTCTTTATCCTCAATGCCGACGTGCATGTGCATTCCGCAAATAATCAATTGTCTGGCTAATATCTGATTTTCAACCTCGAGACCTAAATAGCGAGCGCGAGATGTTATATTTTGCTGATCCCATTTTGAAAATGGGTGCGTTCCGGCGGCAATAATTGCTAATCCTTTTGCATGAGCCAAATCTGACACTTCTTTGCGAATATGTAAAAGCTGTTCTTTAACCTCCTGAATGGACGTACAAACTCGCGTTCCAATCTCAATTTGGCATTGCATCATCTCAGTTGACAAGGTATTTCCGAGTCGGTCTTTACCCTCTTCAAGCAACACCTCAACCGCTGAAGCGAGCTCACCGGTTTCAGGATCTACAATCATGTACTCTTCTTCAATGCCTATCGTATAATCGTAATTGGACTTTGCCATAAAAAGGACTCCAAATGGTTGAATAAGCCCCTAAAAAACATGAACTATCATGAAATAGCAAGTAGTTGAATACATTTTTTTGAAGAATATTTTCTTACTTCAATCAATCACTAAAATGAATGAAAAAAGCCTGAGGTTTTGCCTCAGGCTTTTGCTTTAATTGATTTGCTCGTTGAGTTTGTACCAGTCGATTTTTCGGGTGATTGCCATAACTGCGATGGTTACAAAATCTACTTTCTATTTAGACCAGCTTTCATACATCTTTTTTCGGTCAGAAACTTTCTTCAGATAATCCTGAGTTTCTTTGTAAGGCAACTTTGAAATTAGGAAGTCATAGTTCTCGGCAGATGTTTTTTTATTAATGAGCGGAATAGCCTTTTTGATATTAAACGTTCCGTTATAGGCCTTTGCAACATTTCCTGCACCGGTATTATAGGCGCAGATAGTTAAATATTCACGCGTAATTTCGTCATCCACACCACTGAAATAGCTGTTTAGTAAAATCAACATATAGGTTGTTCCTAACTCAACATTATTTTTGGGTTTGAATAAATAATCAGCGGTAGGTACGCCATCTTTTCCATGTACTTTTTTGTATGCATCGCGGCCACCACTTGTTGGAACAACCTGCATTAAACCATAAGCGTTAGCCGGAGATTTTGCCATTGGGTTGAAATACGATTCTGTATGAACAATTGCAAAAACCAAAGCCGGATTAATGTTGTTTTTTCTGGCAAATTCATGAATTACAGATTCATGTTCTTTGGCGCGCGTTTGCAAATGGTCGGGAGCTAAATCAAAATCAACATAAACAACAACACGGTCGTTTCCGTCAACGCCTTTCACTTGTTTGGTCTTAACATTTTCTTTCACCAAGTTATTCGCCAGTTTTTCTTTTTCACTGTTTGAATTGTTCTTGATGGGAAGTTGCTTGTCTAAAACAGGTTTATTAGAAACCGGTTTTGGCGCCGGAGCAGGTGCTTCAGGCATTGCCGGAGCTTGAGTTTTATTATCTTTTTTGTCGGTTGATTTTTCTTTTTTTGGAGTCGGGATGTATTCTTTTTCGGAACCTTTATCATTAAAGGTATTTACCAAAGCCTGAAACATTTGCTCTTTAGCTTTTTCAATTTCTGACGTATTATCTACAATGATTTCAACTCTGGCTTTACCTTTTTCAAAATCTACAGATGACCGCAGGCGTCCGGTTTCTTTATACTCAACCCAATCTTTTTGTGTACGCTCTTTAAAATCTCCCCACAGTTCGAACATCTCTTTTTTAAATGCTTCAAATGCTTCTTTTTCTCTTTTTTGATAGGCTTCAAAATCTGCTTCAGAAGCGATTACACCTTTCTCTACTTCTTTTACATAACTCGTGTACCCTTGCTCTTGCTGTTTCTTAAAAGCTTCAAAATCATCTTGAGCATAAGCAACATTAACACATAATACACTCGCAAAAAGTGTTGCCCAAATCATCTTTTTCATAATAACACCTGTTTAATCAGTTAAGTTTACAATACTGCTTTGGCTTACATCAATAATCGAAAATCCTTTTTTATCATCTATCCAACGATGAGCAACACGTACATTTCTAATTGCAATTCTCGACTTTATATAACTTACAGTCTGTAAGTCTTCATTGTAGATTTTATCAAGCGATTGTACACGCATGGCTGTATATAAGCCTAAATTCTTTAAGGCGTGTTGTTTAGAAATCGCCCATGTTTTATAAGGGTTGAATTGGGTTAGTTCATTAAATCCCCAAGCCCAATAATGATCTCCTGATAGCAAGACTCTGTTTTCCGTTAATTGCACAGGAGCTCTTAACGGCATGTGTACTTTTTGACTTTCAATGGTTGCTGCTTTATCGCTAATCAAATAAAACACCAATCCCTCACAAACCATTGAGTCAACTTTTACAACATTATCAAAACCGAATTGATCGCCAATTGCAACCTCTTCTTGCGTTTGAAATGCGCTGTTTTCCCGATATTGTTCAATTGTTACAACAACAAATGCATTGCTGTTCATATCCTCTACCGCATTTTCGAAAGCACGAGAATAGGATTTCTCAGGTGCAAAGGCAGAGAATTCAGAAACGCCGATTCCCCAAAGTCCTTCCGGCGGGTGTACAAACCATGAGGGATAAGATTGAATCGGAACAATCTCGGATACAGAAACGGGCTGTACTTTTACCGTTTCATTTTTGGTTGAAGCACAGCCCGTTATCAGTAAAATCAGTACTATGATTTTAGTTGTCTTTACCAAGGCGTGAAATATCGTCTTGTAATTCTTGGAAAGCTTTAGACTCTTTGAATTTCACATACAACTCTTTATCGCGAGATAATGCGTTTTCCAAAGAAGCGCGTGCATCACCAACAGGTAATTTTACTAAAACAAAGCATTCAATTTGAGTACCGTTATCAGCAGAAGAAAACTCAACTTTATCTGTTGCTAAACCTTTTAATTGTTCGCTTGCGATAGTTTTAGAAGCGTTTGTAAATGCTTCGTCGTAGTTAGTTTGAGTTCCTGATGTAATCTCTTCTGTGAAAATCTTTTGAAGTGCTTCAACTTTCACGCTTAATTTTCTTGCCATTTCAGCTGATGCGTTACCGATAGCTTTTTGACGAGCTGTCTCTCTTCTGGTTGATTTTCCTGAAGCGGTAGCGTATAAATATTCACCATTATCAGATGGAGGACTATTGTACCAAGATGGAGTTCTATCCAATTGTTTTTGTGTTTTTTCGGATCCTCCACCGCATGCTGCAACAATAAGTGCAACAACTATCAATAAAGAAAAGCGTGTGTATTTCATAGCTTTTGTGGTTTAGTTAAAGGTAAGTTCTTTGTTTACCGAGTTAATGTATGATAATGAATCTTACATCAAGAGGAAACGGATTTTTAAGTCTGATTGTCTATTACAGTAAATTTAATATTGGGTTCCACATTATAACACAGTATTACTCTGTAGAGATGCCCAGTTTATCCATGAGCTCATATAGATAACTCCTGTTAATACCTAAACGTTGTGCCGCTTCTGATTTTGATCGGCTTTTTTGCAAGGTATGTTCCAACAATTTCTTGCGAAATGCATTTACTTGCTCTTCATAAGAAATCATATCCGTGCTATCGTAATCAAATCCTTCAGGAAATATAAATTCTGCAACTTTATCTTTTACAGACCTAATTTCCACCGGCAAATGTTCGACATCTATCGTTGCGTCAGAGACTAAAATCATCAAACGTTCAATTATATTTTTTAATTCTCTCACATTTCCCGGCCAAGGGTAAGCTGCCATGCGCTGCAACGCTGACTCAGTAAAACCTATCGGACCTCTTCCCAATTTTTGCCGATAGATAGAAAGAAAATGATTAGCCAGTGTAGCAATATCGTTTGTTCGTTCACGCAAAGCAGGTGCATGAATAGGAATTACATGTAAGCGATAGTACAAATCTTCACGAAATTCGCCTTCTTTAACACGCTCTTTTAAATCTTGATGCGTTGCTGCGATTACTCGTACGTTAACTTTCACAGTTTTTTCGCTTCCTAATCGCTCCAAAGTACCTTCCTGCAAAACCCGTAACAATTTGGCTTGTGCCGTTGCTGAAAGTTCAGCCACTTCATCCAAAAACAAGGTTCCGTTATCTGCCAGTTCGAACTTACCTTTTCGAGCGCCTTTTGCGCCGGTATAAGCTCCTGTATCATGCCCAAATAATTCGTCTTCAACGAGTGTGTCGGTTAAAGCAGCACAGTTTACCGCAATAAACGGTTTATTTTTTCTCTTGCTTTTTTGATGTATGGCTTGTGCGATTAATTCCTTTCCTGTTCCGCTTTCACCTTGGATCAGAATGGTTGCATCAGTTGATGAAACCTGATTTATGAGTTCAATAACTTGTTTAACGGGCAAACTTTCGCCAACTATCTGTATATCAGGATCTTGGTAGGGAGAAATTTTTAAGGCTACATTTTGATTCATTAAATCTCGAACGCGTAATGCTCTTTTTAGAACTACTGAAAGTTCGTTTAAATCAATCGGCTTATTAAATACATCCCAAGCACCCGATTCAACAACTTTAAGTGATATCGATGGGTCGCGATCTCCGGTCATCACTATAGATAAAACCGAAGCATGATTTTTTCTTATGTAATCGAGCATTTGCAGACCGGCCGGTATTTCACCTTCCGTTTCGGGCATGTGCATATCTAATAAGGCAATATCAACTGAATGTTGCTCTAATAATACTTTTGCCTGTTTTAACGAATCGGCTTCTTTAACGTCAAAATCGTCAGTTAAATGCCAAAACAGTTGCTTCCGAATCCCCTTATCATCATCAACGATGAGAATACTTGCCATTTTATCTATCTACTTTCTATCAGATTGTAATCGATGTACCCAAAAGCCATGCCAATAATAAAATCAGTTAAAATCATGCCAGATAGGCACTTATATCAAATTGAACAACTCAAAGTAACTATTGTGTTTGTATTTACAAACAACTTTTGTCTGTATTAACAAACAATAATTTTAGAGAAGAATGGAAAATGTAGTTCCTGCGCCTTGCTCCGACTCAACCTGAATTTGTCCGCCATGTGCTTTTATAATTTCCCGACACGTATATAATCCCAAACCGATACCTTTTTCTTTTGTCGTTAAAAATGGCTTAAAGAGTTTGTTTTTGATGAAAGCGGCACTCATACCAGTACCTGAGTCTTGAATATCAATCTGAATTCCCGATTCTGTTTTAAAGGCTCGAATGGATAATTCTCCTTTGTGGTTCATCGCATCTAAAGCATTTAATACGATGTTTTCCAATACGCGCTGAATCGCATGTTCATCATGTGCAAAGAGAAGAGATTCATTAATATTTTTGTGAATTACGATTTTCTCAAATTGCTCCAATTGCATCCTTTTGAGAGTATCTGCAATGGTCTTGCTTACATCTTTAGCCTGTTTATCTATTTGCCAATTATCTTGTTTTTGCTGCAAACGCATTACTAAAGATTTCATGTGCTCAAGCGAACTATCTAAGGTCTCAATCGCATCTTTTCTAAAACTTGGGTTATCGAATCGTTTTTCCAAATTGGATGAAAGCAAACTCAGTGAAAAAATAGAATTCTTTAAATCGTGAGCGATGCTTGAGCCAATTTTTTGAACGGTTTCAAACTGCTTACGCTCCGCCAATTCATTTTCTTCTTTTTGAATTTTCTCCATTTTTTTACGGTAAATCGTAACGATTGTAAACGAAAACACACTCAAGAAAAGCAAAACAAACCACCATGTTTGATACCATGCAGGTGAAACACTAAATACTTTTTTTACTAAAATTTTCTGATTTCCAGAATTCTGATTGGCAACTAAAACCGTATAGGTTTTATCAAAAAAATAGGCCGGAAGATTGGTATATGTTATATCGTATCGATTCGATTGAATCCAATCTTGCGTGTACGGTTCAATTTTATACCAATAATCAAGCTTGGATTCTGTTGAATAATCCAGATTTCGCAATTCCAACTCTAACCGATTATTACCGTTCATATCTTCGTTGTATGTAAAATCATACAGAACAATATTGGGTTCAACTTTCTTTTCTTTTTCGGGAAATTCTGTAACAACTAAGCCTTTTCCTGTACCGGAAAACGCCTTACCGTTTTTAAACATGGCACCGGATTTACGCCAGGTGAATTCATCATGCAAGCCATCTGTTCTATCGTGCCAATCCATTAATACCCCATTTTTGATATCGTATTTTCCAATCCCTTTATTGGAAAACAGATATACCACCTGATTCACTTTATCAAACTCTAGAGCCGTAAATGAATCTATCGGTAATCCTTTTGATTTATTGATTAGCTGTTTTGCGAATACCGTATCTGTAAGCGAATTTTGAATTGAAACAGCATCAAACACCGCAAGTCCGGCATCTGTTTTGGCTAAAAACAAAGAATCTGTAAACCATTCAAAATCGTTTATCGCCACTCCCTGAAGCTGTTTTTCAAGCGGTAATTCATCAAAAATCGTTTGTTGTATTTCGAAGAACCCATGCACATTTTTCTTTGCCGATTGCGTTAATTCAGTTATGAGTTCTTTAGTCAACTTTATTCTGGAGCGATATAAACCGCCATTTTCTGCGCCTAACAACCAATATCCCTCTAAGCCGATTACATCGTTAAAAGCAATACCCTGTTTGTTTACCGGATTAGAAAACGTATAAAATGAATTCCTGAAAATCATTCCCATTCCGTTATAACCCGGAAACAATAACAACTCCTCACCACCTATTTGAATGGATTTAATGGCTAAAAAAGTACTTCTTGCTTTAATGGATTTTAACCATCCCAATTTTGTCTTTTTAATTTCTTTTACCTGACGTTTAAGTACTTCATCATTTTGTTTTGACGCAAATACCGTAATCCCTCTCAGGGTCGCCAGCCACACATTCCCTTTTTTATCTACATACGAATCAAATACCGAATTCGAACTTAATCCGTCACGTTCATCAACTAAAATCCATGAATCCTGCGGCTGATCTAAATCTGCTTTGATGAAACCTTGCGACGTTCCCAAATACAACTCATGGTTTGTTTTTGCGCTGCTAATTGACAACACCTCAGAAGAACTTAAACCCAAAGGTTTTAAATCAAAAAACTGAAACTGAGTATAATTTTGAGGAAATTGATACAACGCCTGATAGGAACCCGCCCAAAGTGAACCTTGATTATCCAGATACAAACTCAGGGTTGCGGAACCATCAACTCCCACCGGTTTGTATATTTGTTTTGTATCCGGGCTTACTCGAATCGGCCCTACATCCGTTCCTAGCCAAACATTGCCGTTTACATCACTTTTAATCTCCTGAATGGCGGTACCAACCTGAGCCAGATTTTTTGCAATAAGGGGCAAATCAATAGGCTGAATATCTTTAAGCGGAGATTCTAAAAACCATACTATTCCATTTGTAGAACTTGCCCATAAACGCTCTTGGCTATCTTCGTACAGTGCATTTACCCAAGCCGTTCCTTCTTCCAAAAATGGAGCTGCAAAACGTTGCGGAATTTCCTGAATCGGCTCTACTCTTGAGTAAGCTATATCCGGATTGAGTGAATATAAATCTCCTGATGCAGTTGAAACAATAAGCTCCTGATTTTTACGAAGCCAAATTGCTCGAATATCTTCACTGTTTCGTTTACTTTTCGGATCTAATTGAGAAGGCAGTAATGTATCAGCTGTCCAAAATCCACTTCCCAATTTTGAATATCTTACTAAGCCAACCTGTGCTGTTGCAACCCAAACTTGTTTACGAACGGTATCTACAACAAACGCTTCTTCTCCATTTGCCATTGTAAACCCTTTGTACAAATCTAATTGCCCGTTTTTCCCGGTTATCGAACTCTGTACAATAAGAGAATCAACCTTTAACAGATTAGATTCCGGCAAGCTTACTCTATATACTTGTCCGTACGAAAACACCCACAAATCATTATCAAATCCTCGCTCAATTGCCAATGTTGTAGATAATTCAGGGTATCCTTCATCTTCGCCAAATGAAATAAAATCAACACCATCATACAATACCAATCCGGAGCCGATTATACTGAACCACATTCGCCCTTTTGTATCCTGATCAATATCCCAAACAGTTGAATTAGGCAGCGGATGAGAGCGGTCTTCTGTTGTAAATACATTAAATCTAACTTGTTGTGCAACTGCAAAAAACGATTGAAGCGCCAAAACCACAAACAAGAATATATATTTTAAAAACAATGGTTTAAACCTTAATAAAATCATAGATCGAGAATGTAGCCCTTGTAATTCTGATTTTCAACTCACTAAATAGGGATATTTTACCAAAACTTAGCCGGATTAATTTCTTGAATCACTTCACCGCCTAACACTTCATAATATGAATGAAAACAAGCTGCTGTTAAGCATGAATGATTAGGCAGAACTTCCAACTTATCGCCCACTTTAAATTGCATACACTCGGCTTGGGTTGCTTTTATTTTGCCGTGTTCCTGTGATATACCAATGAGTTGCAGCGTTGGATGATTTTTTATAAGTCCGTAGCGACGAACTCCATCACTCCAAAATCCTTCATCTTTTGATAAAGCCAATGCACCCGCATCAACTAAAATAACGCCGCGCTCAGGATAAACACCGATTACGGACGTTAAAACAGAGCAGGCAATCTCTTCTATTTCGCAATTTCCCCGCTGATATTGAAATACATCATACCAAATATAATTTCCGGGTCTAATCTCTGTAATCCCGTTTAAATCGACTCCCAAACTCATGGTTGGCGTACTACCGATGCTTCTTTCTTTTACTTGAATTCCTTGCTTTTCAAGTTTTTCAGCGAGTTGAACAATGGTATTTACCTCTTTTAGAGCAATTTCTTTTTTCTCATTTAATTCAGAGCTGTGATAAGATTGTCCGGCATGTGTTAAAAGTCCTTTGAAATTAACTACTGTTGATTCAGCCATTATTTTTGCAAGTACAAGAACATCACTAGAATCAGCCTGCAATCCGGCTCTATCTGCGCCCACATCAACCTTAATAAATAGATTAATAGATGTTTGATTTTTCTCACCAACCCGAATGAGCTCATCTAAATGATTCACATTATCAGTTATAAAATTAATGTGTGTAATGGAGATTTTATCAAGTATAAACTGCAATTTTTCTGATGTAATTGGAACTGCATAGGTTTGATTAATAAATCCTTTATCATAGAAATACAGAAGTTCCGCGATGGTAGAGACTGTTATCGATTTTGATGTATCGCATTGAAATGAAGCAATTTCAACAGACTTATGAGTTTTCACATGAGGTCTCAATCTTACTTTCTGCCGATGAGCATATTCCAACATTTTAATTGCATTCGCACGTGTTTGATTTCCATCAAACAAAAAACAAGGTGTCAGTTTTTCAAGATAATTCATACTGTTTGGTTTTGTAAACACATGGATTAATTCTGCTCTAAAATCGACATTTTTTAGCAATAATGAGCAATTTGAATGTTGGCACACTTTATGAAATGCTGAAAGTACAATCACTTAATCATTTACTTTGCTTGGAGCAGATTTACTATGAAAAAAATTTTAACCTTTGCATCTCTTTTAACTTGTGCTTTTTTCTTCACCCCAACTGATGCGAATGCACAATGGACTTTAGGCGGCGGACTTGTTTATGCAGATAATGTTGGTATTGGTGTAAACTTCTACCGAAATACTGATGATTTATATAAGAACACACGGGGCGGCGGCGATATTCATTACTATTTTGTTGATGGTTACTCATTAATCGAAATAACTGCTAATGCTCATTACTTTTTCTTGAATAAAGAAAACATGGCTGCATATGGAATTGTCGGTACTACCTATATGGCAGCATTTGGCGATAACGCAGCAGCAAGTGTAAGTGGAATTCTCAATGTAGGAGCCGGTGGTGAGTTTGGTTTAAGTTTTGGTAAAGCATTTGCCGAAGCCAGATACATGCTTGGATACAGCGGCGTTTTTGGAATTAATGCCGGAGTTCGCATCTCCCTCTAAAAGTATTAGTTAAGATAGCCTAGTTGTAAAAGGTGTAGCAGTAATTCTGTTACACCTTTTTTCTTTGATATAACCTACACGAAAGCATTTGAATGATAAAAGCTTAAAAAAGACTACCTTTGCCTTTTGGGAGGATACTTTTTTATGGAAAATCAGAAGTTAACAATTGAACAAATACGCTTATTACCAAAAACAGAACTTCATGTTCATTTGGACTGTTCATTGAGTTTTGATTTCCTATCAACCTACATTCCTGATTTAACTGAATCTGCATTTAAAGAGCGCTTTGTCGGACCAGCAAAGTTTAAAACACTAGCTCAGTTCCTTACATATGCCACTCCGCAAATTAATTATTTGCAAACTGAACAACAGCTAAGGCATTCCATTAAAGATTTACTCAAACAGTTAAAACACGATTCTATTTTCTATGCTGAAATTCGTTTTGCCCCTCACTTACACCAACAAAAAGGTTTAACACCATTTGAAGTTGTACAGATTCTTACTGATGAAGCTCAAAAATGGAATAAAAAATGGGATATACAAACCAACTTTCTCTTATGTACACTTCGCCATTTTTCAAAAAAAGAGAGTTTTGAGGTACTTGAACTTGTAGAACATTTTATGGGTAAGGGCGTCGTTGGATTTGATATTGCGGGTGATGAAGCGGGGTTTGATTTGCAAGAACACCAAGATGCGTTTCAACAAGCTTTCAAAAAAGACATTCCAATTACCGCACATGCCGGCGAAGCACTTGGTGCACAAAGTGTACTTGAAACCCTTGATGTTTTAAAAGCTCAACGAATCGGCCACGGCGTAAGATCAATTGAGAACCCTGATTTAATAAAGAAATTAATTAATAATCGAATTCATTTAGAAGTCTGCCCATCTACGAATGTTCAGATTGATGTCTTCCCGACCTATTCATCGCACCCAATAAACACTTTTTTTTCTGAAGGAGTTTCAGTTGGTATAAACACCGACACCAGAACAATTACCGGCATTGATTTATCGCTAGAATATTACAAGATGCAGCAGGTTTTCGGATGGGGAATTGAAGAATTTAAGTGTGTTAATGAATCAACTATTAATCACATTTTCATAGACGAACCACAAAAAAAAGCCTTGACTTCTAAATTAAATCAAGGCTTAATAACTTATTGAGCCATTTTAAGCATTTGGACAACTTCTTTACCCAAATGCCTCATTAAACTACTTCTGTAAATCGTGCTGGATTTAAAACCAGCACCAACACTAAAAAATTCATCAAACAAGGGTTCCCAGTCACTGCCAAGCGGCATAATCAGTGCTAATTCTTCACCGCTATCTTTTTCGTAATTAACTGTTTTTACCGGTTTGCTTTTTTGTTTGTAATCCCAATACAAAGCAATATCCTGAAAACAAATTGCCTTTTTATCATCTAACATTTTATCAAATGACTCAAAACTTGATGATGTATATTCAATTTTCAATTCCGGGAAATATCGTTCTTTTAAAGAAATCATCCGTTGTTCATGTGTGGTTCCCTTTGGAACATAAGCCGTAAATCCTGCCCATTTTGTTCTCATTTCAGACGGGTCTGCAATATCGGGTGCACTTGAATGAGTTACTAATAGTGCAATACTTTTAATGTACGCCGGAGAAAACGCAACTTCTTTTCTGCGCTGTTCTTTAATTGTAACATTCCCGAGACCAATTACGCCGCCTTTTGATCCTTTTACTGACTCATAAAAATTCTTGAAGTTTGAACCATCGCCTTCATACTTCACATTTAACTTCACTTTGTAGTTATTCTGAACATAACTGATAAAACTGTTTACAATATCAACGCAAATCCCTTGTAATTTCCCATTTGCATCTTTGAACACAAAAGCCGGTGTTTCAACATAGGTTAATACAATATTACCCTCTCCCTTTTCTTTAACATCTTTCCAAGTATCACCAGAGTACGTTTTTTGTGAATACGCCTGTGTAACACCAATTAGAAACAGTAATATGAACACTTGTAATTTTTTAAACATAATGAACTATCTAAGATTAGCTAAATAAACGAGTTACAAAATACGACATAATATTAGCTTAATTGTTTAATCATCAAAATTTTATTTAACAGACACTTGCATTTTATTTCAAAAAATCAAATACTTGGTATAATGAAAAACAACACTCTTATAGCTGGTTCAGTTTTAGTGCGCCGTCGCCGTTGGGCAACTGCATTAGAAGAATCATGTAGATGAGTTAAGGTTAATTCATTCAACCTGAAAAGGCAGGATTCTTCAATGAGTCCTGCCTTTTTTTTTGGCACTAATTTGAAATTTTAAGAAAACCATGAACCCCAAAAAAGTTGCTATTGCCTATAGTGGTGGATTAGATACTAGTTTTTGTATCCCTTTCATCAAAAAAACTTACGGTGCTGAAGTTATTGCCGTAAACGTAGATTGTACCGGTTTGAAAGCCGATCAAATTGAAGTATTAAAAGAACGTGCTATTCTTTTAGGTGCCAGTGAGTGCCATATTATTGATGCTACTCAAGAATTATTTAGCGATGTTCTTGCTTATTTAATCAAAGGAAATGTTTTAAGAGACAGAACCTACCCCTTGTCAGTCGGTTCTGAACGTTTTATTCAAGCCAAAAAAGTTGCTGAATTAGCTGCAAAACTTGGTTGTGATGCTGTTGCACACGGTTCAACCGGCGCCGGAAACGACCAAATCCGTTTCGACGCTGCTATACGTGCACTTGCTCCGCAATTATCAATATTAACGCCAATCAGAGAACACAGTTTTCAACGTGAATTTATGGCAAATACTCTTGAAAAAGACTTTGGCTTAAACTTCTCGAAATCTTCTGTTTATTCGATAAACGAAGGCATTTGGGGTGTTACAGTAGGCGGCGGTAATACTGTAAAAGGCGATAATACTCTGCCGTTTGAAGCTTATCCGCATCTTCCTGCACCACATGAAATGACTGACGAACCGGAAACCCTTTCGATTTCTTTTGTGAACGGTTTACCTATTTCGATTAACGGCAATGAATATTCTAATCCGTTTGACTTACTTCATGCTGTTAAAACCTTCGGCGAAAAACACGGTATTGGCAGAGGGGTTCATACAGGCGATACCATTCTTGGTTTTAAAGGAAGAATCGGGTTTGAAGCTCCTGTTGCTGCGATTTTATATGCTGCACATCGCGAATTAGAAAAAGTAATTCTTAGCAAACATGAACGATTATTAAAAGATCAATTAGCTGACCAACTAGGCATTTTATGGCATGAAGCTCTCTATTTTGACCCAGCGGTTAAAGCAATTCAGGCTTTTCTTGATAAAACTCAAGAACGTGTGCATGGAACAGTTACCATTTATGCATACAGAGGCAATATGTACCCAACTTCTATTCAATCAACCAACTCAACCCTAAACAGAGGAGCCTATCAGTATGGCGAACAATCACAACTCTGGAGCGGAAACGAAGCCGCGTCCTTCAGCAAGATCATTGGTATTTCCACACAACAATACCAATCACAAAACTAGCGGTTTTAGCGCACCGGCATCATCCCAAAACAATGAAGAGTTCCATTTCATTATGCCAGATTTGATTACATCTTCAACTATCAACGTCAATTTAGGCGCACAGATAGCTATAAGCCCAAATATTATAGCCAGAGATGGTTATTTAGTGGCTTGTAAAATCCTCGACAATAAAGAAGTTTATAACCAATTAGAAGACACTCAAGCTGAGTTTCATACATACAAAGCTGGTCAGGTTATTATCGGAACATTGGGTGAGCGCCAGGCGCTTAGAGGCTATTCCGGTAAAGTTCCGCGTAAAATCACTAAAGGTGATACTTTGCAAATCCTCAATATGGGCGGAATTATCGGCCAAAGTCAGTCTGATTATCCATCTTATGGACCTGCTTGTAATGTAGAAATCTTAGGTGCCGTTTTAGTGAAGAATGAGCATGAAGATATTTACAAACATGCAACAATCAGTGATTATGGAATTGAATGGGTTGAGTATTTAGAAGAGTCCGTACCGATTGTTGCCGTTTCCGGAACTTGTATGAACGTTGGTAAAACATATGCCGCATCAGTAATAACAAAAGCTTTGGTTGAAGCTGGTTATACCGTAGGCGCTGCTAAATTAACCGGTGCATCTTTATTGAGAGATACCAAATCCATGAAGAAAAACGGTGCAAAATACATCGCTACGTTTACTGAAGCTGGTATGATTTCAACTACGGGAGCCAATATCCTTCCGATGGCAAAAGGGATTATCAAACACCTTAATCAATTAAAACCTGATGTTATAGTAGTTGAATTCGGAGATGGCGTAATCGGTGGTTATGGTGTAGATACACTTTTGGCTGATAAAAATTTAAATCAGTTTATTACGGTGAATGTTTCTGCTGCACAAGACCTTACCGGTTGTTGGGCTTTAGACCATTTATTCAAAAACAGATTTCATTTGCCTGTTCATATCATTACAGGTCCGGTTACTGACAATATTGTCGGTACTCGTTACATCCAAAATACAATCGGCATTAAAGCTGCCAATGCAATGACTGAACCCGAAACACTTGGAAAACTCGTTCTCGATGAATTGGGAGCAAAAACAGCATGAGTTCTTTAAAGATTGGCATAGTTGGCGCAAGCGGTTATACAGGTGTTGAATTAATCCGATTATTGCATGTTCACCCAAATTGCGGACAGGTTTTTTTATTTGGAAATGAATCTGCCGGAAAATATATCGATGAATTGTACCCCGGGCTTTTAACCGAACGATTTGAAAATAAAATCTTACCTGTTTCTGCAATCTTTGAAACTGACTTAGATGTTTTATTTCTTGCCGTTGCGCACGGTGCTGCCGAACCCATTGTAAATCAACTTGAAAAAAACGGATTCAAAGGTTTACTCATTGATCTGAGTACCGATTTCCGCTGGAAAGACGGCTTCACTTATGGTTTGGCAGAGTGGTTTACAGCCGACATCAAAAAAGCAAAAAAGATTGCCAATCCGGGTTGTTTCGCCACAGCCATTCAACTGGCACTTTTCCCTGTGCTTGAAAATGGAGTAAATGCCTTATTTCACATTACAGCGCTAACAGGATCAACAGGATCAGGTGCTGGTTTAAAACCGGGTGTTCAATTTTCTGAACGATACTCAAATGTGAAAGCCTATAAAGTACTCGAGCATCAGCATGAAAAAGAGATAAAAACCAGCTCTAAAAAGCTATTTAATACTGATTTGAGTTTACAATTTACGCCTGTATCCGGTCCATTCACTCGTGGAATCTGGGCTACTATCAGTTTCACTGCTTTAAAACCCAATTTATTTTCATGGTTTGAAGAAACGTATTACAACAAACCATTTGTTCGATTAACTGAAGGTGCTTTACCTGAACTAAAACAAGTAACCGGAAGTAATTTCACAGAAATTGGTGTCGTTCAAAAAGGCGCTCAAACTGTAATTGGAGTTGCTATCGATAACTTAGTAAAAGGCGCATCAGGTCAGGCCATCCAAAACATGAATCTGGCTTTAGGGCTCGATGAGACCACCGGATTGATGTTTCCGGGATATATATTTTAAATAAACTGACAGACGAACCTCTGAAATACATGTCAACCGAATCTACTTTTAACCCCGAAATTGAAACATACGCTCGTTTTCCGATTCGTGCCGACCACGGAAAAGGCGTTTTTCTTTATGATGAATCCGGTAAAGAATACATCGATTTATATGGCGGACATTGCGTTACCATTTTAGGACATTCACCTGAATCTGTTACAAAAGCAATATCCGACCAAGCATCAAAATTAATTTTTTACTCGAATGTTGTTCATTCAACTATTAGAGAAGAAGCGGCTAGTTTACTCTCTTCGCTCTCACCTTTTCCAAAATCAAAAGTTTTTTATTGCAACTCGGGAACCGAAGCCAATGAAAATGCGATTAAAATTGCTTGGCAAGTTACCGGAAAACATCACATCATTGCGATTAAAGGAAGTTTTCACGGAAGAACATTAGCAAGTATCTCAGCAACTGATTCTGCAAAGATGCACAAAACGTTAACATCAGAACGCCCGACTGTTCACTTTGCCGATGCTAACGATTTCGAATCCATTTCCGCTTTGTTCGCTGAGTTTCCGATTGGAGCTGTGATATTAGAACCCATTCAATCCATGAATGGCATGTATGTTATTCCACAAGAAAGTCTGATTTTCTTACGTGATTTATGCGATTCCAATAATGCTTTACTCATTTTCGATGAAGTCCAAACGGGCGTAGGCAGAACAGGGACATTTTCGTATTCTGAAGGAGTCGGTGTTTATCCTGATGTTATTACTATGGCAAAAAGTTTGGCATCCGGCATTCCTATTGGAGCTCTTATAACCCCTGAATCCATTGCGACACATATCAAACAAGGAGACTTGGGAACAACTTTTGGCGGCGGGATGGTTGCAATGGCTGCACATAAAGCCACATTAGAAGAAATTGTTTCGGGTGATTTGATGACTCATGCAACAGAGTTATTTGCTTATGCATCCCAAAGAAGTGAAGCACTGAATATCAAAATTCATGGTAAAGGATGTTTAATCGGACTTGAACTACCGTTCGATACCAAGGATATTCGTGCACAATTGTTAGAAAAAGGATTTATTACCGGCTCATCAAATGTTGCATCAATTATGCGACTCATGCCGCCAATAAATACTCCAATTGAAATTTTTAAGCAGTTTTTCGATACACTTGAAATTCTGCTATCCAATAAATCACATTAATGCCAATACTTGGCGCTTATTCATTTTAGATAGTTAAATGATGAAACATTTTATTAATCTGTCGGACATTTCAAGCGAAAAGCTCACACAAATCATCGATACGGCGAAAGAATTAAAAGCCGCCGAGAACAAACAACTTTCTGCGGCAAAAGGAAAAACCTTAGCTCTTTTATTTTTTGATCCATCACTCAGAACACAAGTTTCATTTCAAACCGCAGCATGGCAATTAGGTGCCAATGTTTCTGTAATGCAATCGGGTGTAAATACATGGCATATCGAACATCTTCCCGGAGCATTGATGGATGGCTTAGCGCAAGAGCATATCATGGATGTTATGCAAGTACTAGGCTCTTACGCTGATGCTATCGGTATTCGAAGATTTGGGTTTGGAAACCAACAAGACCAAGCTTTTCAGGATGTGTTTTTTAATGAAGCTTTAAAATTTTCAAAAGTACCGCTCATTAACCTTGAAAGCTCAGTTTCACATCCTTGCCAAAGTTTGGCAGACAGATTAACTTGGGAAGAAGTTCACCCCAATGTTGAAAAACGTAAAGTAGTTTTACGCTGGGCTTCTCATCCAAAACCACTTCCAAGAGCAGTTCCTCAATCTTTTGTTGATATGGCGCTCAGAAGCGGACAAAAAGTAGAAGTTGTCTGTCCTGAAGAATTCCGTTTTTCACAAAACTACGACCGTTATTTTCGTCACTTAGCACAAGAGTTTGACGGCTCATTCTCCTATAAAGATGAAATTGCCGAAGATGCTCATGTGATTTATGTGAAATCTTGGCATTCTATCTATCATCCTGATAATCCGCACAAAGATCAGGAATTACGCCATCAGCACATGGACTGGACTGTACATCAGCACCATTTAGAATCTTCACCGGATGCCCGATTAATGCACTGTCTTCCCGTAAGAAGAAACGTTGTTGCTAGCGATGAAGCTCTAAATCATTCTCGTTCAGTAATTTATCAACAAGCTGAAAACAGAATGCATGCTCAGAAAGCTTTACTCATGCACATTTGGGATTTAATTTAATGCAACAATCATTCGTTGTAATTAAACTAAGCGGCAGTGTTCTTGAGCAAGACGAACTCATGTCACAATTACCCGTTTTTGTGAATCAATACATCAAAAACGGGTTTACCCCAATCATTGTTCACGGCGCCGGAAAACAAGTCGATTTAGCCTGTTCTGAAAGAAACATCCCCGTTCAAAAAATTAAAGGCAGAAGAATTACCTCAGCTGAAATTCGAGACATCATGCTTGAACTCGTTCATGGTAATCTAAACAGAAGAATTACGGGTCTACTCTTGGCAAATAACATTAGTGCTCTTGGTGTGACAACGGGCGACGCACAACTTTTAACCTTCACTAAACGTCCGCCAAAGTCTTTTGATGGCGAAATGATAGATTTCGGATTTGTTGGCGATTTATCAACTATCGATTCCGATAAACTAAAAAAGCTTGCTGAATTTACGATTCCTGTTTTTTCTTGCTTAGGGTATTCAGCAGTTGACGGTTTTTTAAACGTAAACGCAGACACCATTACATCTGCCGTTGCACTTGCTGTTGATGCAAAAATAGTTGTCATGATTTCTGAATTAGCCGGCGTGAAAAACGAATCGGGCACTTTTGTCTCTTCACTTTCCCTCAAAGAAATTGAATCCGGGATTAAAAACAGTTGGATTACAGACGGAATGATTGTGAAATTGGAACAAGCCATGGATTTAGCAAAAGCAGGTATAATAGTTCAAATCGGAACCTTAAACGGTATCATCAACCATACATTCACTGAAATTAAAGCGTAATGACGGCTATAGATTTTCTGAAAAAACTTATTTCATTTGAAAGTTTAAGCACAAAAGAAAAAGAAATCGCCGATTGGTTAGAGCTTGAGCTTAAATCAATTCCAAACGTATCGGTGCAACGAATAGATGATAATCTGCTTGCATCGTACGGCGAAGGCAAGTCAGCCATTCTGTTTAATACGCACTTGGATGTTGTACCTTCTTCACCCAACCATGAGTACCCGGCATTCGAGCCCTTTGTTAGTGAAGGTAAAGTTTTTGGGCGCGGAAGTACCGATGCAAAAGGTTCTTTAACAGCCATGGTGCAAGCCTTAAAAAAGATTTCAGAACAAAAAATAAAACCCCAACATAGGCTATTATTTGCCTTTACAGCTTGTGAAGAAGCCTATGGAAACTATAACGGTGTTCAATTATTAAAATCACAAGGTTATTTTGATTCTGTTGAATCAGCAATTGTAGGTGAGCCAACCAGCCTTCAACCTTGTTTAGCGCAAAAAGGAATTTTGCTTCTTGAATTGGTGATGAAGGGCAAATCAGGCCATGCTGCCAGAATTTCCAAAACCGACAATCTTCTTTTTAAACTTCCTGATGTTTTAAAGAAATTGGAATTATTTGAAATCGAAACTGAAAATCCTTGGCTCGGGAAAACGAAGATCACACCAACTCGAATTACCGGCGGCACAGCAAACAATATGGCACCGGAAGAGATTACCATTATTGTTGATATTCGAACCATTCCTGATGTAAGTAGCACAAATATCTTAAATCAACTCACAACGCTATTACCTGAAGTTGAAATTCGTGTTCGAAGCGACCGTTTTAAAGCTGTTTCAACTCAGGCCAATAGCAATATTGCCAAATTATGTCACACTGTTACGGCAAAAGATTTCTTCGGTTCTCCAACCTGTTCAGATTGGGCTTTTTTAGGTGAAATACCGACAATTAAATTAGGTCCCGGACACAGTGAACAATCGCATACAGCAAACGAATCCATCGAAATTGAGCAATTAGAAAATGGGATTGATGTCTATTTTCAGATTATGAGTCAGAGTTAAAGATTCACCTTTTCTAATTACCTTTCCTTCATCTTACATACTAAATCGTTCTTCATGAAAACAATTTGGCAAAAAAGCACAGACGACCAAACGGCTACCTGGTTTTGGAATTTTACGACAACGGTCGACCGCACATTCGATCAACAATTAATTCCTTATGAGATTTTAAGCAACTTAGCTCATACCCAAATTTTGCGATTTAATCAGTTAATAACCGACGATGAACATAAACAGCTTCGCGCAGAGCTTATTCGTTTATGGGAAAATCAGGAAAATTTAGCTTTATCTGATGACGATGAAGATGTGCACAGTTTTTTGGAAAAACATTTAACGGCTTCGTTGGGTGATTTAGGAAAACGCATTCACACTATGCGTTCCAGAAACGATCTCATTCTTGCAGATACGCGACTTTGGGGAAAATATCAGGTTTTGCAAATTGCCGAACGTATTTCGACGTTAATTCAATTGTTGATTGATAAAGCCGAGGCTGAAAAAACTTGGTTTCCCGGCTTAACACATACACAATTGGCAATGCCTCAATGTTCAGACACCTTTTATGGCGGATATGCTGAATTGTTATTACGTGTTGCTAACGGATTAGAATGGGCATGGCGACGATTAGATGTACTCCCGATGGGTTCAGCCGCAGGATACGGAACACCTTATTTCGATGTTCAGACAACCATTTATGCCGAATTATTAGGCTTTAAAACCATCTATTCCAGTGTGAGTTATAACCAATTGAGTCGAGGATTAGAAGAACAAGCCAGTTTATCCGTTCTTGATGAAGTGATGCAAGTAATCAACAGATTAGCTTCAGACCTTATTTTTATGGCGTCTGATATCAATGGTTGGGTAAGTGCCGATTCCTCACAAGTAAGTGGTTCCAGTATTATGCCGCAAAAGAAAAATCCTGATGCTTGGGAATTAATTCGTTCCGAAACACATCGTTTTGCAGGCGCACTTTCTGAATTACGTGGAATTACAACTAACATGAGCTCGGGGTATCATCGAGATTTGCAACGTGTTAAACATGTTTTCATGAGCGCTTTATTTCATGCTGATTATATGCTTGAAGTAGTTCTTCAGGCATTACCCGGGATTGAGTTTAATAGTGAAAAATGTAAAGCAGCGCTTAAACCGGAGTTATTTGCTACTCATGTTGCAAACAAACTCACTATTGAAGGAATGCCATTTCGTGACGCTTATAAAAAAGCTGCTGCGACTTACAAAGATGCTGAGTTTTCTGAAAGCGACTTACAACTGTCTTATGTATACAAAGGCACTCCCGGTAATGCTCAACTGGAACAAGTTAAATCTATGCTAAGTGCTTACCGCCAAGATGTTGGAAAACGGAAACAATACTTTACTCAAGCTGTTGAGAGCTTGGTAAACAAATAAGTATTTAATCCTGTTTTTAATTTAAAAAAACGTTTAAAACAGCTTATTTTGCGGCTAAATTACATGTACAAACATATTTTTAACTATGAATTTTACTACATCAACTGAAAAACAAGAAGTATTTGAGCACATTACCAAGCATCTGACCGAACAAGGTTTTACGATTGCAAATAAAGATGATTCTCGTCCTTGGGGTGGTTTTTTTGTAATTGATGAATCACAGGCAGATAAATTTATTCAAACCTATTTTCCGCATTTGAGTTTGGCTGATTTCGCCGGCTTTTCAAAACTAAGCCCAAAGATTCTTTTAGTGGCACCCAATAAACGCCTTTCCTGGCAGTATCACTTCCGCCGCTCAGAAATCTGGACCGTAATTGGAGGAAATGCAGCTATCGTTATTAGTGATACCGATTCGGAAACTCCTCAAAAAGAACTGCCTCTAGGTAGTGTGGTAGAATTAGCCAAAGGCGAACGCCACCGTTTAGTGGGTGTTAATGAATGGGGAATTGTTGCAGAAATTTGGAAACATACCGACCCGGAAAACCCATCAGATGAAAACGACATCGTTCGTGTTCAAGACGATTTTGGCAGATGATTATTAGGCTATCCATTTAGATAGCCTTTTTTGTTTCTGAATTATGTGCGAGGGATTTGCAGGGGTTTACGCCGTTGCGAAGCAATGGCCGAGCGAAATAAGCGAGCCCGGAAAAGCCCGACCCGCTTTATCAAAAAGCGGGTCGCACCCAAAATAAATTAAACCAAACCTACTTTTTCAGCTGCTTCCAAAATATCGTTTTGTAAATCTTCAACATCTTCCAAGCCAACTGAAAATCGAATCAAATCTTTGGGTGTTGGTGATAATGGGCCTTCACTACTAAATCGATGCTCCCAAGTTGATTCAACGCCGCCTAAACTTGTTGCATTTATGATGATGGAAACAGATGCTGCGAATCGTTTTGCCAATTGTTCATCTGCTTTAATTCGAAACGAAATCATAGCACCTGTACCGGAAGATTGTTTTTCAAAAACGAGTTTTTCATCAGCTTTGTATAAACCCGGATAAGCAACATGATGAACCCATGTTTGCTCATTTAGCCAAACCGCTAGCTTTTGCGCATTTTCGGTCTGAATTCTAACCCGAACGTCCATCGTTTTTATACTTCTTACAAGTAACCACGAATCGAATGGAGCAAGAACAGCGCCTTGATTTAATTGAACTTGTTTAATTTTTTCAGCGAGTTTACCATCGTTTACTAATACTGCGCCGCCTAAGATATCGCTGTGCCCACCAAAATATTTGGTTGCTGAGTGTACCACAAAATCAGCGCCTAGCTGCAAGGGGTTCATAAAAACGGGTGTCATCCATGTACTATCAACTGCTACTAAAATCCCATTCTGATGCGCCCATGTACTTATTTCTTGAATATCGGAAACAACAAATCCGGGATTTGACGGCGTTTCCAACCAAATTAAATCAGGATGAATCTCACCAATTCTATTTCTATTCCAATTCAGACTTAAATCCTCATAATAAATCTCTGCATTTTTCCAGATTTTGAGTTGCTCTAAAAGCATTCGGGTTCCGTTATACAAGTCTTTGCCCGCTACGATTTTACACCCGACCGGTAAGGACTGAAAAACTGCATTTACTGCTGCAACGCCGGATGAAAACGCAAAACCATGATTAGCATTTTCCAACTTGGCTAACAATTTTTCCAGCATTAAACGATTGGGATTTGCCGCACGTAAATACAACCAATCAGAGCCGTCTCTGTGTTCGAAAGTAGTAGATAAATGCATAGGCGGAACGGCGTCCGGTTGAAAATCCGGATGATAAGCACCGTGAATGGTTAATGTTCTGAAATTCATAATCAAACAGTTTTTTGGATTACCCTATATTTGCAGTAAAGTATTAATAAGTAATTGCAAAGACAGTCTTTCACTAACATTTTGTTTCGCATTTTTTTGATATCCATGCGTAAATCGTTCGTTTTTATTTTTGTTTTGAGCATTTTAATTCATTCTTGTGGCAGCAAAAGTTCTGATTTAGGAATTCGCTTGCCCAAAGGTGATTCTATTACTTGGTATTTCGATGTGTACAAATACAATGAGGACACTCTGAAAATAGGCACGGCAAGTTCTCGTATTGTTGAAACAGGCACATTTGAAGACCGAGATGACGTAACTGAATTTGAACGCCGTATCCGCTTAGACAGCATGCAAAATACTACCAGACCTGTTGATGTCCGTTCGAGCTATTTGCAAATAAAAAACAATCAAGTCAATCTTTTTGCCGAAAGTTATTTCGATATTTTCGACGGCATGTTAAGTAATATTGTGTTAGACACCTTAAGCCGAAACAGAGATGGTGAAGAGTTTCAACAATTTAGCTTTATTGAACCGGGATGGCTGTTTTACCTGAATTTAGAAAACGATGCCGAAGTACCGACCACAGTACATCCGAGCTATACCGTTTATTTAGATTTCTACAATCGTGATATCCATTTAACCGGGTCTGTTTCCTTATATGCTGAAACCCGATTTAATGATTTTGATTTTTTAGAAACCGATCTACAAGCTCGTGTATTGACTTTTAAGTATCAAACAACGGTATATATGGATTTTACTCTGCAAAAAGATGGCGTTGATATACCGACATTCAGAACTACATTTAACTATTATCAATGGGTGCACAAAACGAGCGGAATCTTGCAAAAAGAACGCACTCCTATTCAAATCTATATTCCTCAAGTTCCTTCTCGTTACCCGATTGTTTTTATTCCGGGCGAGTTGTGGAAACTAAGTGCCATCGATGGCTTAAGCCTTTAGTTATTTAGTCTTTTTATTGATGCTATAACCGATTTATTATGGCTAAATCACAATTTAATGCCCTTACACATTGAAACACAATTCATTAGCTGTAAAACACCTCTTTCCAATTGAATGATTATGAATATATAAATGAGGGTTTCCCTTTTAAACAATTACAGTTTACTATGAGCAAATCCGTGTCCTGAATTGCTGCACTTCAAGTATAAATTTTAACACTTGTCGGTTTGACATTCACTCATACTTTTAACACTTTCCCTGCGAACAAAATTTACGGCTATGTTGAATTATATATGGGGCGGACTCATTGTATTAAGTTTCGTCTTTGCGTTGGGCAATGATTTTAAAGATTATTATTCCAATACCTATCAAAACGGGCAACTTAGAGAAGCACAGTTAATTAGTGCAGATCAAAATGCTTCGGCACCATTCAAATCTTTGTTAGTAATTAGTACAGATACCTTGCATGTTCTGGTACGCCCGAAAGCAGGAGAAATTCGTTTTTCCGATGCAACGGTTTTACCGATTCTTTGGCAAAAAATCTGGCAGGAATCCCGTGCAAAAGACAACGAGCCCTTTCGCGCTGAAATCAAAACGTGGGATAAACAATCGGGTAATGTAACCATTACACTTCCCGAAGTTCATTTTGTGAAACTAAAAGCCATTACAAACGCTGCATTTAACACGGCAAAAACAGCTGTTGAACTTGCAATCGGTTTAGTTGGAATTATGGCATTTTGGTTAGGTTTAATGGAAATTGCCGAAAAAAGCGGCATCATCGAAAATCTGGTAAAAGTAGTTCAACCTATCTTACATTTCCTTTTTCCTGATATCCCCAAAAACCATCCGGCACTCGGAACCATCAGCTTGAATCTTACAGCCAATATTTTAGGACTCGGTAACGCGGCAACACCTCTCGGAATAAAAGCGATGGAAGAATTGCAAACCCTAAATGATGACAAAGAAACGGCTACAGATTCCATGATTATGTTTCTAACCATGAATACAGCGAGCGTACAATTGGTTCCTCCCGTTACATTAATTGCGTTAATGGGTGTTGGAGTCGGTGAAATCCTCCCTGCTATAATTTTAACTACGGTAATCTCACTTGCTGTTGGAGTTATTACGGCAAAATGGTTTGCAAAAAAGCATAAAATGGCGAAAGGAGCAAACTAATGGGAATTCTTGCCATTGTAGTTTTACCATTTTTGATTGTCATCATCCCTATAATCGGGCTCATCAGAAAAGTTGCTGTTTATGAAGAATTTGTTGAAGGTGCAAAAGAAGGATTCCAAATTGGTGTTCGAATTATACCCTATCTCGTTGCCATTTTAGTGGCCATTGGCATGTTTCGAGCAAGCGGTGCCATGGACTTTTTCACCGGATTATTAAAGCCGGGTTTAGCTTACATCGGTTTTCCGGTTGATGTTTTACCGATGGCCATCATGCGTCCATTAACAGGAAGCGGTTCAGTTGGAGTTTTAGCTGATTTGATAGCCAACTTCGGAGAAGATTCTTATGTTGTAAAGGTAGCTGCAACCATGTTCGGTTCAACCGAAACAACGTTTTATGTGTTAGCTGTTTACTTTGGCGCCGTTGGAATCAAAAAAACCAGATATGCCGTTCAGGCAGGGTTAATAGCCGATTTAGCGAGTATTATAGCCGCCGTAATCGTTTGTTCTTGGCTTTTAAGCTGATGCATATATGGTCTACTATTTAACCTATCCAAAACTCCCAAAGCTTCCGCCAAACGAACATAAAATTGTTGATTTTCTTTCGCAGAATCAGCTACAGGTTCGAATTCTAGACTGGCACCAATTAGATTGCAGCTCATTAACTTCTGAAGATGTTGTGTTGCTTCGTTCAACTTGGGATTATGATTTTTTTCCTGATGAATTCAGAGCATTTTTAAAGCAACTCAACCAATCACAGGCAATCGTTTTAAATAACCCCGAGCTTATGCTTTGGAATATGGATAAGCGATATATGTTTACGTTTCAAGAACTCAGATTGCCGGTGATTCCAACATTTTCTCAACTTGAAAAACAGAAACTCTTGAGAAATCATACTAATACAGAATCGATCATTGCCAAGCCTGTTTTTTCAGCCGGTGCCAGAGGCTTAAAACGATTTACACGTGATGAATTTCTGAGTGCGGAATTAGAGCCTAACTACATTTATCAACCTTTTGTGCCGTCCATTCCTGAAGTCGGAGAATGGTCATTATTATATGTAAACGGCACCTATTCGCATGCCGTTCTCAAAAAAGCAAAAGCGGGTGATTTCAGAGTACAATCCGATTACGGCGGAACGTTTTCTTTAGTTGATGTAGATAAAGAATGGATTGAATTAGGTTCACGTTTCTTGGACCTTTGTCCGCATAAACCATTTTTCGCCCGAGTTGATTTAGTTCTTTGGGAAAATAAACCGGTATTAATTGAACTGGAAGTTATAGAGCCCGAATTGTTTTTTATGAATGATACAATTGTATCTAAATGGGCAAATGAGATTTTAAAGCATATAAAACATTAATTGCTCAAGCCCTAAAAATTGCACGTTTTTAATCAAGTAAGTTGTATTCAGAAGAATTCTCTTAAGGAAATTTGCTATACGGTTATGTTTCGAATACAAACCATTGTTTATTGTATACATTAATATAAAAACTGTAACCTCACCGGGACTCGAACCCAGATCTAGTGCTTAGGAGGCGCTCGTTCTGTCCTGTTGAACTATGAGGTCTTAGGCTTTCACAAAAGTACACGTTTCGGCAATTCAATTCAGAATCAATTTTAGGTAAAGCTGTTTTATCATGGAAACAAAACTTCAATGAAACTCAAATGGACTCTTGCCGTTTAGTGCCCCTGCTCAATGCTAACGAATGATGACTGAGCGACATCAAAAAATATTACTTTATGAAAACACTGTTTCGATTTTCCGGTTTACTTATTGTTTTAATGCTGAGCACTGACATCGCTTTTTCGCAAAAATTCGAACTAAAAGGCGCCATTATTGACGCTTCATCAAAAGAGACTTTACCTGCCGCAAATATTTCCATTGAAGGCACTTACAGTGGCACGATAACCAATAGCGACGGACGTTTTGTTCTTCCTGTTCGTTCATTTCCGGTTACCTTAGTTATCCGATACATCGGTTACGAAACCCAAAAAATTACACTCAAAACCATGCCTAATGAATCGCTTGAGATTCAAATGAAGCCTGTTTCATACGAATTAGAGAATGTGGATGTAACCGGTGAAGACCCGGCAGTTTACATTATGCGTCAGGTTATTGCGAAAAAAATGGAATGGCGAAAACTCTTAAAAACCTATCGTGCAGAAGCCTACACACGCCAACGATTAAACAACGATACCGGAATTGTAAGTATCAACGAGAGTATTTCTACTGCCTATTGGCATTTTGAAAATGGTGCACGAGAAGTAATAAAATCAAAACGCCAGACGAATAACATGACAGCTGCTAATAATTTTGCAGGCGCAAGTTATGTACCCAATTTTTATAATGACGATATCGAAATTTCCGGTTTCAAGATGATGGGAGTCACACACCCTGATGCTATCGACACCTATGCATTTAAACTTGAAAAATATCGCATGTTGGATGATAAAGTGGTTTTCGATATTTCTGTAAAACCTAAAAGCAAATTAGCTACTGCTTTTAAAGGTACTATCTCTGTTTTAGATGAAGATTACGCACTTCTTGAAGTGGATTTAGTTCCAAACGAATCCATGTTATTTCCACCACCGATTAAAGAGTTTAATCTGTATTACAAACAACAATTCAACAACTTTGGGGGCGATTTTTGGCTTCCGGTAGATGTTCGGATCGACGGAACAATCAGTATTGCAATGATGGGTTTAAAAATCCCAAAAATTTCGTTTAATCAGGTATCTAAACTTTCTGAGTACGAAGTTAACATCCCGCTTCCTGATTCATTATATGGATATAAACGTCTGTTTATTGTGGATTCGCTCAGCCTAGTTAAAAATCCGGATTCCTTATTTGCAAAACGTGCTGATATAATCCCGCTTTCAACCAAAGAATCTCAGGCTTATAATGAAATAGACAGCACTATGACTCTTGAGAAAGCCTTTAAGCCAACCGGTTTCTTGGCGAAAATGATGGAAGATGATGACGATAAAGACAAAAAAGGTTCAAATAGTGCCTTTGATAAGGTTTTCGACTATTTCTTCCCGGAAGTTTGGTATAACCGCGCTGAAGGAGCGCACTTTGGAGGTGATTTACACTACACCCATCAAAATGTAACAGCCGGAGTTCGAGGAGGTTATAAAACCGATTACAAAGGTTGGGGATACGGCTCATATGTAGAATACAAGGGCAATTTTAAAGGCAACATTGAAGCTAAACTCTTTTTTAACGACGATGCCGTTACACGTTTTTCATCTCCTCAGTATAATCGCATTTTTTCTTCAGCTACGTTTTTATTTAGCGGAAAAGATTACTTTGATTATTACTGGAGTAAACAATACGGTTTTAACGCCAGTTATGAGTTTAGATTAAACAATCCAAGACGCCGCAGAGACCGTATTGAAATGAAAGTCGGTCTTGGATATTTGAGTGATGAATCTCGTTCATTAACAAAAATGACGGATTATGATATTTTTGCAACCAAGAAATTAGAACGCATAAATCCGGCTGTATTTAACGGAAAAATCAACTCCGTAAAGTCTTTTATTCAAATAGGTGATGATTTTATTCCGTTTTCACCGATAGGCCAAAGCAGAGCAAAGTTTAGTATTGAACATGCCAACTCGAGTCTATTGGGTTCCGATGTTGATTTCACGACATATCAGATTGAAATTGACTACAGAATTAAAACCTTCTTTCAACGCAGATTTTTACCGAATGCTTTAGATGTCCGCTTAGCGGCAGGAACATCCACCGGAGATTTACCTATTCAACGATTGATGACATTAGACGGAACTATTGGTGGATTTAGCCCATTTGGAACGTTTAAAAGTTTACCAACTACATTTTATCAAGGTGATAAATATGTTGCCTTCTTTTGGGAGCACAATTTTAGAACAGTACCATTCGAACTTTTAGGATTAACCTCATTAGCTGAAAAAGGGACTTCCATTATTGTTTTCGGTTCACATGGAAAAACCTGGCTCGACAATGCTACATCAACAGCATTATTTCCTTACGCTCATGTAATAAATGGCGTTCATCATGAGTTAGGTGCTTCAATTAGCGGTATCTTTGATTTTCTAAGGTTAGATTTTATTCAAAGAATTGACCGCCCCAATTTTTATATTGGGTTAAGTGTTGCCCGAATTTTATAAAAATGATTCTATTAAAAGCAGTTCGTTCTTTATCCCAAAGCCTAGTATTACTTTTATTCTTTGCATCAATAACAATTGCTCAAAATGTACCCATTGGAAAATGGAGTGCCTACCCGTCTTTGAATAACATTAGATTTTTAGAATCTGATGAAAACTCCCAATTAGTTTGGGCCGCAAGTAATGGCGGGCTCTTTAGTATGAATCCGAACGACTCAACCGTTTTTGACATTTATTCAACCATTGACGGGCTTTATCTTCCTGAACCCAATGCACTGTTTTTTGATTCAGAATCTGGAATGATTTGGCTTGGATACACAGACGGAACCCTTCAATCTTTCGACACAACTACTAAAGAAATAACAACTTTTGACGACATTTCCAGAAATAGCAGATATCCATCAAAGAAAATCAATCACATTACAAAAAATGATCTAGGCCTTCTTATTTCTGCCGATTTTGGAGTTGTAATTTGGGATGCGGAACGTTCTTTTGTTGCTGATAGCTATACGAACTTTGGTGAGGCTGGAATCGCATTAACTATAAATTCAAGCTATTTAAAAGCGGATACTCTCTTTCTTGCATCAGATGCAGGCTTAATCTGGGCAAACAAAAACGATGATTTAATACTTCCTGAAGTTTGGAAATCCTGGGGAGTTGGAAATGGCGCTGTTAACGGACCAATTACAACCATTACAGCTATAAGTGATACTGTTTTATTCTGTACAAGCGATCGAAATCTGATGTACTTAAACGGAGGCGTTTATTACTACACAAAATTCAAACAAGTGGTAAAACGATTCAAACAATCTGGAAATCATACCTTCGGAATCACTAATCAATATGTGTATAAATCGAATTCCAATAATTTTCTGGCTGAAATTTTTAATAATACAGGAAATGCCGGATCATCAATTAATGACGCCGCTTCGCTAGGTTCAGCTAATTTTTTAGGAACCCAAACCTTGGGGGTTTATAAGATTGAAACGGCAACCATTCTTGGAACTAACTATTTACCTACCGGACCCTTTTTAAATTTCTTCTCAGAAATGAAGATGGATGGTGATTTATTGATTTCAGCCTCAACGTCTAACCCGGGAAGAAGAACGGCAAGTTACAGTGAATCCGGTTTTTATCTTTACGATGGAACAACATGGGAAAGCTATAACAACAAAACCAATACAACTATAAAATCTGTAAATGGAAACAGTTACTATACCAGTGCCATTTCAGATGATTATTATGCATTTGGAAGTTGGGGAAAAGGTGTTTTACTGTATTCGAAAGCAACTGACTCTGTTCAAGCTTTTCTGCCGTCTAATACCCCTGAATTAGTTGGAATTGAAAGTGCGACTTCATTTATGGTTACAACCGGAGTAGCATTTGATTCGCAAAAAAATTTATGGGCTACTAATTTATTTAATACGTCAAGAGCATTATACAGATATGATTTAACTGCTAAAGAGTGGACGTATTATCGAAAATCAACAATTGTCATAACAGATGATCATTACTTTGGATTAACAATTGATAATTACGGTCAATTCTGGATACCGCTATTTAATAACTCTGCGTTAGGCAGAGGTTTATTTGTTTATGATATCGGAGACCCAACTACAAATGCTGACGACCGGGGGTTTCAACTCACTACCGATATTGATAAAGGGTACCTTCCGAGTGATCTGGTTACCGCTGTGGTACAGGATAAGCGCGGTGAAATGTGGATTGGAACCTCGCGTGGTTTAGTTCGATTTATTTTTCCGGAACGTATTATCGGTGGAAATGCTAACGATAGAAGAGCTGAATATTTACGTAATGTTGGGAATGATTCCATCTACTTCCGTGACATTGATGTAACAAGTATCGC
The DNA here is from genome assembly GCA_006226965.1 of bacterium. Classification (GTDB taxonomy): domain Bacteria; phylum Bacteroidota; class Rhodothermia; order Balneolales; family M1805; genus M1805. Next base: position 10,379 of record SBGQ01000167.1, on the reverse strand, counting down.
AGTTGATGCAGCCAACCAAAAATGGGTAGGTACAAGTGCAAATGGTTTATGGCATATTTCTGAAAATGGTGACAAAATCTTAAAACAATTCAGAACTGATAATTCACCCTTACCCACAAATACCATTCGCTCCATTGCAATAAATGACAAAACCGGGCTTATTTACGTTGCTACCGATTTAGGTCTGGTTAGTTTTGTTGATGTAACAACACAGAGTTATTCGAACAAATCTAGTTTAAAAGTGTATCCCAATCCGCTTAATTATTCAACTTTAAACGATAATCGAATTATAATTGAAGGATTATCTGATGAAACCACCGTTCGTGTTTTATCTGCTTCCGGTTCTTTAGTTGATGAATTTTCAGTTAAAGGCGGACGAGTACAATGGATTCCACTTACTAAATCCGGTGAAAAATTAGCAAGTGGAGTTTACTTTGTTATTTCAGTTGATGAGAGCGGGAGCGAAAAGGGAGTCGGCAAATTTGCTGTAGTTCGCTAATAATTAGCGTTTTAACATAGCCTCTTCGGTTTTTTTCGCCATCTCAAGGCGCATTTTTCTTCTTTCAACAGCCGCTTCAAACTGGAATTTTTCGTACTCTGTTTCAGGCTGAATTTGTGGAACTGGAACCGGATTACCATCTGCATCAACTGCAACAAAGGTATAAAATGAAGTAGTACATAATCTTCTGCTACCGGTTCTCAAGTTCTCCGCCCAAACCTGCATATGAACCTCCATAGAAGTTGTAAACGCTCTAGTAACCTCTCCTTCAATAATTACTACTTCGCCTAGTTTGATAGCACTTTTAAACTCAACACTATCTACAGCAACTGTAACAACGGTTCGATTCGAATGTTTTTGAGCCGCAATCGCGGAACAAATATCCATCCATTTTAAGAGTTGGCCACCCATTAAATTTCCTAATGGATTGGTTTCGTTGGGCATAACCAACTCGTTCATCGTAATTCTTGAAGCGTTAACGGTTTTCATCATGTATCTTTCGCAGGGTAAATTTTATTTTCGCCAAATATACGAATTAGATGCCGCATACTTTAATCAACCTAAGAGAAGACCTAATCCCTAAAGAATCATTTTCTGCTCCTAATGGACACCTAAATACGGTAATACCATCATTATTCTATTCTGAAAATATCCCGTATTCATCTGAACAAATTGAAATTCCTACCATTGATAATGATTTTTTAGAATTGGATTGGTATGAGAATCCAAGTCGTTCTGAAAAAACAATTATCATTTTACATGGTTTAGAAGGAAGCTCTAAACGCTATTATGTTAAACATTTAGCTCATGTCTTACTAAATAATGGTTACAATATTGTGGCTTTAAATGCTCGCAGTTGTGGAACAAAAATGAATAAACAACTTAGGTTTTATCACTCAGGTGAAACCGAAGATTTAAAGACAACCATTGAATTTGTACACAATAAGCATCCTAATCATGAACTTTATCTGGCTGGATTTTCTATGGGAGCGAATAGTATTCAGGTTTATCTTGGCTCCGAAATCCCTCACTCATCGGTTAAAAAAGCTGTCTGCATTAGCGCTCCTTACGATTTGTATCGAAGTTCACTAGAATTGATGCGAGGATTTAATCAGGTTTATCAGTTTAAATTCTTACGAACCTTAAAGAAAAAACTCGACTCTAAAAGATTGTATTTTCCATCTTTGCCAGAGTTTAACGGGAATACGCTTTACGATTTTGATGAAGTTGTAACTTCAAAAATTCATGGTTTTTTAGATGCTGAGGATTACTACAAAAAATGTTCCGGTGCTCAGTTTATTAACAACATCACACTCCCTGTTTTATTCATACACTCTCAAAATGACCCTTTTTGTTCTCCAAAAAACATTCCCATTGAAGTAATAAAAGCAAAAAAACATTTAGGATTAATAATTACTCAAAATGGCGGACACGTTGGCTTTGTTACATATCCGACAAGGTGGCTTCAGCAAACAGTTAGTAACTGGCTTCAAGAATAATTAAAACCATTTTACGCTAATAAGCGATATTTTAGATTATCATTAAATCAACCATTTCAAAATGACAATTATTATCGGCGGCGGTCCAATTGGATTGGCTTGTGGAATTGAATTAAAGAAAAAAAATATTCCATTTTTAATCATCGAAAAAGGAAGTATTGTTGATTCAATTTACCACTATCCGGTCAATATGACCTTCTTTTCAACGTCAGACAGACTTGAATTAAGTGACGTTCCTTTTATTTCTCACAATGCTAAGCCAACACGTCGAGAGGCTTTGGAGTATTACAGAAGAGTTGCTAGCTCTTTCGATTTACCAATCCATTTATATGAAGAAGTGTTGGAGGTAAATGGTTCAAATGAAAATTTTATAGTCAAAACAAATAAGAACGTGTACAATGCTGCAAAAATCGTAGTAGCAACCGGATTCTACGGACTTCCAAATTTATTGGGTGTAGAAGGCGAGCATCTTCAGAAAGTAAAACATTATTATGATGAACCACACCCTTATGCTAAACAAAAAATTGCCGTTATTGGTGCAGGAAATAGCGCCGTAGATGTTGCATTAGAAACGTATCGTTCCGGTGCAGATGTAACGATGGTTGTTCGTGATGCGGGAATCAAAGAAAGTGTTAAATATTGGGTTAAACCTGATATTGAAAACAGAATTAAATCAGGCGAAATAAAAGCTTTTTTCAATTCTGAAGTACTTGAAATTTCTAATTTTGAAATCAAGATTAAAACGCCTGAACTAACCCTTACTATCGAGAATGATTTTGTTTTAGCAATGACAGGATACACCCCAAACTACAATCTCTTACATAAAATGGGTATTCCTTATGGTGATGATGAATTTCAGACCCCAATGTATAACCCACTAACCCACGAATCCGAAAAACAAGGAATGTATTTAGCCGGCGTTGTTTGTGGCGGACTCCAAACCAATAAATGGTTTATTGAAAATGCACGTGAACACGCAGTATTAATCGCGAACCACATTGCAAATACTTAATCAAGTTGCAATTTGACATAAAAAAGGGCAAGCTAACTATATCGCGCCGCTACAACCTTCTACCACTGCTGCCTTCCGGCCCTGATGGAGTTCAAAGGGAGCTGACCGTATAGGACTTGCCCAGAACAGTAAATATACGGCATTCTACATGCTAGAACAATGATATTCTTCTATTTTGTTTTCATAACATATACTCCGTCCCAATTTTCTATAACTGGTTGAAGTTTCATTTCTTCGCATCTCTCAAGCATTATTAGCGAAGGATTGTCTTTTATGTTTGGCATTCTTTGGGGTTGCCAAGGCTCCAACTTTGAAGCATCTTTTAATAATCGAATGGCCTTATCCCAATCTTGTTCTGCATATGCTTTCATTCCTGCTTCATACAACTCAACACACTCAAAAGTTGATGCGGTTAACTCTTTTTTGAATCCAACTACTTCGTACATACTTACAGGAATGGACCTACCTTTTACAATAATCTTATCCAAGTATCTAAATAAAATATCACTACCGAATTTTTCAGCTTCTAGTTTAGTTTCTTCGGTAACCATTGTGTAGACTCCAAAACTTTTTGCACCGGATTCACAACGCGCGGCCAAGTTTACATTATCGCCCATCATAGTATAATTAAATCGTCTGGATGAACCCATGTTACCTGTTACCATTAAACCGGTATTTAAGCCTATTCTGGTCATCATAAAATGAACCACTTCCGGCCATTCAGTTTCATTTGTCCACTTATCTCTTAATTCTGCTTGTTTATTTTGAATACGAATTGCAGTTCTACAAGCTCTATATGCGTGATCTTCTAAAGGCAAGGGTGCACCAAAAAATGCAACAATAGCATCACCAATATATTTATCTAGTGTTCCGCCTTCATCAGTTAAAATATCTGTCATTGCTGATAAATACTCATTTATCAAATCTACAAGTTGCTTCGGCTCTAACTTTTCAGAAAATGTTGAGAAACTTTGAATATCAGAAAAGAAGGCTGTCATATGTACTTCGTCGCCGCCTAATTTGGGCTCTTCACCAGATTCAATCATTTTTTCTACTAAATCAGGTGAAACGTAACTGGAAAACATGTTTTTAATACGACGTTTTTCTTTTTGCTCTGTTAAAAAATCATATACAACAGCACTTACATAGCCTAATATGATTACAAGAACAGATGCAGTAAACTCCAAATGAGTTGAATTTGAGACAAAAAGATAGATGTTTACCGTTAAGAAACCGACCTCTGTTAGTACCAAGTTAAGAGCGCCCCAAATTGCTTTTGTATACCTAGTTACAAATACAACATAAACTGCAAGTAATAAAATTATCCAAACTTCTGTGCTGTATGGAATATCGTATATATATTTCCCGGATAATATGGTTTGGATTGCATTAGCGTGAATTTCATATCCGGGCAGATTGCCATTTGACGCATAAGGAGTTGCGTAAAAGTCGTGAAACTCAACTTGTATATTGCCTATTATTACGATTTTATCTCGAAAAACATCGGTATAAACTAACCCAAACTCAGGGTCATCAAAACCATTTAGATCTTCCCCAAAAGCCATCTCTGAGTTTGTAACCAAATCAACATCATCGATCACTTGCGACATATCGTATTGAGGATATGATTTTGGACCACCTATATAATTGATTTGCATTAATCCATTTGCAGTTTTTTCAATTAGATAATCTCCAAATTCGTAGTAATTGCCCTTATCAATCAGTGCTACTTCATTCCCGTAATTATTGTACTCACGCAGTACCTCTAAGCCAAATGCGTAGTAAGTATTATCTAAATGTTTTTGGCTGAATATGTACTTTCGAACAAAGGCATCTTGATCTGGTGCTACTGAAACGAAACCCCAAGGATTTGGATTTGTTTTTTGAAATAAGTGGTAAGGGTCAACTAGGGAAATTGTATTTGAATGTGCCGAAGATTCATCAGCAAAGCTGATTTTCTTTTCATTGTTGATATTACCTGCGAGTATTACATTTCCGGCTTCTTGTATAGCCTTTGCGAATAAACTATCGCTTTGAGGGTTCTCTACATCTGCTTTATTGAAAATAATATCGAATCCAATAACTTTTGCCCCGGCTTTATTTAGATTTTCAATTAACCGAGCATAATAACCGGTAGGGTAAGGATATTTAAAAGGTAATTCAGAATCGGTTTCTTCACTAATAGAAACCAAAACGATAGGTGAATCATCTGCATTGATTGGCCCACGCAGCTCAAATAATTGATCAAGCCATTTCAACTCAAATGTTCGAAATGGCTTGGTACCGGAAACGATTAACGACACTAAAAATGAACCTGCTATTAAAGCAAGTGCGACAATAATTTTCGTACTTGTTTTTTTAGCAGCCATTTAAACTTTTAATTAAAAACGATAAACGTATCGTAATTGAACAACCCTATCATTAGGAACTGAAATTCCTGTATTAACCTGAACATTAGTGAATGATGCATCAAATAAAAGTGCATGATGTTCATTGAAGTTATAGGTTGCACCGCCTCTTAGAATGTAAGTGTTTTGATCTGAGCTAGTCTGATTGGCCAAATCTCTGAAATAGTAATCGTCTAATAAGTTTTCAGTAGTTCCATTATCACTTACGTCTAAACCAATTGTTTTAATTGTGTTAGTTGTTAATGCAAAATCAGCAAACACATTCAGCTTTTCATTGAACAAGAAATAGGAAGCACCAAGATTTACTCCAAGAATATCCACTTTGGCTAAACCGGAAGAACCGTTTGAGTTGTTTAATGTTACGTTCACATTGGTTCGCATGGGCAATATTGCCCAGTTTGTGATTATACCAAATGAATATACATCGCTGGAAAAATCACCAAATGCATATACATCATCAGTAGTTACCAAGTTCATATAATTCAGTGTGAAATCATTTCTTAATCCCAAAAATTCTAATTCTTTTGAAATTGAAAATGTAATTTGATTTGAAACGTCGTTTCTTGGTGTGGCAATAATGGTCTCGTTTCCATCAATAACTTGAACGTTTCTTATCGCTGCAAGTAAGTTATCGCCATTCAAATATGGGTTTAAGCGCTTAATGCCATTATCTCTGGTTTGAAGACGATAACCTACCGACAATCTTGGTAAATTTTTGCTTACAGGATACCAACTTACATCGCCATTAATAATTTGTGTCTGAGTAGTTGATTCTTTGCTTCCTATCAAGTTGTCTTGGAAACGCTCAAATCCCATTGTTACATAAATAGTGTTTGATAACAATCTGAATCGATCTGAGAATGCATACCCGGCAATATCTCTTCGCAAAGCTGTATTTGCTAACGTCTGGTATTCAGGACCAACCCATTGATATCTTGCTTGAAAATTATTCCCTAAGAAGTTTAAGTTCAAACTATTCTGTGATGCCATCAACGCTGTCGGAACTGGTGTATCATTAAAGAAAAGGAATCTTGTTTTTAAAACATCAACACTTGTATCACCGTTATCATCTGTAGTAAACGATAATGGTAAATAAGACATATTCTCATTTACAATAATCAACCAACTAATCTCATCAAGTACATTCGCAATGTCATCAGGAATACTTAAGTTCAGTTCTTCAGCTCTAGCTTTATTTAATACTCCGGATGAAATATCATTATTAAGAAGAGACATACCGTAGTCACTTCTTAATGCCATTTTTCCACTAAAACCACGAATTGTTAAATCCCCGGCAAACATGAAATTATCTCTCGGTTTGGTGCTACTATTTGGGGCTAAAAACTTATCTGGATTTGCAGCTAGATCTGCTTTTTGAGTTGCATCCAAGGAATTTAACAACTCCGGTTGTAACGCAATCAAATCATCATAGTTTTCAATCACATTAATTGATGATTCTCTATCAACAACTTTCATGGCATTAAAACCCATTTGAAAGACATCTCCGTTACCTAATGCAAATCTACCCCCTAAAACCTGTCTTCTAAATGTTCCAGTGCCTTGATTTTGGAAATTTAGAGCGTATTTATCTTCTGTTTGTGCTGACCCATCAAGATTTGTAGCTAATACAATTGACGTATCTCTAACATTCGAATATAGATTTGAAACAGATCTCCTCATCTCACCAATTGTTACTTGTGCATTAATCAATCTGTCAAATAAGTGTAGTGCAGTATTTACTCCATACACTCTATTTCCTGCTAGCATTAATGGGTTCATTTTAGGAAAAATGTGTCCGGCTTGTAATTCGAATATATTACCGGCATACATTTCAATTCCATATCTATGTTGAGGCTGTAGTCTTGAGTTTTCTTGAGAAGTAAACATCCCGTTCAAATTGTATTTGAACCAACCTGCACTCCCACCAACTCTAAATGTCGATTTATAAATATCATCAGTAGTACCAAAAATGGATTGATTTCTAGCAGACAACTCTACTTGACCTGCGGCATATTTTTTACCGGAACGTTTAGCTTGCGCTTTTTTTGAATTCGGATCTAAAGTTGGAAAATCCCACTTTGTTAAAGAAGTAGACTTACCGTTGTATGTGTAAGTGACTTCAACGCTATGGTTTCCTGGTAATAAATTTTGCGGGACGTAAGTTATCAAATACGGTGTCACATCTGCACTACCGGTAACATCAACACCGTCAAACAATATTTTAATAGAATCAGAACTTGCTGAACCTTCGTTATAGAATAAAGTCAATGCAACAAGCGCATCTTCAGGTACAATTTCTTCATTGGGCAATGGAGATAGAATAGTAAAATCAACAACACCGTCTGAGCCACTCAAGTCATTTGAGACATCTTTGGGATCAACCAACGTCACATTAATCGGTGAATCATCTGATTCAGCATTAGCCGGGTATAAAAACTTTTCATCATTCACCAAATTGACAACCAAATAATATTGAACTTGGTTTGCAGTCTCTACATTGGTATCAAAAGTAACAACAACTTTTCCTCTTTCAATATCTGCTTTAGCACTTTGGTATGCTATTCCGCCATCAAAACGATAATTCAGAAAAGCATCTTGAATATCTTGCAGATTTATTCCTAGAATTTCAAATTCTAGTGTTGCTTGATTTGTTTTTTCAAGCACAGTCGGTTGAGTATGATTAATTGACACTTGAGCAAATACTTCACTCACATTAGTCAAAAGCAACATATTCAAAACAAACATTACTAAAGAGATACGACTAACTTCCTTCATGACTTCCCTCGTTTGACCCCTATAACCACTTCCCATTCTACTTATTCGTTTTCAAAGTATTGTATCTCAACTTGGCGAGATTGACCGGCATTATTGCCAAAACGCAATCTGATTGTTTTTGGTTTTGTACCAGAATCTAAATTTGAATATTCATTCTCTTTGCCATTTAAGTCCTTATCAGACATCTTGGAAACAGATAAGTTAGAGTTTTTAGAATCAACTTTACCTCTATCTTTTCTTGTTAAAGTCACTTTTTGACCGCTCATAATTGCCAACAACTCAACAGAACCTGACAATACAGACACTATTGTAGACCCATCACCGGAAACTTCAGTGTTATAACTTGTTCCTTTTACAGTTGCTACAGCAGTCGGGGTTTGTACTTCAAACTTACTTTGTCTTTTAGTGACATTCATAAACACTTCGCCCACTTCAACGGCAATTCTAGACGCTGTACTATTTTTGTCTAATACTTCTCCTCTGATAATAAGAAGTGAATTGGGTTTTACTTTCACCAAGCTGTTATCCATAAACTGGACTGCAGCATAACCATTTGCATCTGTCCTCAGAGTATCTGAGTCAAACAATGGAGCTGCCATTTGTGCGTCTTTCCATGACTCTTCATTAGAGTGCTTGATACTTACATCTGGCTTATACCTTCTAATGATTGCTAGTGGTCTATCGTTATTTAGGGACGCAAACACATGGGACGCTATCATATCACCTAATAGAATACCCCCTATCGCAAAAATACTGACCGCAACTATAAACTTATTCGATTTCATTGTCTTCTTCCCTCTTAAAACTTGTACTTACCGCTCTCAAACTTTTCTTTAATATCCTCAATCGCTTTCATTAAAGCAGGACCGGAAACAGTTTGATTATCAATTTCAATACTTAGCAATTTGAACCCATTATTAAACAATTCTGTAGCCAATTCATTACTGATGAATACCGCTAATTGATTAAATATTTCTTTCTCTAATTCAGCACTTGCAGCATTTTCACCCGGTCTTGGTATTGAAAACTCCCAAATTGTTGAGGGTCTTAATTCTCTTCCGTTTTTAGTGTTAGCTATGTAATAAATCTGCCAGTAATAAAGCGCTCCTTGTTCTAATTTCTGAACACCTTGAGGCGGCAATGTAAAATCATTCCCCTTGATAATAGCATCAACAATTTCAAAATCTAATAATGAAGAAGAAACTGCTAAGCCTTTATCAATAGTTGCATCAGTAGATAAAGCTGCTTGGATTAACGATTCTGATGTCTCATCTGAATCAGGATTTTTCTTAACCACAACAAGTCTATATTCTGCATTTCGAGGACCATCCCATCTAAAGTTAGGGTTCGTGCTCACAATTGATGCAGAAGACCCAACAGTTCCACCCGGTTGTAGCAACACGAAATCAACAGCATCTTGCTGCGGCTTAACACCTAAATATGCGTAAGAAATTGACTCTGGAATCTCATTTCCATCTTTAATTACAGCAAACTTAATAGTGTATAAATCATTAGGTAAAATCCCACCTGCATTATTATACAAATCACGTCCGCTTTTTGTAAGAAAATCATTTATCTCACCGGAAATATTTATATCCTCTTCAACTCCCGGAAAACCATTATCCATCTCATTGCTAGCCACAAACACTCTTTGATTCGGGCTTAAATTAAATCCCGGTGCATCCTGTTCCAGACTAACCAAGTCTCCTTTTTGAGTACTAGATACATGAACTGAAATCCTCAATCCTGTAACTTCTTGCGATGTCGTATTTAACATTTCAATCCAGAATAGCGGACTGGAAGATGTACTCGTAGCATCAACAGCAAGTTCAAGCAAATTTAGCACTTCAGAATCTACTAAACGCTCAGATAAGGTCATTTTAGTTTGAACCTGAGCTGATAATGGCACAACAGCCATAAATCCCCATACGGCAATTGCTAAACAATGCTTATTTATTGCAGCAAATGATATTTTCTTAAAACGAATCATAAACACATTGATTTGATATCCTTTATTATCCAACCTAAACAGTGGAGGACAATACGAAAGATGATTTTCACCGCAACCGATTCGGTGATTACACTCCCATAGCCTGGGTGCATGAATATGATGGAGGCCGTCAATTCTATACTGCCCTTGGCCACAAGCAGGAGTACTATTCAAATCCTCAATTTCTTCAGCACTT
>SBGQ01000127.1 GCA_006226965.1 bacterium | reverse complement strand
TATAACGTTCCGCGGCTAAAAGCAGTGGACTACCGGATCTGTATGTTTGTCCATTGCTTTTAGGTGCTGTTGTGTGTAGTTTTTTTGTTTACACCGTACAAGATAAAAAAACGGAGTCAAGTCCACCGAATTCATTATCGCAAATTTTCAACCCGTTCGGCCTTTCTTATGGAGCTTATCTTTGGTAGGCAACGTGAGAAAGCCCGATCTGGTGATAGCTGATCAATTTTTATCATTTTAATCCCTTAACAGGTTGACTTTGTCAATTCTTTCATCTAACTTAAAGTGCGTCAACGTGATAACGTTTCAAATTAAGATTTGAACGCTGTACAGCGGACGACTTTAATTATCTCTAATCTGTCATCCTGTTAATCCGATTTCATTGATTTGATTAGCGCCAGAAGGGGAGAAGGTTTGACGTAGCGGTGGCGCAGATTACATACAACGTTCGGCAGCTACGCTTACGGTGCAATTCCCGAATAAATTCTTTCTTAAATATAAGATAAATGGGTGAGGGCGGAATGGTCATTCGAAGAATGATCGTTGCGCTGAAGTGTAGGTGCTGTTATGTGTATCTTTTCATTCCGCTGATACCGGTGGCGCATCCACCAAAGTAACTTTCGAACTTAACTTCAAGTCCTGATTTTTCGAATATTTCTTTTGTTAATTCAGCATTTTTGTATGCTTCAGTGTACTTCCATAACATTCGGTACTCTTGCGGATTTCCAAGTAATATTCTACCGCACACAGGTACAACGTGTTTTAAATGGAGTTTATACAGACCTCTTAAAATGTTGTTTTTTGGTTGGGAGACTTCAATAAACGAAAATGTTCCTCCAGGTTTTAGTAGTCTTTTTGTCTCAACCGCAAGTTGAAAAAGTTGATCTTCATTAAACGTTTTCAATCCAAATGCTGAAAGAATAACGTCAAAGTGTTCATCGGGGAAATTACTGTCTAGCGCATTTTGATTTGTAATCTTTACATTACCTTGAAACTGAGTGTAATTCTTCTTTCTTGCGTGTTCTAACATACCCTCAGAAAAGTCAAGTGCGGTAAAGTTACAATTTGGAAAGTGTTTTTTCACAGGATGCCAAGTTTCCCCCATTCCAGTCATTAAATCCAAGACAGCAATGTTTTCATTAGAAGATTTTAGAGGTTTCAAAAATTGCTTGCGCCACCTGAGAGAAAAACCAAATGAAGTAATGTAATTAACCCTCTCATAGGAGCCACTCATTTTATTGAATAGTCCTTTAATATATTCTGGGTCATATTGGTTATTCATTGTCGGATGTATCCTTCATTACACATAACGTTCGGCAGCTAAACTTTCGCGCCGTTTCTCGAATATAACCTTTTTAGGCGTGAAATTTAGGTGCTGTTATACATAGTATTTACCAGGCGTGATAATCAGATACTCCGGGTATATTTCTTATTGAACTTGAAACTGTGCTTCCTTTTAACCAAAAGTTCCCATGCAGTATAAACAAGAATAACACGAAAGGAATTGCCACGCTGAGTAAATTTAGATCCATTATCCAATAAATAAATAAGTGCACGAAACCGATCAAGAATATCAACATTGTTGATTTGCGTTTCAAATTTCTGATTGACGCCAATTCGTTACTAACAATACTTTTCAGCTGTACTAAGTCAATACGGTTATGATGTAAACTAAGCTTAGCTTTATTAATGGCTTTTAAGTTCTGTTGAAATTTGTTAATCACGATGGAAATAAGAACAATGTAGGCCAACATTGTTACGATTATGGCGATTTCGTTATTACTTAATTCTGCGAGCATTTATTTTGGCAATGGTCTATTATGTATAACGGTATACAGCTATGAAAGGTAGGGCTTTTTCTCGAGTGTAATTGTTGCCCTATCTTTTATAGGTGCTGTTATCTGTCTCTCAAAAAATTTTCTTTGATGTATCGAACGCTGTACCCAGTTCTTTTCGAGATAGTGGACAAGTTCTCTCCATTTTCTATTAATTCAAAGCAAATTTCCTTTTTTACATCTTTTAAAATATCCAAAGGATTGCTATTTTCTTTTGCTAAGGTTCTTCTGAGAGTTGAAGTAGATACATTTAACTCATTTGCGATATCAACTACAGATTTAATATTGGGGTTCGATTTAATTGTTGATCGAATTTTTTCCACATCGATTTTGCTTTTGATCTGTTCAGATTCAACTTCGCCTTTTTTGCGGTTGAGCACAAAATAAATTAGTAGAACTAGGAAGGAGACAATCAGTAATAGACCAATAACAATGTTGTAGGTGGACAAATTCGAGGAATCAGATTTAAAATGTGGTGTTTCGTTGCCTCTAACCGCAATCCAATTATTTAGTTTAAATTTTTCAAAACAATACAATCCATCAACACTGCCGGCATAAAGCATGTATCCATCCGCGGCAAGCGCATGTTTATTGAATTCAACTCCAGTAATAAATGGAATTACGTTGCCGTTAATTATTGCATATAAGCCTGAATTATTCGTGAAGAAAATCGTGTTCTCCCATGCTATTACTTCTATAATCTCATGACCTTCTATTATTGGTTTAAACGAACCGCTTTTGTGTTCAAGAAGTGAATTGACTGTTCCGAAATATAGTTTTCCATTAATGCTTGCCACTTCATTGAATTTGTAAGCAGTAGAATACTTTGTAAAAGAGCCATTACTTTCAATTCGATAATATATACCGTTTGCCGCAATAGCATAAAGATATTGTCCATGAGTTACAGCATCTATTATTTCAGCTCGAATGATTTCCTTTTCAATGGATCTCTCGGTTAAATTTATAAGTGAAATGCCGTCTGCGCGAATACCGAAACAATTATTTGCAACTTTAACGATATTTCGAAATTGCTTAGGGGCTGGTTCGGAAAAAAAGAAATCAAATTTTCTACTTATAGGATTGTAAATCAGCAGGTCATGCTGACACAGAAAGTATAAACTGTCGATTTTGCAAAACTTACCGTTAGAGTAGAATTCGGGTTTATCCCCCAAGTTTTCTGTACTGAAGATTTGATAATTCGTATCTAAGAATACGCCAGAATATGTGCTTATCATTCGAAATCCATATTCAGCATAGATATTTCGAATTGAACTCCCTTTATGAACTCGTGTATATTCTCGGTTAATTCTATACTCTAACACCATTCCACCGTAGCAAACGTATAAACTGTTATTGCCAATTGGCGCCATGTTCGTTGTTGCATTCGATTTGCCGGGCAGCAAATACTCCGCTATATTATTTCGCGCTTGCTTTGTTTCATCTATATAGTCTGTGTGATTCCAATAATAACCGTTTGGATCACTTTCCAACCATGAAAACTTGTTATGTCCAAGCGAAAAGAACGTCAATTCTCCCTTATTCCATTTGTATATCGAATCGGACGTTCTAACATACAAATTGTGTAGATCAGAAGTAATATTCTGAACAAAAATCCCTTCAGAAATAGGCAGTCGTCTGATAAACGTTGTGTCCTCAGCCCTTAATGTTAGACACGCTAATGTGTTTAGGAAAATAAAAGTAAAAAGCTTCATAAAACGCAAATATGCGTTAAAAACGTCAAGTAAGCACTAAAAAAGTCATTAAATGAATTTAAAAGAGCGCGGGTTTAATCGTAATAATTCTAAATTAGGCCGCAATTTTGTGCAAAACTTAAAATATGAAAAATT
>SBGQ01000013.1 GCA_006226965.1 bacterium | reverse complement strand
CTACAACCTATAGTTTAAGACACATTATGATGGCTTTATCCTTCATAATGTTTAAATAATTTATTCAGTCTCAAAAATTTTTGACTTTTATCTGACTAATGATGAATAGTTTTTACGCGTTCAATTAACGATTTTCGGGCTTTGTTGTCGGGCGGGTTTCAAAACATATTACTGTAAACCAGTGCAGAGCCAATACTTCTACGTAGATGTTGCAAACCGTTTGCAATCAATAAGCGTTTGATGTATCAATCTTATTCAGCTAATAACAGATGCTCTTTGTTTAATTTATAAAATCACATACCTCCAAAGGATGGTTGATAGCGATTGTTAGCGAGTCGTTTACTTATTTTTATCCATCATTTAGCGAATTAACGCCTTGTTCATTTCGTTTTCTAATTCCATCTTTCATTGCTTTAACTTGTTCAGGTGTGTGTCCTTGCCAAATCGTTACTTCACCAACAATTCTGAATGGCTTTGTAGAACGATAGGACATAGATGGGTTACCTTTAAATTTCTGATCAGTCAAATCGGGGTCATTTTCAATTTCACCAGTCGGTTCAACTAAATAAATTCTTCCTCGACTTTCTCCAACTGAAAGTTCAGCTCCCCAAATAGCCGCATCTAAGGTGGCAGTGAGGAAAATGTATGTAGCTTTTTTATGCTGTTGATAATTAGTGTTGTAGCCTACTTCTATGAAATCTCCAATTTTTAAATCAGCTTTTGTTCCATGAAAGTAGGTTTGACTGAATGGACTTGGAGCTAATTGCTTTTCTGTTTCTTCTGCCATATTTGTTGTTGATTTGATTTTTTTCTCAATGCCCGCTAACGGGTGGCGCTTGGCGCAGTGGCGGATTTCGGAGCCACTAAACTGTCAAATAGCACCGACCTTTGATTAATAGTTTTTTGTTTCAAAATAGCACTAAACCCGCTATTTCTTATACACGCTGTTGGGTGCTGGCCTTCTGTTTTTTCGTTGTCAATTTGTTTGTTAATCAATGTCTTAAAGTTTGAAAATTATAAGTTTTGCGTCTATTAAATTCGCTGGATTATTTGGGTCTTTTACTTGAACATTTGAAATACTTAAATTCGGATTACCCAAGTTTTCAATTCTGTTTTTACTGTCAGTCGGAAATGAATTGTATTTGATGGTTGGAATAACCGCAACAAGTTCAAAAGTCTCTCCTGTGGTATGCAAATAATTAAAAACTCTTCTTGGATTTTGAATTTGCCACATTCCACGAATTCTTAAATTTGTTATTCCAAGTGGGTCAACTCTGTTTACTCTGCCTAATTCGTTTGTTTCTGCAAGCTCAACATTTGGAATTTCGTTTATACCATTTGTGATTTTTTGCTTGATTACTTGGTAAGTTTCGTGCTTAGCCGCATAAATATTACCATAAACCATCCAAAGTGATTTTATGGAATCGTCTGTTGTATGACCAACACAATAAATCAAGTCCTTTTCAGTCCAACTCTCACAAGTTCTGCATTCTTGTGTTATCATATTGCTGTTGGACTGAATGTTTGATTTTGGATAAGAACTATTTAATGCCAAATCACTATTTGCACTTTGAGTTTTCTTAACTTCGATTGCATCACCTTGACGAATCATTATGTCTGGTGGATGATTTTGATTTCCAAGCCAAGAAAACACTTGGTTAAATCTTGTGTTTTTAACTTGCTCGTCTTGTTCTTGAATCGTGTTTGCAAAAGCATCTTTGACAAACATTTCTAATGCTTCTCCAACATTGTTTGCTCTATTTCTTCCTGTGTAATGATTTCTAATTGCAACAACTGGGTTATTAGCAATATTTACAATTGCTTCTAAAATATTTGTCATACTGCTATGGCTTCTCGTTTTTCAATTTTTAATTCTTTTGTTAATGCGTTTTCTTTCAATTGTTGTTGAATTGTTTCGGCAAGAAATTTTGCAAGATTAACTGGAACTGCATTTCCGATCATTTTGTAACCTGCTGGCACACTTGTGTAATGAAAAATGAAATCATCTGGAAATGTTTGAATTCTTGCACACTCTCTGACACTTAATCGTCTGTATAAATGCTCTTTGCCTGGAACAAAAACCCTAATATTTTGCTCTATGAATTTCATTTTTGGAGCTTGTGGATGAATAGGAGCGTGTCTGCCTCCTGCTTGAATTGTAAACGACTGCTCGTCCCAACTTCTAACTCTATTTCTTGACATAAAAATTGTAGAAAAATCACCAATCATATATTCGTGGTTTGGCAAAGCACATTTTTCGCCATTGGTTTTGTTGTAAGGCAATGCAGGTAAAACATTGTCTTTTAAATCGTAAATGGTTTCTTTTAGAGTTAATTTTGGAAAGTTTGGTTTTTGAAATTGATACTTAAAACCTAAATCTTTACGAATCCCTACAAAAATTACACGCTTTCTATCTTGTGGTACGTTGTAATCACAAGCATTAACCATTTCAAAAGAGAGTTCGTAACCAACTCCTGCATTTCTGAACATTTCTTTGATGTTTTCTAATGCTTCTGAATGTCTGCCTAAAAGCATTCCGCTAACATTTTCAGCAAGAAAAAATTTAGGTTGTTTCGCTTCTAAAATTCTTATGAAATCATAAAAAAGTTGTCCTCTTTTATCTTCAATACCCTTCATTGCACCTGCTTCACTCCAACTTTGGCAAGGAGGCCCACCAATTATTCCATCACATTCAGGAACATCTTCAGCAGGAATATTTACTAAACTTCTTCTGTCAAGAACTGTATGCGGATGGTTTTTCTCGTATGTTTCCCAAATTTCCTTGTCGTATTCATTTGCCCAAATCACATTAAAACCTGCTTTTTGGAAACCAAGGTCAAGTCCACCTGCTCCTGCGAAAAAAGACACTATATTCATATTGTTGTAAGATTTTTAGATTTTAAATATTCCACTTTTTGCTCTGCTAAAATCAGCGTTTCGCTGTCGCAATTGTTGTCATAAATTTTTTTTGCAATGATGTCGCTAAAAAATTCAGTTCTCAATTTTGCTAAGTCAAGGTTGAAAACATTAGCTAAAAGTTCAAGTCGTTTTTCGTCAAACTCTCTTTTGTTGTTCTCAATTTTACTAAGGTTTGCAGAGTCTAAGTCAAGTTTGGAAGCGAGTTGAGTTAGTGTCAATTCGTTTTCTGTCCGAAGGCTTTTTATATATTCTCCAAATGTTTCTTTCATTTGACTTGTCAATTTTTGACAAAATTACAACAATTATCTTTTCTCACAACTATTTTATTTAAAATTTTTCTGTCTGTAGATTAGTTTTTTCTTTTGCGATCGGTCTGTTAGGCTTGCACCCAACTTAGTTATATACGCAACTCTACAACATTTTTTATTTCGCTTTTTATCCCGAAGCGTTTTTCGTAAACATTATAAAAACAAAAATCTATGGAAATAAGACGCAATAAATGTGTCATAAAAAGTGCAATGCGTGTTTTTGTATAAGTTCTACTTACTTACGAGTTGTAATTAAGGGATTTGTCAGGTAATTAACAACTTAAATAAAACGTTCATCAAAAATTTACAATCGATTTTTAGGAACAAGTATGGTTAAAGAGGTAAGAGTTTTCAGGAAAAGAAATCCGTATGAATGAGTTCTATTTATTTAAGAACGGTGCATAGGTTTTTGCAAAAGGGATGCGGCGGGCTTGGTGCGAGCGAAGCGAGCACGGAGCGTGGCTACGCGACCCCAAAGCAGCCCGACCCGAAACGAGCATCAGCGA
>SBGQ01000074.1 GCA_006226965.1 bacterium | reverse complement strand
TATACCTATGTTTTGTTTAAGGTTGATTTCATTATAAATAAAATGAAGAAACATCTAGGATTGTATTTAATAAATTTAATCTTCTGTCTCACACTATCTTTACCTATTGCGGTACAATCTCAATCTCTACCAGATTCTGCAAAGATTACAAAACTGGTCTACGATCTTCTTAATAAAAAAGAATACCAAAAGGCATTAAATAGCTCACTTAATTACTTTGATAACTTATCAGAAAATGAAAAAAGACGCTCTGCAGCCTTAATGCTAGATCTTGCCGTTAAGTTTTATTTCAAAAGTAGGTATTTAGAAGAGATTGACTTAACCGAAGCACTAAGACCTTGGTTGAGTACCAATGCAGATTATTTGGCTTATTACATACGAAGATCATCAAATGCTAATACTCGTAAAATGTATTTCCAATCTATTGCATTTGCCGATTCTGCACTCCAATTAGCGATAATTGAAAAAGACACCTTACTTATTATTGACTCGTACTACAATAAAGCCATAAACTGGTCTGATTTAAACATCCCTTCAAAGTCAATTGAAATTTGCACTAAAATCCTACATCTCAATCCCGAACTAATCAGGGAAAGGGGGATTTATGGAATTATACATCTATTACTAGGCTATGATTATGGAGCGCAAAAAAATTATCAACAATCTATCTTGCATTATATTGAAAGCAAAACGTTTTTTGAAAAGCGCAACAATATTAGACAGCTTTATTTTGTAAATCTAAACTTGGGTGATTTATACTCCAAGATGTCACGCTTTAATGACGCTGAATATTATATCCAAAAAGCGCTCTATTATAGTAAACTCTTTAATGACCCATCTGATATAACATATACATATCGATTCTTTAGCGGAATTAGTTTTCAAAGAGGGCAGTTTGAAAAGGCTAGTATGTATGCAGACTCCGGTATTGCAATTGCCCTTTCGTATAAATTGCCGTATATGGTTCCTGGGTTATTAAATAGAAAAATAGCCATTGAAAATGAACGAGAAAATTTTGATAAAGTTCAATCGCTATTTGAAGAACTTGAAACGTATAAACATAAGAACTTAAAACTAACCCCTATTCCAGACGAAGAACATATTACGTATCTCATTGAAACGCAACAATATGAGCGTGCACAAAACTTTATTGATACCTTGTTTAATACCAGTGAATCTGTTCTTAAACCGTTCTATAAAAGTGCATTTTCGATTTATTTACAAAGTAAAACTAATCCTATTCAAGCTGCTGATTCACTAGACAATCTCATTTCTGTTTTTCAAGATGCCGTACATACCTCCTTTTCGAAAAACTATTATCAAGCGTTATATTCTCAACGATCGATCAACTTCTTAAATAGAGTATTAAAGTCCATTCTAATTCAGGAAAATAACCCTCAGCTTATTTTAAAAATCAGTGAATTTATAAAAGGCGTTAACTCAAGAATATCTGACGACAAAACGACTATTCAAGAACCCGATTCAATTATCATAAAAAGAAAAGAGCTTGAAGAATTAATCAGTAAGGAAAAATTAGTAAATAACGGTAAGGTAAACAGCAAAACAACAAATTGGCAGCTTGAGCTAGATAAGTTAAATCAAATAACTACGATTCAAGAAAATAGCGACGCACATTGGACTGAACCTACAATTCACGAAATTCAAAGTACCCTTTCTGAAAACACAGCATTTATCCATTTGTTACAGACAAAAACATTAATGTCCGTTTTAGTGATTGATAAAACAAACACTCAGTTACACTCTTTTAACATCACTTCTGAATTACAGAAGAAAATTTCAAAATTTAAGGAAAACACTATTTCGCCGGAAAGAGCTTGGGATTTTAGTTTAAGTGATTCGTTAACGACCATCATCTTTGGCGATTTATCAAAAAACTTAAAACAGTATAAGCATTTAGCTATTTCAAGTGACGGTATTCTCTCCGATATGGTCTTTTCAGCATTAAGCATAAATGGAGCTTTTTTAGCTGAAACAATGGCCATTCAAAATATTAGTACGTTTGAACAAATTCTTGAAATGAAAAAAAACTCTAGCTGGAGTTGGAATGATGAAATGCTACTTGTTTCTAACCCTGAATACCCGACTAGTTCAACTTGGGGCACATTACCTTTTTCCAAAATTGAAGCTTCTTCCATTTTGGAGTTGAATAATAATGTAACGTCTCTATCCGAATCATCAGCCACTAAAAATCGCTTTTCAACGTTAATCAACGAAAACTCATATAGATACATACATATTGCTGCACATGGCGTTACAGACACTGACCCAAATCAGAACAGAATAATTTTTTCGTATAAAACCGATGAAACAGACGGCGTTTTTTTCCCGAATTATTTGGCAAAAAACCAAGTTCCTACCGATTTAGTAGTACTTAGCGCATGTGAAACAGCAAATGGCGTTTACATAACCGGTGAAGGCCTTTGGAGTATGCAAAAAGCATGGTTTATTGCAGGTGCTAAAACCGTTGTAGCTTCTCTTTGGAAAATTAATGACAAAAGTTCAGCTGAATTTATGCATTCATTTTATTCTGAACTATCAAAAAACGATTCTTTCTGGAACCAACTAATCGCCCTTTGGGACGGCGAGTTAGAGCCTTCAGCCAAACTTTTGGCTTTTAATAATGCACAAAAAACGATGATTAAATCTAAAAGATTTAATCATCCCTACTTTTGGGCTGCCTATCAATATTACGGTTTATAAGTACGTTTACCGTAAAGCCAGACTGCTGCTACTACGAAAAGACCGGGGTAAAAAGCTTCAATGCCTTGAAAAAAAGAATACCCTAATTCTTTCCCGGTTAACCAAAACGATGATGATATAAATCCTGAAAACATCATTATTTGATTCGTTGATTTATTAATCCGAAAAAACGGAATAAAGCTACCCAATACTGTTAATAACAAACCCGGAATAACTACACTGCCAATTCCAATCCATAATGAAATTACACTCGGGAAAACCACGCTCAGCACTATCCCGATTATGCCGGAAATTACAATCCCTAGTTGAGTTGATTTCACTTTTTGTTTTGATAAAACAAATCCATCTCGACCCAAACTCTGCCCAGATAAAAATAAAAAGCTATCCAAGGTTGACATGATTGTTGCCAATAAACCCAAATAAAACACCCCTCTAAATCCATCCGGCAATAACAACATTGCTAATTGCGGGTATACCAAAATAGGTTCATTTAAATCAGGTAACAAAACAACGCCCAGCAATGATGTAATCATAGTTAAGGAATCAAAAACCAACCAAAAAATAACGGAGATAATAATCCCTCGTTTTGCCGTTTTCTCGTCTTTTGCCGCTGCTACTCGTTGATGAAAACCCGGGTCAACAAAGGTCCACAAAGCCAGAAAAAACCAAACCATCACATAAAAAACAGATTGCCCTCCGGTGGGATTCGTATGTGTTTCAGGAATTTGTGCGACAAATGAAGTTATTCCATCAAATCTGGATAAGCCGAAAAATACCAACACGGCAAATCCCAGATACATAAGAACGAGTTGCAACATATCGGTTCTTACCACAGCGCTAAAACCGCCTTTCCACACATAAAGCAAAGAAAACAAGGTTACGCCAATAGCATATAAGGTATAATCGGCTTCAATGCCGATTATCAGTTTAAATAATAGAGCCAGCATTACAATGTAAGGCGCAGGACTAGTAAGCAAAAACACAAATAAAGCACCGATTTTGCGTGCGGTTTTTCCATACGTTTGTTCTATTGCCTCGGGCAAACTTAAGCTGCTCGATTTTCTAATTGGCTTCACTAAAAAGAAGGCAAACAAGATTGCAAAAATGTAATAGGGAAAACCAAATACTACCCACTGCGAGATTCCGTACGAATATCCATATTCACCCACTCCTAAAATTCCGCCATACCACGTAGAAACTAAGGTTGCTACAAATGCAGGTAGTGTGAGTTTTCGTCCTGCTAAAATGTAATTCGTTTCATCCTGATGCTCTTTTTTACCCCAAAATGTTATTACAAGAAGTGCCAGAAAGTACACCAGAATAAGTGCATAGTCTATTGTACTCATTTACTTCGATTTATTTGAAGAGGTGAGCCATCTGTATGAGAAATGATTATCAACAATTCACCGGATTCAATTTCGATTTCGGCTTGCTTTTTAATGATTTCATTTGATGTACCGTCTCGTTCGCCGTTTGCAAGATATTCTCGATTCAGAGGGTATTTTAAGCCTTTTGTCTGCACACCCAAAACTTTACCACTTATTGGAACTAAGGATACAATGGTTCCGGTTGGTGCTTCAATACGTATTTTTTTTCTCGCTATGATACTGATACCAAACTCATCTTTAATAATCAGTTCATCAAATTTGGTGTCAAACCGCTGTAAAACGGATAGATTTTTTAAAGTGTGATCCAGCCTTTTGCCCAATGCACCAATAATTACGGCTTTTTTCGCCCCTCTTTGATACACGTAACTCAGAGCTTTTTCCAAGTCGTTGGTTTCCTGATCAGCATCTTGAATTAATTTAAAGGAGCCTTTTCTTGAGGTATCAAAACTGTCTAAATCACCAATTACTACATGTGGCGTTAATTGATAATCTAACAGCTGATTCCCGGCACCGTCACAAGCAATGTGATACTGATGCTGTTGCCATTCGCTAAATACCCACGCTTTATCGGGAATCAAACCATCACAAATAACTAAAACAGAAGAAGTACTACTAATAATCATTCTTTCAAAATTTGATGCAAAGATAAGACACTCTAAACATTCTCAAGAAAAAAAGCCTATTAATCCCCCTGCCTTCCTATTTTTGAGCCAAATTAAATCGAATTTCCATGCAAACATTTATTGAATCTATTTTACAACACAAGAAAATCGGGGTTTTTACTCATATACGTCCGGATGGCGATGCAATCGGCTCGCTTGTTGGTGCCAGTATTTGGTTATCTAAATTCGGCATTAAAGCCCATGCATTTAATGACGACGCCATTCCGACCAATCTTGCATGGTTAATGAACTTTTACCCGATTCAAAAACCAACTCAGGAATTAGTTGACTCCTGTGAAGCTTATTTAGTTCTTGATGGAAATGCCGCTTCACGTTTTGGTGTGTTCGGAGAACATATTTATGCTTCCGGAAAACCTTTGTATATGATTGACCATCATCCAAACCCCGAAGGCAAATACACGGAAATGATTTCGCAAACCAGCGCATGCTCAACCGCAGAATTGGTTTTTCACTTATACATGAATACCAATATGGATTTATTAGAGCGTGAATCGGCTATGGCGATTTATACAGGTTTAGTTACCGATACGGGTTCTTTTCGTTTTGATTCGGTAACTCCCGATGTACACACCGTTGCATCTGAATTATTACGACGCGGACGATTTACACCGCCTGAGATTTATGAAAAAGTGTACGACAATAAAAATGCCAACCAAATTCAATTGCTTGGAAAAGCCTTGACAACGGTTGAAGCACCCGGTAAAGCAAAAATCGGAATCATCAAAATAACTGATGAAATGCTGAGCTCGACACAAACCACTTATGCTGATACCGAAGGCTTTGTAGCGTATGCACTTAGTTTACAAGGTGTAGATGCTGCCGTTTTATTCGCTGAAATGAACGGTAAAATAAAATTGAGTCTGCGTTCTAAACGCGGAATTGATTGTAACGTTTGGGCTCGATTCTACAACGGCGGCGGACACGTTAAAGCAGCCGGTGCCTGGTTCGAAGGAACTATTGACGAAGCTGTAAAAGATGTTATTACAAAAGGATACGAATTGTACGAAGCCTGATTTTGCTAAACTAAAATCAATCATGTACTATCAATTCTATCGCAACGTTTCGCGTCTTCACCATACCGAATTATTATGATTTCACGACTCCTTCTCCTCTCGATTTTCATCCTTTCTTGTGTAAAACCGCAATCTGAACAAGAACAATCGGTTGCTCCCAAAGGATTAGATACTTCCATTGCGCAAATCGTATCAAAGAAAAAAGAAAAAGAAGAACAGGTTGATACTACACTTCGTGCCCATCGAGAAAATGCCATTACTCGAGCGGTAAAAAAACTTTCGCCAGCAGTAGTGAGTGTCAGTGTTACGGAATTGGTAAAAGAACGCGACCGTCTGAAAATGGATTTGTTTTACGGTTTATTTGTAGAGCCAGGACAAATGCGTGAATTCAATTCACTTGGCACAGGTTTTATCGTAAGTGAAGACGGCTACGTAGTTACAAACCAACACGTTATTGGCAAAAATCCTTCCAAGGTAATTGTTACCCTTTCGAATGGCGATGATTATGAAGCTCAAGTAATCGGTTTTGATGAATACGGCGATTTAGCTCTTATCAAAATTTCGGGCAACGCTTTTCCTTATGTCGAATTTGGAGATTCAGATGAAATTATGGTGGGTGAATGGGCGATAGCAGTCGGAAACCCTTTTGGTTTATTTACAGATGGTCAGCCATCTGTAACGGTCGGCGTTGTCTCAGCAACAAAACGAGATTTTAGACCCGATCCGCAACAACCTCGTGTGTATTTAGACATGATTCAAACTGATGCCGCTATCAACAGCGGGAACTCAGGCGGGCCACTCAGTAATAGTTTAGGGCAAGTTATCGGTGTTAATACGTTTATTTACACCGGCGGAACGAGCAGCGGATTTGTAGGATTAGGTTTTGCTATTCCAAGCAATACCGTTCTAAAAATTATTCGTCAATTAAGAGAAAAAGGACAGGTTTCGTTGGATTACGACCCGGGAATGGAAGTAATGCCTATCACCGTAGAAAAAGCGTATCAATATCAATTACCGATGATTCAAGGCGTATTTGTGTATAGTGTAAATAAAGACGGCCCTGCCTTTGATTCCGGAATTTTACCCGGTGATGTATTGATTAAATTCAATGAAGAGCGGATTTATAGCTACACACATTTTCAGGCTTTATTGCGCGAATACGAAGCAGGAGATACTATCAAAGTAATGATTTTACGAAAAGGCAGATACTACGAAACCGATTTAAAACTGATGACTAAAGGTTAATTTCAAAAGCCTAAACTCAGTAATTTTTCAGCTGTTAATCCTTTTGTTGATGGATTATTTGCTCGATTTTGTAAAAAACGAACCACATATTTACCAAGAATATCAAACTCCAGATTAATGGAATCGCCCACTTTTCTCTCGTGTAAAGTGGTGTGTTCCCATGTGTAGGGAATAATTGCCAACGTAAATTCATTGGCTTGTTCACGAGCAATCGTTAAGCTAATTCCGTCAACGGCTATACTTCCTCTTCCCACAATTAAATCTCTGAATTCGTCTGGATAAGAAATCGTTATCAACCAGTTTGCCCCTTCATTTTGAATAGATTTAACAGTACCGACAATATCAACATGACCCTGAACAATGTGTCCGTCTAGGCGAGATTGAGGAGTTAAACATCGTTCCAGATTTACTTTTTGTCCGATCTGAACCGACCCTAAGGTTGTTTTACGAAGTGTTTCTTCAACCGCTTGTACACTGTAAACAGAGCCGGCTTTTTTAACTACGGTTAAACACACACCCGAAGTACAAATACTGTCATCTATTTGAATTTCGTGCGTAAATGGCGCTTCAATATCAAATTCAATTCCGCCTTTAAGTGGTTTTTTGCCTTTTACTGTTCCTAAAGATTCAATAATTCCTGTGAACATAGTGTTATAAATATGCGGTGAGTAATAAATCGTTTCCGATAGTTTGCCAAGTTGAATTTCTTAATTCGAGCGCATCATCAATATGACTCAATCCCAACTGTTGTAAGGCAGGTTTTCCGCCCCCAAGTAGTTTCGGTGCCATAAAGACATGGAGTTTATCAACCAGATTTTGTTGCAATAAAGCACTTGCTAAATTCGAACCAGCTTCCACCAAAACAGATGCAATTCCCATTTTACCAAGTTGAATTAAAGCTTCGTTTATATCAACATGATTATTTTTTTTGCCGACTAACACTCTTTGCCCACGAAAATAATTACTGGATAATAATTCGAGCATGGGTTCTTCAGAATGCAAATGCAAAGGATTGTGTGTGATAACAATCGTTTTTTCCTCATATTGATCTGAAAATAGTTTCAAATCTCGCGGTAGAGTTCCCGGGCCGTCTAAAACAATTCGCTTGGGTTGTCTTCCGTGCACCAATCGTACAGTTAAAGACGGATTATCTAATTTCGCAGTTTGTCTTCCAACAAGTACGGCATCATATTCAGATCGCCATTTATGAACAAGCGTTCTCGACTCTTTACCGCTAATCCATTGAGAACTACCGTCTGGCGCTGCCACATAACCATCCAATGTTTGCGCCCATTTCAGTGTAACAAATGGTTTTCCTGTTTGAATATGATGTAGAAAAAATTCGTTTTGTTTTTGAGCTTCGTTAGTTAAAATGCCAACTTCAACATCTTTACCGGAAGCTCTTAGTTTATTTAAACCAGCACCGGATACTTTGGGGTTTGGATCTGTAATTGCAACAACAACTTTTTTTATCGGTAGTTGTGCCAACAGGTCTGCACACGGAGGGGTTTTTCCATGGTGGGAACAGGGTTCCAAGGTAACATAAACCGTTGCTCCGATTAACTCTTCTTTATTTTTAACAGATTGAACAGCAATAACTTCAGCATGAGCTTGGCCAAATTTTTCGTGATACCCTTTGCCGATAAGTTTCCCATCAGAGCTTACAATTACACATCCGACAACAGGATTTGGGCTTACGTAACCTCTGCCTTTTTCAGCTTCATCTAAAGCTTTTTGCATCCAATAGTCGTGCGTTTGCTGTTTCATTCGCATAAATTATGGATAAATTCCGCTTAGAACATCCAATATCAATCTGTTTCTGCGTTAGACAGGTCAATTTTATCTATAAAGCAATTAAAAATAACTTATGAACAAGATTAGTACATTCGGCAAATCATCAAAAACAATGAAGATTATGCAATACGTTTCTACACTACTTTTAGCAGTACTATTCACCGTAAGTGCTTGTGCACAAGGGCAACCACAATTAACAGACGCTCAAAAAACAGCCATTCAGCAAGCGAAATTCAAAACTTTAGACGGCAAAACAGTTACACTTGCCGATTATAAAGGAAAAGTAGTTATTCTCGATTTTTGGGAAACCTGGTGCGGTCCTTGTCTCAAATTCATGCCTACTCTCGATAAACTTGCTAATGATTATGTGGATGATTTCGTTGTTCTTGCGGTAAGCCCGGGCTGGGATGATAGTGTTGATGATGTTAAAGCTTTTTCAAAAGAAAAAGGGTACTTCTTTACTCATGTGTTTGCACCGGAACTAGCAAAAGATTTACGAATCATGGGAATTCCGTATAAAGTATATGTTGCTGCTGACGGCACCGTGATTAAAGCACAAATGGGAATCACAGGAAATCCGGATGTGGATTATGCTGAAGTTGAAAAGGTGATAAAAGCCTACAAAGTAAGCAAATAGAGCCTTATTTGAATTGCATCTAAGTTGCTATAATGTATATTTGCTGACTAACAACTCTTAAACCTTTTTCTGTTAGATTATGGCATACGTAGTAACCGAACCATGTGTCAACTGTAAGTACACCAACTGTGCTTCTGTTTGTCCTGTTGATGCTTTCCGTGAAGGCCCCAACTTTTTAGTAATTGACCCAAATGAATGTATCGATTGCGACGCTTGTGCATCAGAATGCCCTGTTGAAGCAATTTATCCTGATGATGAAGTTCCAGCAAAATGGGAGCATTACATCGAATGGAACGAACGTTTAGCGGATAAATGGGCTGACCATGTAATCAACGAAACTAAAGACCCAATGCCTACTGCAGACGAAGCGGCTGCAAAAGAAGGCAAAGACGGCGATTTACAAGAAGATTGGTAATCTCTTAGTTTACACTTTGGAAAATTCAATTTTAGATAAATCAGAGCGTCTGATCCTCAAAGGTCAGACGCTTTCTCTTTCTAGTCCCATTGTGATGGGGATTTTAAATATTACGCCTGATTCATTTTCAGACGGAGGGAAATTCATTTCCGCTGAGCAGGCCGTAGCTCATGCGCTGCAAATGGTTAATGATGGTGCTACAATTATTGATATTGGAGGAGAATCCGCTCGCCCCGGAGCAGAACCCGTATCCGTTGAAGATGAATTAAACCGTGTTATTCCTGTAATTGAAGCTATCCGAAAAGAAATCCCCGACGTTTTCCTTTCTATTGATACCACAAAATATGAAGTGGCGAAAGAATCATTAAATGCCGGTGTTCACATTTTAAATGACATTAGTGGCTTACAAAAAGATGATCGTTTCGTTGATTTATGCGAAACTTACGAGGCGGGATTAATCATCATGCACTCAAAAGGTGAGCCGCAAACGATGCAGGCAAACCCACAATATCATGATGTTATTCAAGAAATAAAGAGCTTTTTCTTCTATCAATTACAACAATCTAACACCCGATTACTCAATCGAGTAATTTTGGATCCGGGTTTTGGTTTTGGAAAAACGGATAAACACAATTTAGAAATTGCGCATCGCCTGTTTGAGTTTTCACATTTTGGCTGTCCATTATTAGTTGGAGCATCTCGCAAAACAACAATTGGTTCTATTTTAAATCAAGCTCCGGTAAGTGAACGCCTAATAGGAACAGTTGCTTTTCATTATGATAATCTCACAAAAGGCGCAAAAATTATTCGCGCTCATGACGTAAAGCCTGCATTTGAATCGATTTTAGTGTATAATGCCATAAAGAATCAGGCACTTTAATTCTACCGGGTAGTGGATCTCATTCCAATTGGCTTTCTTGAATTCGGGATTAAGGATTTTATTGAAACCTTAATCATCGCAACTATCTTATTCTACTTGTATAAGTGGATTAGAGGGTCATTTGCCATTCCTGCTTTTATTGGCTTAGTATTTATTTTCGTTTTGAATGCTGGTGTAAGTGCTTTAGGCTTAAATACCATCAACTTTTTCCTGCGTAAAATTATGGACGTGGGAATTTTGGCGGTCTTCATCATTTTCCAGCCTGAAATTCGTCGTTTGCTCTATAACCTTGGGCAAAATACCAGCTTTGATAAACTCTTCTCTAAAAATCAATCTGATGACGTTATTTCAGAGGTGATTGATGCCATTAAAGAACTTACCAAAACCAAAACCGGTGCCTTAATCGTTTTTGCTCGTGGTGCAGCACTTCAAGACACGATAGAAAATGCCATCAAACTAGATGCAAAAGTAAAAAAAGAATTACTGGTTACGATTTTCACAAAAGACACTCCTTTACACGACGGCGCAGTAGTCATTAAAGGTGACCGTATAATTGCCGCTAGTTGTTTATTACCCATCAGTTCAAATCCAACCATTTCAAATGCTTTTGGAACGCGTCACCGTGCAGCAGTAGGTGTTTCTGAATCGAACAATGTGTTCGTGGTGGTGGTTTCTGAGGAAACAGGTCGTATTTCCATTGCTAAAAATGGCTCTTTAATGAGCGGGCTCACTATTCAAAAACTACGTCAAGATATGATTGCAAATCTAAGCACTACTATCCAAATGGAAGATGACGTTTCATTCAGCAAAAAAGAACTTGAGTTAAATTAAGATATCTTTGCGCATAACTAACTGATATCTTATACTTTACGATAAATCAAGACGCCAAAAGATAGATAATAAGGTGAGGTTGTTTTTTAGAATCGTTTTGTTTTTAGTATTTATAAGCTTGTGTCAATCTGGATTTGCTCAAGATTACCCATCTGCATTTGGATATACCATTTTATTGGGCACCAAAAATAGAGACCGCCTCGGTGTTGACCCAGTTGAACAACGCTCTTTTTCAAACTTTGGAGCAGGTTTGTTTTGGGATTGCTTCCCTATGGAGTTATTGTCTTTTTATTCTGAATTGGAGTTCATGAGAAGAGACGGAAAAGAAACCAATACTAACGGTTCTGTGAGCAGGCTTAATTTATTCTATTTACAAGGAGGGTTTTCCGCAAAATTAAGCTATAAAAAACAACCGCTTTATAAACCTTATCTACTTGCCGGTGCCTATGCAACGGGTTTGTTGTTTCGAAATGACCGCACTATCGATGAAGGTTATTTAAGACATGCACTCGAAATTCGGCTTGGACTTGGCATTACACATGTATTCTTTTCCCGTCGATTTGCTTTAGAATCAACCTATAGAAACGCATATTTGACATATAAAGAAGGTTCAACAAGACAAGGTGTTGAAGGTTATTATGTCACATTCAGATACTATTGGAGCAAAAGTACCCTATCACGTTTAGCCCGTCGATTCTAAATCTGCCTTTAGATTCTACGCCAAACCCAAGCACATCGCTTATTAAATAAAAATGGCTATTTTTAGACAGGAAAATCGCTTTTTAAATCGAGGAAATATGTCTGAACAAAAAAAGTCCTGGGAAAAGAACGCCGGAAAAGCCTTAAAAGGAAAACCTTTAGAAACTATTAATCGAAAATCAGCGGAAGGCATTACTATTCAGGCTTTATATGATTCTACTGATTTGCAAAAAAGAGATTATCAGGAATCATACCCGGGAGAGTTTCCCTTTTTACGCGGACCCTATCCAACTATGTACACCCAGCGCCCTTGGACGATTCGTCAATATGCCGGATTTTCTACGGCTGAAGAGTCGAATGCGTTTTACCGCAAGAACTTAGCTGCCGGGCAAAAAGGTCTGTCTGTTGCTTTTGATTTAGCCACACATCGCGGTTATGATTCAGACCACCCTCGAGTTGTAGGCGATGTTGGAAAAGCAGGTGTTGCTATCGATTCAGTTGAAGACATGAAGATACTTTTCGACGGCATTCCGTTGGACGAAATGTCGGTATCTATGACTATGAATGGAGCCGTAATCCCGATTTTAGCCGGTTATATCGTTGCTGCCGAAGAACAAGGTGTTAAAGCCGACCAATTAAGCGGAACCATACAGAACGATATATTGAAGGAATTCATGGTTCGTAACACCTACATTTATCCGCCTAAACCATCTATGCGCATTGTTGCTGATATTATTGAATATACCAGCAAATTCATGCCAAAATTCAACTCCATTTCCATTTCCGGCTATCATATGCAAGAAGCCGGAGCCGACAGTGCCATTGAATTAGCCTTCACTCTTGCCGATGGAATCGAATATGTTAAAACCGCTGTTGAAAAAGGTTTAAATGTAGATGATTTTGCGCCGCGCTTGTCGTTCTTCTTTGCCATAGGCATGAACTTCTTGATGGAAGTAAGCAAATTACGTGCAGCAAGATTACTCTGGGCTGAATTTCTAAAAGACCGCTTTTCACCTGAAAGCGATAAATCCTTGATGCTTAGAACTCATTGCCAGACATCAGGTTGGTCGTTAACAGCTCAAGATCCTTTAAATAACGTAATTCGAACAACTATAGAAGCAATGGCCGCTGTTTTGGGTGGAACGCAATCCTTACACACCAATTCGTACGACGAAGCTATTTCTTTACCAACTGCTACTTCGTCGCGTGTTGCAAGAAATACACAAATCATCATAGCTGAGGAAACAGATGTAACGCATACCATAGATCCGTTTGCAGGGTCTTATGCGGTGGAGTCTATCACGTTAGATTTAGCTCGGAAAGCAAAAGAAATCATTAATACCATCGATGAAATGGGAGGAATGGCAAAAGCGATTGAGCTTGGTTATCCTAAACGTTTAATTGAAGAATCCGCTGCCAAAAAACAAGCACGTATTGATAAAGGCGATTTAACCATAGTTGGTGTGAATAAGTTTAAACTTGAGAACGAAGATCCGGTTGATATTCTGGATATTGATAACACTCAGGTTCGCGAAAAACAAATAGAACGCATCAATAAAATTAAAGCAGAACGGAATGAATCTAAAGTTCAAGCTGCTTTAGATGTTATTCGTGAGGCATGTAAAACGGGCAATGGAAATCTTTTAGATTTAGCCGTTGAAGCAACCCGACTCCGTGCAACTGTCGGCGAAATTTCATTGGCAATGGAAGATGTTTTTGGACGCCATCGTGCTGAAAATCAAACCATTCAGGGTGTTTATGATAGTGTGTACTCAGGAAATGAGGCGTACACAAAAATCAAAGACAAAATAGATGCTTTCGCTGAGTCTGAAGGGCGCCGCCCACGAATTTTAGTCGTAAAAATGGGTCAGGACGGGCACGACCGCGGTGCAAAAGTTGTAGCTACGGCCTTTGCGGATATGGGTTTTGATGTGGATGTCGGTCCGCTTTTTTCAACACCTGAGGAAGTTGTAAAAATGGCGATTGAAAACGATGTTCATGTAATCGGAGCGTCGAGTTTAGCTGCCGGACATAAAACACTCGTACCACAACTCATCGAATTACTAAAAAAAGAAGGCGCTGATGACATTATTGTGGTGGCAGGCGGAGTAATTCCTGTTCAGGATTATGACTATCTCTACGCCAAAGGTGTGAGCGCCATTTTTGGACCCGGTACAAATATTCCGGATGCTGCCAGCAAAGTGATTGATGCGATAAAAAGAAAACAAATGGTTTAAATCGCCTTATTTTCTTATATGACTTCACCTCAGGAACTTTCGAAACAAATACAGCTTGGCAATCGTCGTGCACTTGCCAAAGCCATAACATTAATCGAAAGTAATCGAGAATCGGACGAACAACTCGCTCAAGAATTACTCAGCCAGCTTCCGGAGAATAATCAATCCATCCGAATTGGCATTTCCGGTGTTCCGGGCGTCGGTAAGAGTACGTTTATTGAAGCGCTCGGAAATCACATCATCGCACAAGGAAAAAAGGTGTCGGTTTTAGCCGTTGACCCTAGTTCGCCGACGACTGGCGGAAGTATTTTGGGTGATAAAACCCGTATGGAAACATTGGCTTCACGTGAAGAAGCCTTCATACGTCCTTCACCGACATCAGGAACATTAGGAGGAGTTGCTAAACGAACGCGCGAAACCATTTCATTGTGCGAAGCTGCCGGATATGATGTGATTTTAGTAGAAACCGTGGGCGTGGGTCAGAGTGAGTATGAAGTAGCTTCTATGGTAGATTGTTTTATGGTGTTGATGTTACCGGGTGCGGGCGATTCACTCCAAGGAATAAAACGTGGAATTCTGGAAATAACAGATATGCTGGTTATCAACAAAGCCGATGGAGATCAGAAAAAACTGGCTGAGCGTGCAAAAAATGAATATGAAAACGCCTTTCATTTAATCCATCCTAAATATTCCGGAATACAAGTTCAGATATTGGCTTGCAGCGCTATTGAAAAAAACGGTATCGACGAAGTATGGAAAGCCAGTCTGCATTTCATGGATTTGTTAAAAAAATCCGGTGTTTTCAGTAAAAACAGAATCCAACAAAAACTAAGTTGGTTTAAGCGCCTTGCTGAGGATGAAATCATTCATTTACTCTGGAATCAAAAAGACAACAAATCGTTTATTTCATCGCTTGAAAACGAAGTAAAAAATCAATCAATCACTCCAGTCCAAGCCGCAAACGAATTAGTAATTCAGTTCAAAAAGCAACTCCGTTCGCAGGTATAATCAAAACAACTATTTACTTTCTCCTGTTTTGATTTAATATTTTGGAAGCGCTTTTTTGCGTATTTTTAGCCCATCTTAACCAAAAATATTTTACCTACTTTTATGGAAACTATACCGGTAATCGAACAAGAAATCGATTCTAATTTTTCGCTTTTCAGCCAGATTGAAAACAAGAATCACGAGCAGGTAGTTATTTGCTCTGATCCTAAAGTTGGTTTAAAAGCAATTATCGCCATCCACAATACAACTTTGGGACCTGCATTGGGTGGCACACGTATGTGGATGTATAAAAATGAGCAAGAAGCTTTACGCGATGTATTACGATTATCTCGCGGTATGACGTATAAAGCAGCCGTTGCCGGACTCAATTTGGGTGGCGGAAAAGCTGTAATTATCGGCGATCCGAAAAAAGAAAAAACCGAAGCTTTATTCAGAACATACGGTCGTTTTGTTGAAGGTCTTGGCGGACGTTACATTACAGCTGAAGACGTTGGGATTGAAGTACGCGACATGGAATGGGTTCGTATGGAAACCAAATACGTTACCGGTATTTCACGTGCATTAGGCGGTTCGGGAGATCCATCTTCTGTAACAGCTTTGGGTACTTTCGAAGGAATGAAAGCTTGTGCAAAACGCGTGTACGGCTCAGATTCTTTAGCCGGTAAAAAAATTGCCGTTCAAGGTGCCGGGCATGTAAGTTACTACTTGGTTAAACTCTTAACTCACAGCGGTGCAAAAGTATTTATCAGTGATATTTTTGCTGATAAATTAAAACGTTTTGTGGATGATTTCGGCGTAACTGTTGTAAATCCCGATGAAATCTACGGCTTAGATGTAGATATTTTCAGCCCTTGTGCTTTAGGCGGTATTCTTAATTCTGTAACGATACCACAATTAAAGTGTGCTATCGTAGCCGGTTCTGCCAACAACCAACTAGACGATGAAACTGTTCACGGACAACTATTAATTGAGAAAGGCATTTTATATGCTCCTGATTATGTAATTAATGCCGGCGGTTTAATTAACGTTGCTAACGAATTGGAAGGCTATAACCAAGAACGAGCACACGAACAAGCAAGCCGTATTTACGATGTAATTGCTAATATCATTTCTTATTCTGAAACACATAACGTTCCAACATATGTGGCATCTAACGAATTGGCAGAGCAGCGTTTACGTCAGATTGGAAGAATAAAATCCATTTACGCTTCCCGATCTGAATATTCCGGCAGATTAGGTGAATTAAACCGTAAAGCGCGTATTTAAGATTTCGAATATTTTTGAGATGAAAGCCCTGTGGTGCAAACTGCGGGGCTTTTTTTGCGCTTAGCTTTTGTTTTATTACCTTGTAAATATGATTACAGAAACACTAAAACGGTTAAGTAATAATCAAAAAATGCAACTTATGGAAGAGCTTTGGGCTGAGCTTTCCAATGTGCTTGAGTTAGAATCTCCTCAATGGCATAAGTCTATCCTAGAAGAACGAATGCATAGCTACAAGAAAGGCAATCTAAACACAATGAGTCTTGATGAAGCAAAAATTAAGCTTTTAAAAGAATTTGAAAAAAAACATTGAGATAACATCAGAAGCTTATTCAGATATTAATGACGCTATTTCATTTTATGAGAAGGCTGAAAAAGGAGCTGGAAAATATTTTTTCGATCATATTTTCAATGAAATTGATGAATTAACTCTTTCCTGCGGGTTTCATCCTATTATTTTTGACTATTTTAGATACACTTGTAAGAAGTTTCCTTTTTTTATTTACTACACAACTGACGAAAAGACGATTATCATTCATGCTGTTTTGAGTTGGAAGAAAAATCCAATGAGTCATAAAAAAAGGTTTCTGACTGAATAATTTATTGCCTAATCCATTTATAGTGTTATGCAATCTCCCCCTGTTTAATCTTTCTTGATGTCTCAATAATTTGTCTAACCATTGAGATTCCACCCAAACAGGTACACAATAATCCAACTGCTATATTTCTGATTGAATCACTTTCTGTTGTAATTAAAGCATATAAACTTAAACCTAAAGTCACAACGAATATCACTAATAGCACTGATACAATTGAAATTACAACGCTTGGTTTCTTGTAAATCTTTTTGCTAAACCTATCTACAACATTTTGATCGCGAAGCGAATCCAAAGACAAGCCTATCCCTAAGAAAATGAGTCCGATTCCAACATTTTCAAGGTGATTTACTTCCTTGTTAAACAAGGGAAGATAAATGTAAACAAGTGCGATAATAAAGAAGACAAACTTGGAATAACTCACTAAGTGAAGTGCTCTTAAAAATGAATTCATATTCAGCCCGATTTTAAAATTTGTGAAAAATATGGTTAATAGAATTCAGATTAACAAAACCCTCTTAGATTTACTTATTTACTTCCGAATTTGGTATCTACCTTAATTCCTATCTCATTTAGAAAAGCTATAGGCAAAATTCCACCTGCAAAAATGAACACATATTCGTTTTCTACTAAAATAGGCTCTTGGTCATGAGATTGAATTAGAATATGACTTTCCATGTTTTTCAACACATTTGCGTTTAACATCAAGTTGAAATTTTCTTTTTTGATGTAGGATTGTAAACGCTCTGCATTTTGTGGTTTTATACGGCTAAATGATGTACCTCTGTAAATTAATCGGACGGTATTTCCGGGTTGATCTGCTAATGCCATTGCCGCTTCCACCGCTGAGTCACCGCCACCAACTACCGCTACACTCATATTTTGAAAATGATCGGGTTCTCGTAAGGAATAAGAAACATTGGATAATTCTTCGCCGGGAATATCCAGTTTACGAGGCGTTCCTCTTCTACCAACAGCCAAAATTACTCGTTCAGCGGAATAGGTGCCTTTATCTGATTGTACTTCAAACACGGCATCTGTTTTTCGTTTGATAGATACAATGTTTTCTCCTGTCTGAATATTCAGCTGATTTTTTTCGACTATGCTTTCCCAAATTTCAATCAGCTCCTCTTTTAAAATTTCTCTTTTTCGGAATTTTCCATAACCGGGTACAAAAACCGGTTGAGTCATTACCAATTTTCTTCGAGGGTAATAGCGAACGGTTCCGCCCACATCTTCTCGTTCTATTACCAAATATCGTAATCCATTTTCTTTCGCATGGAGTGCCGCCGAAAGCCCCGCCGGTCCGCAACCAACTATTAATACATCCACATCAGCTATTTTTTTGCGCGATTCTGTAATAATTCCTTCAATACATTGCCGCCCTTGTTCAAACGCGTTTTTAATTAAACCCATACCGCCCAACTCACCAATGATGTAAATACCCGGCACATTCGTTTCAAAATTTTCTTGAATTCGTGGAATATCAACACCACGTTTTTCAGAACCAAAGACAAGCGAGATTGCTTCAACCGGGCAAGAGCGTTCACATAAACCATGGCCAATACAACGCGCCGGACTTATTGTAAAAGCTTGGCCAAAACGCAAACCGAGCACATCATGCTCCGGACAAGCTTCAATACAAGCACCGGAACCGATGCAAGAATTAATATCTACTACCGGGTGTAAGGAAATCGGCTCTTTTAAACCGTAATTCAATGCATTTATGTCTGCCAAATGCGCTTCTGATTCTTGTTTTTTACGCATGCGAATAAACGGGATAGAAAACACCGCAAATAATACAATAGCAGTTACCCAAATAATGGTTGTTTCCATTTAAAAACTCCTCCAAAAACTAACCCACAATCCTGTTCTAATCATCAATAAACCTGCATCAACCGAATAACGAATGCTTAAATGGGTTTGTTTATTAAAACGCATTTGATATTGTGAAAACAATCCATGAGTGTGCGAAATCGCATCATAATAATTACTGTAATTAAACTGATACCCAACTGAAAGCCAGTTTTGCGAACGGACATATTTACTAAACTGAGATTGCGATGAAATTGCAAAAGCTCTATAACCCGACCAAAATTGATTGGATAACTGATAATCAATATTCCAACGAGTTAAATTATTCCAGCTAAACCAATTTGAATACGACCAAGAAGTTTGAGATCCTGCCAACTGATTAATACTCACATCCTGGCCCACCAACCACGATTTCATACGAATTGTAATTCCGCCTCCAACCTGCTCATTCACCGTTCCGAAAGGTTGAGCCAACCAATCTCTATATAATTGTCGGTGAGTATATTGCGTGTAAACATCTACATTCTTGAATAGCTTTTGGCGGGCTTGAACTGTTAAAAACGATGCTTTCCAATTATTCGTTACCGGGTCTTGGTCTATTTGTGAACTAACATTTACTCGAAAATCAGCCCAGCGAAATCGTTGATTTACGCCGAGATATTGATGAGTAATTCCTCCGACGGGTTGTGCATTTGTATAACTCAATTCAGTTGATGTACTCACCGATTTCCACTTTTGATTCGCATAAGAGTAAAAAGAGACTTTCGGATAATTCACACTCAACCATTCAGAACTTCTGTCCGGTTCAGTTCCGATAGCTGTGCCAAAACCAACATGTTGGT
>SBGQ01000050.1 GCA_006226965.1 bacterium | reverse complement strand
GTATTAATGCCAATTGCTCCAAAAGCACTAACCATTGTCATAAATTGATGCGTATCAGTAGCATTTCTAGGCAATTTTTGGTCAGTAATATAGACTAAATTAATGTCTCGAGACAATGGATTTACTCTCCCCTTGCAGCTCTTTTTCTTAAACTTTTCATTAATGATTCGTAACCCTTTTTCTTGATTACTCGCTGAAACGAAGTTTTGTACGAATCTGCAGTTGAAACATTGTCAATTACCATATCTGTAATCATCCACTGCCCACCTTTATAAGCCATTGAATAAGAAACAGGTGTTTTCACATCTTTCAATTCTGCCATCGTTTTTACATAAGCAGTATTTCCTTCTACTTCAATCGACTCATAAGTCACTTTAGCTCTATAAATATCTAACTTTGCTAATGATTGGTCGCGAATAATTGTACCGAATACATCAACAAATTCTGTTTTTTGTTCAACAGTGATCTCTGAATAAGTTTCTTGTAAGGCAACTTGAGCCATAGCATCATAATCAATTATTCCATTGATTATTTCTTTTAATTTGTCTTTTTGAGCATCGGTATATGTAGATCCCTCCGCGCCTAATAATGCTTTGATTTCTACATCTCTTTTTTCAAGCAGATTTTTAATTTCTTTTACTCGCGCATCTGAAGAATTCTGCACTGAATTTGTAAACAGGGTGATAATTATTGCAAATATGATACTAAACATAACAATAGGTATTAGTTTAACTTTCCAATCGCTTTTAAAAGCATTGCTTCTTTAACGCTTAACTCGTATTGAGATTGTTTAAACTCAGCTTCCAGCTCTAAATTCATTTTCATAGCTTCTACCAAGTTTTTGATTTCCCCCAATCCGAGGTCGTAGTCAATTTGCTCTTTACGTAACCATTCTTTCGATGTTTGGAACGCAGCTGATAATTTAGATTTTTTAATGTTAGCAATTTTAAAGTCTTTATAAGCAGTACTTACATCAAATAATATAGCTTGTCCAACAGCGTCTTTTGATAATTCAGCTTGTTTAAGCTGATGGTTTAATTGTTCTACTTTTGCGTTCATCACCCCAAAATTAAGAGATTGACGAATTCCAAAACTATAAAACACATTTAGATAATCGAATCTAGTGCCAATTAGCGGTTGACTAGTCACTGGCCTTGGAGTGTGAACATATTCACCGCCTAAACCAAAATAAACTAACGGGAGTCGTTGGGCTTTTTGAGCTTTCACCCCGAATTCTACAGCATTCGAAGCGGAGTTTATTGCTTTAATTTCAGATCTGTTGGCTAATGCCTCTAGTTCTAATACAGGTAAGGCAATTTGGTCGTTTAGTTGAGACAAACTGTCTGTTGTTGGTTTATAAAATATATCTTTTGTTCCTAAAGCCATATTGATTGCATATTGAACAAAACGTTTATTCTCATAAATTTCTTCAGCTTTTATCAAAAACTGCTGCTCATAAATCTTAAACTTGAATAACTCCTTTTCTTCTATATCAGAGTCATCGTCTAAATTATCCAGCTCTTTTTTTGCTTTATTAATAGTGCTTACAGCTTCATCTGCCAATATGCTTAATTGGTTTGCCAAGACCATTGAGAAATACAGCTTAGTCAAATTCATAGAATAATCGGCTTGCTTCATTTCTGTTTGGTACACTACAACATCAGCACCCGCTTTGGAAGCATTTATAGCATTTGATAATGCACCCCATGTAAATACCGGTTGAGCTACAGAAAATTGAACCTGAGTAAAAATACTCCAATCACTCCACTCGTTTTTTAAGTTCGGGTCTAAGTGCCACTCGTCTCGTGGTAAGCCTGCAGGGCTTGATACTCCGGGCATTACACCATGGTTAGTAGTTATGTCAAACTTGGGAATAAAACGGTTGGCTTTAACTTCTTTAACTTTACTCAGAGAAGTATTGATTTTTTCTTGCTCAGCCTTTAGTAACGGCGCAAATTCAATTCCCTTTTGCAAGAAATCATTATAAGAAATGATTAAAGTGTCCTGAGCTTGTACGACCTCTATCAATAAAAATAAAAGGACAAAAAGTGTTCTCATCGGATGTATTCTTATGGGTAAAAACAAAAAAAGCCCCAATGTGGGGCTTTCAGCGGAGAGAGAGGGATTCGAACCCCCGGACCCTTGCGAGTCTTCGGTTTTCAAGACCGACGCATTCGACCGCTCTGCCATCTCTCCGGGAGCGCAATAATACGAAAATTATTCTGATAATGCTTCAGCTCCAGAAACAATTTCTGAAATTTCTGTAGTAATTGCTGCCTGTCTTGCTTGATTGTACTTTAAGCGTAACTGGCGCATGATTTCAGAAGCGTTTTCAGTAGCATTATCCATTGCTGCCATACGAGCACCTTGCTCAGAAGCATTCGATTCCAATAAAGCTTTCCACAATTGTGTATTCAAGTGTAAAGGAATCAATTTTGATAAAATTGCATCTGAATTTGGTTCGAAAATATAATCTGTATTGAACTCTTGCTCAGCTGGTTGAGGAACCGGAAGTATCTGTTCAATCTTTCTATTCTGTGAAATAACAGATTTAAATTCATTGAAGGACAGAAATACTGATTCAAATTCTCCTGCAGCGTATTGCTCCATAGCAAATCGCATAATTGCTGCTGATTTTTCATATTGGAGATTATCAAAAAATCCTGGAAAGGATTTAACTACTTTGTAAGCTCGCTTATTGAAATATTCAGTTGCTTTTCTACCAACAGTTATCAAGCTTAGTGAACCGTTTTCTTTGAATGATTTTAACTCATCATTGATATACAATTCAGTTGTTTTGAATAAGTTGTTGTTAAAACCACCACATAAGCCTCTATCTGAACCAACTATTATTAATAGCGCTGATTTCGGATTATCATTGGGTTTTAAGAAAACAGAAGATTCTGTAGAGCCGGAAGCTAACTTTCCGATTACTTCAGAAAGCTTTGATGCGTATGGTCTTGTTTGAAGCATACGCTGTTGAGCTTTGCGAAGCTTCGCAGCAGCAACCATTTTCATAGCCTTGGTTATCTGCTGCGTATTTTTTACAGTAACTATTCGATCGCGTATGTCGCGTAAATTAGCCATTGTTATGCCGTCATTTGTTGAATGAGGGTTTTAGCTTCTGCTAAAAGTTTTGCAGCGAACTCATCAGTAAGAGCGCCTTTTGATCTTAAAGCAGCCATGTCATCTTTAAACTTTAAACGAACATTGTCTAAGAATGAAGATTCGAATTCAGCAATTTTATCAACTTTTAAACCGTCTAATAATCCGGCGTTGTTGATTGATAATAGTGCTACTTGCTCATCAACTTGCAATGGATTGTTTAAACCTTGTTTTAACAATTCTACTGATCTAGCACCTCTGTTTAACTGACGTTGAGTAGCAGGATCTAAATCAGAACCGAATTTAGCAAACGCTTCTAATTCACGGAACTGTGCAAGGTCTAACTTCAATGTACCGGATAATTTCTTCATGGCTTTAACCTGAGCATTACCACCTACACGAGATACTGAAATACCTACGTCAATAGCAGGGCGAATACCTGAGTTAAACAAGTTTGTCTGCAAGAATATCTGACCATCAGTAATAGAAATTACGTTTGTAGGGATATATGCAGAAACGTCACCAGCCTGAGTTTCGATAATTGGCAATGAAGTTAAAGAACCGCCACCTTTAACCAATGGCTTTAATTCTTCTGGAACATCATTCATTTGTTGAGCTACTGCATCACTCTTGTTGATTTTTGCAGCACGTTCTAATAAGCGAGAGTGTAAGTAGAATACATCACCAGGATATGCTTCACGTCCCGGAGGTCTTCTTAACAATAAAGATACTTCACGATATGCAACAGCTTGTTTAGAAAGGTCATCATAAATAACCAATGCATGACGTCCGGTATCACGGAAAAACTCACCAATAGCAGCACCGGAAAAAGGAGCAATAAAACGTTCTGGAGCTGAACTAGCAGCAGGAGCAGAAACGATAACTGTATAATCCATAGCACCGTATTTTTCTAAAGTACGAGCTACTGAAGCTACAGTTGAACCTTTTTGACCAACAGCTACATAGATACAAAATACAGGAGTATCTGTGCTGTGTGTACTTTTTTGGTTGATAATAGTATCGATTGCAATTGAAGTTTTACCGGTTTGACGGTCACCGATAATTAACTCACGCTGTCCACGTCCGATTGGAATCATGGAGTCGATAGCTTTAATACCTGTTTGCAACGGCTCTTTTACCGGTTCACGATAAATTACACCAGGTGCTTTTCTTTCTAGAGGAAGACGTAATGTGTTTCCGCTTACAGGACCTTTTCCGTCAATCGGCACACCGAGTGGATTAACCACGCGGCCTAATAAACCATCGCCGACAGGAATAGATGCAATGTTACCTGTACGTTTAACAGTTTGCCCTTCTGCTACTGCAGTAGATGAACCGAATAATACGATACCAACATTATCTTCTTCAAGGTTAAGCGCCATACCCTCTACAGGGTTGCCGTTTTCATCTTTTGCATCCGGTAATACTACTAATTCACCGGCTTGAATTTTGGATAAACCATAAACACGAGCAATACCATCGCCCACTTCGAGTACCGTACCTACATCATAAGTGTCGGCCGCTTTCTCAAGTCCGGCTAATTGTTTTCTAAGTATTGCTGAAACTTCGTCAGGTCTTACTTGACTCATGTTGTTTCCCTTTGGGTGTGAAAAACTCGTTTAAATTGCACTTGAATGAAATAAGGTATTTAATGACTCTAATTTATGTTTTACTGAGCCATCGGTTACTGTATCATTAACTTTAACAGTAATACCACCAATCAAATTTTTATTTTCAGAAGCAATTAATTCAACAGTTTTACCTGTTTTAGCTTCTAATGATTTTTTTAGAGCGCTGAGCTCTGATTTACTTAATGCTGAAGCAGTTTGTACGGTTACATCAATAATACCTGCTTTTTCTTTGTAAGCTTTGATGAATTCCGTAGCAATGGCGCCTAAGTACTCAACCCTGTTTTTACGAACGATAATCTCGATAAATGCCTGGGTTAATGAGCTTATATTCTTGAAGAATAACTCATTCAAGGCTGCCATTTTTTTGTCGGATTTGATAATCGGGCTTTTTAAAAACAATTGTAGTTCACGAGAACCTCCGACGGTTTCCGCGATTAACGTACAATCATCAAGAACCTGCTTTGTAGCTTTTTGATCATCAGCTACATCAAGCAAGGACTGAGCATATCTCCGAGCAGCTTTTGTTAATGACATGTTTCTTAATTTTTCGAAAGATCGTTGATGAAGTTTTCAACCAATTTTTTGTTTTTGGCTTCATCAAGTTCGGCATCAAGGATAATTTTGGTAGCACGTAAGGCTAAATCGGCAACTTCGCCTTGTAATTCTAACAAAGCTTGTTTCTTTTCTTTTTCAATTGCTGATTTTGCTTCAGAAATTAATTTATCAGCCTCATCTTTAGCTTTTACTTTCATTGCTTCACGAGCTTTTTCAGCATCATCAAGAGCTTCACGACGAATTTTTTGCGCTTCAGCTTCAGCTGCACGTAATGCAGCTTCATTGTCTTTTGATACTTGCTCAGCACGCTTTAAAGCAACTTCAGCAGCCTGTAAAGATTCACGGATATTAGACTCACGCTCTTTAATTGCATTCAGAATTGGCCCCCATGCTAATTTTGCGAATATTCCAATAAATAAAAGGAATGTCACTAAAATCCATACGAATAAACCAATATCAATAGAAAGCAAACCACCGCTTGCTAAAATGACTGAAATCATAGTTTCTGATTTTACAGTTTATAGAAAAAAAAGAGCTCGAACTTGAGCTCTTTTTAATTAATTTGATTACTTAACTGCTAATAAGAAGCAAACTACTTCACCGAAAAGAGCAACACCTTCGATAAACGCAGCAGAGATAAGCATAGATGTACGAATATCGTTAGAAGCTTCAGGCTGACGAGCTGTTCCTTCCATGGCAGATTTACCAATCATACCAATTCCAATACCTGCACCAATTGCAGTAATTCCAGCGCCAAGACCAGCTGCTAAATAAGCCATATCCATTTTTTGTTCTCCTGTAAGGGTTTTTTGTTGTTTTTGTTGTTGTAGATTAATGATGTTCGTGCTCGTGATCGTGATCGTGTTCAGCAACTGCCATTCCAATGAATAGCGCAGATAGCATCGTAAAGATGTATGCTTGCAAGAACGAAACCACAACTTTTATCACGAAAATAAATAAAGCAAATCCAATAATAATCGGCGATGTTCCATAAGCAACTGCATCACCAAATAAACCTGCGAATACAAATATCAAACCGATGATACTATAAACCAATACTTTACCTGAAGCCATATTTGCAAACAAACGAATAGCTAAGGCGAATGGCTTCGTAACCAATCCTACTAACTCAACAGGCAATAAAATCAACTTAATCGGCACAGGAACACCAGGAAACCAGAATATATGCTTCCAGTGATCTTTAGATGCAGATAACTGAGTAATTAAAAACGTAGTAACTGCTAAAGCGGCTGTAATAGTAACGTCTGCCGTTGACGATACCCCGAAAGGCATCAACCCAAATAAGTTCATGAATAAAATCATGAAGAATGCAGTTAATAAGTAAGGGGTAAACTTTAAATACTTTTTCTCACCAATATTCGGACGAGCTAATTCATCACGAACAAAAAGAATCAAAGCCTCAAACATGTTTTGAAAAGTACCCTTAGGTTCTGTCGTTCTTCCGATTCCCGCAACATATTTCGACTTCAAAGGAAAAGCAATAAACGCTAGTACAAATCC
The DNA here is from genome assembly GCA_006226965.1 of bacterium. Lineage (GTDB taxonomy): Bacteria > Bacteroidota > Rhodothermia > Balneolales > M1805 > M1805. The sequence continues at coordinate 13,417 of SBGQ01000050.1, read as the reverse complement.
AGAGAGCAAGAAAAAAGTTAAGTGAGACGAAATAGAAAAGTTATACTCAATATGTCCGCCGTCTTCACGAACCAAATGATAAGCTATTGGTTTAACAATTCCATTTTCAATCTTTTTTGGCTGATCAGGATGCAACAAATAATGTTCATCAGTGTAACCATCTCCACTATTTATAGCGGCAGTAGTTGAAGGGTAAAAACGCCAACCGTCATGATCTTTAAAAATCAATGGCAGTTCGACTTTACCGAACGGTTTAAAATCTAAATATGAATGATTTTGAAGCTTGCCTAATACATCAACTTTATTAGACTCTTCAGCTGCATTAGCCAAACTGTAAGAAACAGCTATAACAGTAAGTGTAAGTGCGAACTTTCGTAATATTTGTGCCATTAGCAACAGGCTCTAGACTGACTTTTTTTTAGTTTTCGATTGTAAAAGAATCATTTCCTGCACAGATTTGGAAATATACGAAACAAATAGGGTAATGATAAAACCTATTTTATCAATTGGTGCAAATTTCAATATCATAAATATAAAAGCTGCGAGCGCCATGAGCCTCAAACCCATAGACCCAAATACTTTTCTCATAAAAACCTGAAATTCGGCATCGAAGTAAAGTTCTATATAATAATAACCTACGAGAACATTTACTGTGGTTAAGACTAGAGCAACTAATCCGCCTACCAATCCGGGTATTCCCTGCATTTTATATAACGGATAACCACCAAGTGTCAATAGAAATAGATCCATCAACAATACATTACGAACAAAATTTTTCATTTATTTAGAAGAACACGTTTATATACTATCCAAAAAGAACTAACAAATCCAAAAAGAGCACCGCCTAAAATACCCCAAGGATTAATTTCATAAGCTGTCTGCAAGTACCATCCACACAAAACTGGTACAATCATAGATACTGCCATTTCAATCCCTAAGCTCAACAAATGAGCGTAAGCCGAAATCCCTTTATTCGGCTTTTTATTTTTTTCAGGCATTAGACATTTTAAACTTTGCTACATCTGCCTTTCCATTTGTTGATTCAGTACTAACCAAGTTTGTCATCTTACAAGCACCATCAAAGCGAGCCCCTTCTTCAACCAACAGCGATTTAGTTGTGATATCACCTCTTACGATAGCAGACTGTCGCAAAATAAGCCTATCCGTAACCGTAAGTTCACCGTTAATAGTACCGGCAACATCGGCTTCTTTACCTTTAACGTCACCAGTAATTAAACCGCCCTGAGAAACTATTACTTTTCCATGGGATTCAATTGTACCGTCTAATTTCCCTGAAATTCGAATATCAGAATTGGTTTTCAAGGTACCGGTGATTTCCGTTCCATGAGAAATCATATTGATATTAGGAATGCCTCTTTGTTCTTCTTTCATAGGTACTTTAGTTGTGTTTTTGCTAAACATCAGTTTGTAATTAAATAAAGTTCGGGGTCGAGCGCAACGCCATTACGCCAAAGTTCGATATGAATATGCGGACCAGTATTTATTACTCCTGAGAGTCCAAGAACACCAATCCCATCTCCTTTTAAAACAACATCGCCTTCTTTTTTAAGCAATGAACTACAGTGTTTAATTATACTAATATAACCATCACCATGCTGAATTTGAATAGAGTTTCCATAATTAATACTCCATTCAGCACTTATTACCACTCCATCAGCCAATGCTTTTACAATACTGCCTTTTGATGCAGCAATATCGATTCCGTAGTGCTTTGTTTTAATATCAAAACCTTGGGTTAATATTCCATTAATCGGGGGTTGAGCAGGAAACACAGGAGTATTAGTAAATTTTCCGGAGTAGATAATTCTGTTACTATCGAAACTCTTTATGGTTTCCATATCAGGAGCAATTTGTTCCTGAATTTGTGATTCAGTACTCGATATTATTGCTGAGTATTCTTCTATAATTGATTCGTATTTCGGCGTCTGAAACGTTGTATCTAATTCTTTTCTTAAAACAGATTGTATGGTTTTTAAATGAGCATCTCTTACTTGCAATGAATCACTCAACATATTTACTCTTAATGCTAAGTTGCGCGCTTCTTCTCTCACTTCGGCGTCTTCACGGTCAAACATCATGTAGCCAACTGGCGTAACACTCAAAATAACAAAGATAATCGCTGCAGTTAATACCGAAATATACATACCCATCTGAAACAAGCGATTGGGTAAAAATGAAAAAGAATCGGGTTCTGCGGGTTTATTCTCTTGTACCAGAATTAATGTAACTCGTTTATTCCTAACACTAAAGAGGGTTCTAAGGAATTTAAACATGGCTAGGTCAGAGAATTCTTAATTAGTTAAAAGTATGTGTATCAATCGCTAAAGATAGCTTAATTTTACAGTTCTATAAAATCAGTATTTAACGATATCGAATTTCAGGCATGATACTTCACATTTCGACTGCGGATAAATTCATTTTGCCATTTATGCAATATAATGAACGCTACCTCAGTGAATATGAACACAGGTATATCATAATCGGAAAAAGCCATTTGCATGAACAAGTAAATCATACTCATGTTTTTTATTTAAACTCACTTTTTGACTTCATCAAACCCAATAATCCTTTCTTTCGGCTTGCCTCAAACGCTCACAAAATTATTCTCCATGGCCTGTTAGATATTAAACTTGTCGCCATTTTAAAGCTCCATTCTTCTCTGTTACACAAAACATACTGGTACATTTGGGGACGTGATTTATACGCCTACCGAGATGAAAAAAAAGGATTAAAGCATAGTTTTAAGGAATGGCTTCGAAAACCAGTTATTGAAAACATGGGACATCTTATTACCTATGTAGATGGCGAAATTGACTTAGCACGGGAGTGGTATAAAGCAAAAGGTGAATACCATGTATGTTATATGTATGAGAGTAATCTATTTAAACCGTTCCCTGTAATCGAAAAGCCACAATCGAACAACTTTAGTGTACTTGCCGGACACTCTGCCGATCCGTTAAATAATCATTTTGAACTTTTTAAAATCCTATCCAAGGTTGAAAACCAAATCTTTGACGTGCAAGTTCCGCTGTCCTATGGCGGCTCAAAAACATATGTTGATTCGGTTATAAACTATGGTGAAAAGCTATTTGGCAAACGTTTTAAACCTCTACTCGATTTTGTACCCTTAGACAAATATGTCGAACTTTTAAACCAAACTGATGTTGGTGTGTTTAATCATAAACGACAAATGGCAATGGGAAATATTATTTCGCTGATTGGTCTTGGGAAAAAAGTTTATTTAAGATCAGACCAAACACACTGGAATTTCTTCACTGATACAGGAATTTCAATTTTTGATATTGAGTCATTGCCAGAAACCCTATTTAATGTTGTAGAACTCCAACAAAACATTGACATCCTAAAAAGCAGGATGAACAAAAACGTACTCCAAGATCAGCTTCGTTCTATTTATTCATCTTAGCTACTTATACTCTTTTCATTTCGGATGTGTTTACACCTGTTCTTTAATTAGAATTTTTATCATCCACTTGAGTACGAAGTCTGTATTTTAACCTAACTTTTCGCCAAAGCGTTATTCACTCAATCGTTTGAAATTATTTCATGTTCATTCCGTTTAATAAACCACCCGTTACCGGCAACGAACTTCTTTTTATAAACGAAGCTATACAAAGTCCGCAATTATCCGGGAATGGCCCTTTTTCCAAAAAGTGTGAGGCTTGGTTTGAAAATCATTTAAAATCTGAACGTGCTCTTCTTACGCCTTCATGTACACATTCATTAGAAATGGCAGCAATTTTGGCTGATATTCAACCAGGTGATGAAGTAATTATGCCGAGTTATACATTCGTGAGTACGGCAAACGCTTTTGTACTAAGAGGTGCCACTATTGTTTTTGTTGATATTAGGCCTGACACTATGAATATTGACGAAACGCTGATTGAAGACGCCATCACACCAAAAACTAAAGCGATAGTTGTAGTTCATTATGGCGGAGTCGGTTGCGAAATGGATAGTATTATGTCCATTGCACAAAAACATAATTTGTTTGTTATTGAAGACGCCGCACAAGCACTTGGATGTACCTATAATGGAAAATTACTCGGAAGTTTTGGAACATTTTCAGCGTACAGTTTTCATGAAACCAAAAACTGCTCTAGTGGCGGTGAAGGCGGGTTACTCGCAGTTAACGACAAACGCTTTGTAGAACGTGCTGATATCATCCGAGAAAAAGGAACCAATCGAGCAAATTTCTTTAAAGGCTTGGTTGATAAATACACTTGGGTTGATATTGGCAGTAGTTATTTACCCAGTGAGTTACAATCTGCTTATTTGTGGGCTCAATTACAAATGGAAGAATCTATTCGAAATAAACGCTTGGAAACATGGAATGTATACTACAATTCTCTTTCAGTCTTAAAAGAAAAAGGCGTTCAGTTACCTGAGATCCCTAATCACACCAGACACAATGCACATATATTTTATCTGAAATTGAAAAACATCGAGGAACGAACTCGATTCATTCAATTCCTTGCAAAAAAAGATATTATGGCAGTTTTCCATTATGTTCCGCTTCACTCATCTCCTGCCGGAAAACTACACGGACGCTTTCACGGAAACGACCAATGGACGACCGTTGAAAGCGAAAGACTTGTACGCCTGCCATTATATTACAACATGGAAAACACTGAAACCGAACGAGTTATTGACGCCGTTTTGGAGTTTTTTGCGTGACTTTTAAGAAGATTCTGAGTTACTCGTTTGGACCGATAGGCGGTTCACTTATGAGTTTTTTCACACTTCTTTTAATTACTCGTTTTTTTAGTCCGGATGACATCGGAAAACTTACCATGTTACAAGCAACTTCAAGCTTCATAATTATGTTGATGAGTTTGAGCATGCACCAGGCTTTTGTGAGAGAATATGTCGAATCAACAGATAAATCCGCACTTTTAAAAACAGCAGGACTTCCATCATTTTTCCTATTTCTCGCTTCCATTCTTCCAATCGTATTTTTTTCTCAAGAAATCTCCTTTTTCCTTTTTGCTGAATCACATTCCGGGTTTACAAATTTGCTCTTGATTGCCGTCGGAAGCGGTTTAATTATTCATTTTCTTATGTATTTACTTCGAATGGAAGAGCGAGGAATTGCATATTCACTAACCCGACTTTTACCAAAAACCGGGTTATTTCTCATTGTTTCGTGTGTAATTTACTTTCAATTCACAAACACAAAATGGTTATTACAAAGCTATACGTTTGGTGTTTTAATCTCGGCAGTACTATTTTTATTTCTTTCCAGAAAATCTATCCTATTAGCTGTTAAAAGCCGTTTTGATTCGAATCTTTTCAAAACCCTTACTGCTTACAGCTTGCCCTTATTGATTAGTGACATCGCCTATTGGGCATTACTAACTTCCGACCGTTTTTTTCTTCGTTGGTTAGCAGACTTTTCTGAGCTTGGATTTTATGGAATTGCTGTCAGTTTTACGGGAATTGGATTTGTCCTTACTTCGATTTTTTCCAACCTCTGGCACCCGACTGTGTACAAATGGGTAAAAGAAAACGAACAAACGGAATCGTTTTTATCCGTTATGAATCAAATTTTATTGATAGTCGCTCTGTTGTGGAGTTTAGCCGGATTAAGTTTGCACTGGTTTTTGAAATTGTTACCCGAAACCTATGCTTACACTGAATCATTAATCATGCTAAGCTTAAGCGTTCCATTATTTTATCTGATTTCTGAGACCACAGTAATAGGCACATACATCGTAAAAAAAAGCAAATACACGATGTGGGCTTCAGTAGCTGCTTTCAGTTTAAATGCTATTCTGAATTGGCTTACGATTCCATCTTTTGGAGCAAAAGGAGCAGCTTTAGCATCTGCAATTGCATTCTTTATATTTTTGATTATTCGAACTGAATCGAGTGTTCGGGTTTGGCATCTGTTTAAAAGGAGTTCACTCTATGTTCTTTCAACGTTATATCTCTCTGCCGGAATCGCTATTTCTTTTTACGATGTAAACTATTGGATAAATGCGAGCATTTGGATTGGTTTAGCAGTTTTGGCTCTCATTTTAAAACGAGATGAAGCTCGCCTCGTTTTTCAAACAATAAAAGAAAAGCTGCTTTAATAAATTATTTTTTTAGTGATTGAGCAGCACCAAGTGTCATTAAAGCACGAATCAAGAAACGGCTGATTTTATGTTGCCATTTCAGATGATCGATACAATCAGCGGCATATTCTAGGTTTAAATCCATCACAGTTACGAACGGTGTTAATCGCCGGATTAAACCATAGTTGAAGTAAGTTTCATTACCCGGATATTTTTTCATCAAATCACTCAACAATCCGCTAAAAAACGTCTTGTATTGCTCTAAGGATTCTAAAACAGATTTGTGTAATTCCCCTTTAGCAACTGCATTCGAAGTAAAATAAAGCCGTTTTATTTCGGTTGATAACAGTCGTAACGCAAACTCGGCATCTCCGCCATAAGCACGAATCGTTTCATCAAAAAAGCCAACTTTTTCGAATACTTCTTTTCGAATGGCTGCATTCCCGGAAATGAAATATCGAGTTGATTGAAAACCTGACAGACTAGAATCATTAAATCCTCTTGAATTGTAATAATCAGCCCAAGCATTATCGGAATTTGTGAAATATACTTTTCCGATTGAAATCTCACTTTTTTCTAAAGTAAGACAGTGCTCTTGAACCCAATGTGATTCAACAAGCAAATCAGAATCTAAAAACAGCCAATAACTAAAATCAAATTGTTTTAAAGCAAGATTACGCGTTGCTTGCCGGCCTCTATTTTCATTCTGTGGATGTGTTAAAACATGGCAATTAAAGGGAAATGATTTTCGAGATTCGTATAGCCATTCTAAGGTTCCGTCCGTTGAACCATCTACACATACAACGACTTCAAAAACGGGAAAGGTTTGTCGGCAGAGTGAATCCAAGCACAATTTGAGCTCTGCCAAATTATTAAAGCTTGGAATTACGATGCCGACCGATACCAAATTAACTTGCGTAATAGTTTGGTGATTCTTTGGTGATTTTCACACTATGCGGGTGACTTTCGCGCATACTTGCAGCAGAAATTTGCACAAAAGTTGCTTCTTTCAAATCCGGAATTCCTTTTGAACCACAGTAACCCATAGCCGCTTTTAAACCGCCAACCATTTGGTAAACCACTTCAGATAAATGGCCTTTGTAAGGAACACGACCTTCGATTCCTTCCGGAACCAATTTGTTAATATCGTCTTCAACATCTTGGAAATAACGGTCTTTACTGCCTTTTGCCATTGCTCCAAGGCTTCCCATTCCGCGATACGATTTAAATTTTCTGCTTTCGTAGATAATCGTTTCACCAGGAGCTTCATCAACACCGGCAAACATTGAACCTAACATAACCGCATCGGCTCCACCGGCAATTGCTTTTGGAATATCTCCGGTTTGTTTAATACCGCCATCAGCTACAAGACCAATTCCGGCGTCTTTTGTAAAACTTGCTACTTCCAAAATTGCCGAAAGCTGAGGAACTCCTACACCCGTTACGATACGAGTTGTACAAATGGAACCCGGTCCTACACCGACTTTAACTATATCAGCGCCATGGTCTGCCAATGCTTTTGCAGCATCTTTAGTTGCGATATTTCCGCCCATCACTGTAAGTTCAGAATAGGCTTTTTTGATGGTTGATACCATATCTAACACACCTTTTGAATGTCCGTGTGCTGTATCAACAGTAATAATATCAACACCTGCATCCACTAAAGCGGAAACTCGATCCATGGTATCGGCAGCAATTCCAACCGCAGCACCAACACGTAAACGACCGATAGAATCTTTACAAGCGTTCGGGAAATTCTTTTTCTTTTCAATGTCTTTAAACGTAATTAAACCGACTAATCGCTTCTCATTATCAACAATAGGCAGTTTTTCTACTTTGTATTGCTGAAGAATATCTTCTGCTTCGTCTAAATTTGTGCCGATATCAGCGGTTATTAAATTGCTGCTGGTCATAATTGAACCCAACATTTTGCTTCCGTCGGTTTCGAAACGTAAATCACGGTTGGTTACGATTCCCAATAATTTTTTTGCTGAATCTACAATTGGAATACCACCAATTTTATGACGTTTCATTAAAGCACGGGCATCTGAAACAGTTGCATTCGCTGTTAAAGTCAAGGGGTCAACAATCATCCCGCTTTCCGACCTTTTAACTAAACGAACATGTTCTGCCTGGTCCTCAATCGTCATATTTTTGTGTAAAATACCGATTCCGCCTTCTCGCGCTAAAGCAATAGCTAACCGATACTCAGTTACAGTATCCATTGCAGCACTTAAAATGGGAACATTGAGCGTTAAATTTTTTCCTAAACGAACACTTGTATCAACTTCACGAGGTAAAACAGTTGAGTGAGCAGGCACCAGTAAAACGTCGTCATAAGTAAGACCTTGGCGCGTGATTTTGTGACGGAATTCGTCAGACATGAGAATGGCAGATTGGTTATCGCTTTAGTTTAACAAAGTTACAAAGACTTTATTGAAATAGACGATTCAAAATCTCAGATTATTAACATAACCCTCATTTATGCAAATCCAACAGCTTACTTTTGAATTCCAGGTAGAAAAAACGTTTCAGTTGTTTTCTGAATCCAACAACTCTACCCTTCTGATAATCTTATGCAGATTCGTCCGATTAATACCAATAGCTTCTGCTGCTTTAGAAACGTTTCCCTCATACTCTTTCATAATGAATTCTATAAAACGTTGTTCAACAGCCCGACTGGCCCGATCGGCTTCTGCTTTCCGAATTCTGTCCATTTCTTCCCACGTTTTTGGAACAACAAAATCATCGTCTAATACCGGATTTACATTTTTTTTGATGGCCGGGTCTAAGTGAGTACTATCAATTTTTGAACCCGGTGACATAATTACGGCACGAGTAATGTAATTTCTGAGTTGCCTGATATTTCCCGGCCAATCATACAGTTGGAATAACTCCATAGCTTCAGAAGTGCACTTTTTAGCGGGAATTTTCATTTCATCACAAATAATATCAACAAAATATTGCACCAATTTCGGTATATCAGATTTTCGTTCTCTCAGTGGCGGAACATGAATCGGAAGCACATCTAATCGATAAAACAAATCTTCCCGAAACGTCCCCTTTTTTACCATCTCGGATAAATCTCGATTAGTTGCTGCAATAATTTTCGCATTCGTTTTTATAGTTGATGTACCGCCAACCCTGTTAAACTCTTTTTCCTGTAAAACTCTAAGCAATTTCACCTGAACTTCCGGACTAATTTCAGAGATTTCGTCTAAAAAAATCACTCCGTCATCAGCCATTTCGAATTTGCCTATTTTTCGTTTGTCGGCACCGGTAAACGATCCTTTTTCGTGGCCAAACAATTCACTTTCGGCCAATTCTTTAGGAATTGCCGCGCAATTCACGGCAATAAACGGCGCCTGATTATTTGAACTATGTAAATGAATTTGGCGAGCTACTAACTCTTTACCTACACCACTTTCACCGGTAATTAATACGGTGGATTGATGTTTGGCGTACAACATCACTTTTTCAATTACATCTAACATGCCTTCACTTTCGCCAATCATAGTATAAAAAGGCAGACCCGTTTCCTCTTTAAGTGAATCCTGCATGAGTTTAAAACTGCGATGTTTTAATGATTTTTCGATGATTAGGCGTAATTCATTTCTGTTTGGTGATTTTGAGATGTAATCAAATGCACCCATTTGAATGGCTTTTACGGCGGTTTCAACCGATGCGTAATCTGTAATGATGATAATCGGAATAGAATCATCAAACTGATGGATTTTTTTTAACAAATCCAGTCCGTTTTCCTGCTCACCCAAAACTAAATCAAGCAAAATTACTTTCGGATTATACGCCTGAACAGCGTGAAGTGCTTTTTCCGCATTGGTAGCAGTTACACATTCATAATCATCACGTACCATAAACGTGAGGTCTTGCAAAAAATCTTTATCGTCATCAATTATAAGTAGGCGCTGCTTTTTCATATATCCTCTATTTTGAATCCACTTCTAATAATTCCATTTCAAAAACTGTTCTTTTATTCAATACCGAAGATTGCACATCTATTCTTCCGCCAAATTGTTTGAGTTCTTGTCTGGCTTGATACAAGCCCAAACCGGTTGACTCAAATTCAGAGAAACCCGATTCAAATACTTTCCCGAAGTTTTCTCCTGAAATTCCGCAACCAGTATCCGAAATTTCGATTCTCCATTTTGGGGCTTTCTTAAATATTCTGATGGTTAATTCGCGCGTGTTTTCTGTCCGGTTTTTCTGAATAGCGCGAATCGCATTTTGAATCAAATTATCTAAAATGCTAAGTAATGTTGCTGCCGGAATTAGTAAAATTATGGCGTCTTTTAATTTCATTTCTATGGTAAAATGAATGTCATTTTCTTCGCATTTGGTTTTCCAATCCATAAAATTCGCATCAATTAATGCTTCCAAATTTGTTGAATTTCGTTCCCAAACCTTTTTTCTGATTTCCTTAACTGCTGATTTAATTTGGTTCAGTTTCCAGACAACATCCTCCGGTTCGTTTATAAAACTGGAATACTCCACAACTTTATAATCTGAGATGGCATTTTCCAGTGCTTGAACCAAATTCATATCAATATCAGCACCGGTTGCCAACAAATGAACGTTTTCAAGTTCTGGAATCATAATGGATTTGAATTGCTCGTAGCGCGCCTGTATGCGTTCCTGATAATCTTGATTTTGCAGTTCATCAGTATTCTTCAAAAGCATAATCAAGCGATTAATTAAACTGCTTGACCACGCACCGTGTGAGTAACGCATCAAGACTTCGAATAAAGCCTTTTCTTGGCTAGCTTTCTGTTGCTTCTTGTTGATAAAACCAGGGTTTAAACTAAACACAAACGGAAAATACATTCCAACAGCTGAAACCAAACCCGGAATGAAATAGGAAAGTTCTTTACTGAATTCAGCAGTATAAACTAAGGTCAGCCAAAAAGCACCGCTATCTATCAAAATTAAAACTACAACCCAAGCTAATGGCCAATTAAATCGCTTTAATCCTATTTTTATCGCGATTAACATGAGTAATAAAGTGATTACAGCTTCTAGAACATACAAGTAAAACCATATTGTGGTGCCGATATATAGAATTTGTGCCAGTGTCCATTTTGCTAAACCAACGGAACCATTACTTAGTTTGTATTTTGCAAATCGTTGATTTCCAACAATTTCCGACTCTGAACTTGGTTTAATTATTGATTGATTTAACACCAATTCCGTTTCGCCATGATGGGTTAATAATATATCCATATCGTTGTCGTGGTCTATATCAATCGGATAAAGCAAAGGCGATTCGAGCGGGTATATATCGAAGTAATCCGGCTTCTCAACAAATCGATTACCAGTATTTAGCAACACTTTACTACGCTTTGTTTCAATATTCCCAACCAATACATCCATACGGGAATCATTATCCAAATCGGTAAAAATCAAGGTTCCCGAGTCTATAAACCGCAACGATTTCGAAAATAAGGTATCAACCAAAAAATCTTTTTCTGAACCTAAACGCAAAACCTCATAACCATTTTTATTTGTAAATCGAACCAATTCTTTTTCAGGATTTTCGTCAAGATTAACCCAATATGCATAGTAAGAGTTACTTTTTTCGGGCAAATAGATTCCATTTTTAAGTTCATATTTTTCATCTAAAAACGGACCTAAAAAAAGCTGATCCTCTCGCCATGAATTCCCGATATACAAGTCTTCTTTTCCATCAAGATTCACATCTTCTATGAGTACGGTATTGAGCCAACCTTCTGTATTCGGTATTCGTTTAGGCTCGTTTTTAAACAAAAAACCCCACGAATTTTTAAACAAGAACAGGCCACCTTCACGCAAACCATTGCTGTAATGCGATACGAGTATTACATCGTTTAATCCGTCATTATTCCAATCGTAAATTTCTACATCTCGAATCGACTTTAAGTCCTTTGTTGAGATGGAAAAATGTTCTCGCTCACTCAGTTTGCCTAAAAAATTATAAAACAGTTTTAACTCTATTTCAGTTGGGCTTTCATTCACAGTCAGCAGTTCATCGTCTCCATCATTGTCTACATCTATCGGAATCAGGAAATCAAACGATTCAATAGCTGATGTCGGCCAAATTAAACTTGTATAGTCTGCATATTCAATTTCTGTTTTTGTGTAGATGTGCAACTGTGTATAAAACTCTTTGCCCCAAAATATCCAGTCCACATTTTCCGGATTTTTTAGATTTGCCTGAATCATCATTAAATCCGACACATTGGGTACATGCATTAAATCATTTCTGAACTTTAAAGTGGAAAAGAAAACCGGCTTACGTTCTTGTTCCACATAAACGCCTCCCATTTTATCTGTAACTACCCACTTTTTCGTGTGTGATAATCCGACGGATTGAATATGTCCGGCTTGAGGAATACGATTAAACCTCATGGAATTCGGTAAGCGGTAATATCCGTTTTGATCAGCTATTAGCAATCCTAATGAATCGCTATTAACTAAGGAAGAACCAAGTGTATTTGAAGTTGCCTGAACCAAACCTTGTTGTTCTAAAAACACCCGATTTTCAGAATCAAACACATAATAATGCCCCGTTGAACTTAAGAAACTGATTCTGCCGCTTGGAGATACTTCACCGATAAACAGAATATCATAATTTACATTTCCGTGAACTGAATAGGATGTCCAAACGTCGTTACGATAACTAAAAACACCTTCGTTTCTAACGCCGACCCAAAGGCTATCACCAAGCCAATTCAACTCTGTGATATGACTCTTAAATGGCGTTTGAATTTTTTCCCAAGAATCTTTTTGTTGAGCCTTAACAAACAAATTTGCATCGTCTCCGCCAATCGCAATGTTACTTGTCTCGCTTTTCGAAAATTCATGTAAAGGCAAATCTGAGCTCAGTTTTACAGGAAGCCACGTATAATTACGATATACAAAGGTTGTTGTAGAATAATCATTAGAAATCGATAAAGCCCAAATTTCATTATCACCCGCTATGAAGTAATTAATGAGATAGACTTGTGACTCAGGCGCATTTATGAGAGACCAATTTTCTAAATCTTTAGTAACGTAAAGCGACTGATTTTGAGACTTTATCGCAGTAAATGAGGCATTTCTCGAATCAATTATATAGGGTTTATCACCTGGAAAAGACAGACTCTTCCACTGTACATTTTCCTGCGTAAGTAATTGAAAAGCAAAGAAAAACAACAAATAAACCATGACACATTCATCTTATGAAATAAAATAAGACTTTATAGTCTGTTTTGAAAATTTATACAAAAAAAGGCACCCCGTTTCAGCAGAGTGCCACCTCAATTAACCCCAATAAATATTAAAAG
>SBGQ01000015.1 GCA_006226965.1 bacterium | reverse complement strand
TATTTCCATCATTCCATAACACTCGTACCTGCGTACCGGTAACTCTCTTTTTTAAACTTCCGAACTCACTAATTGTAAAATTCAATTGAACTTCAATTTCATTATTCAGCATTATATGATAGTCCCAAATTTCACTGTAATAATTACTTTCAATATTAAAACACTTCGAGTCTTTAATCTGAATAGTTTTTAAATCTCCTGTTGGTGTAACCAATTGAGCAGTTACTTTAATATTCAAAAATGCGAATATGAAAAAGACAAGTAATAGTAGTTGAGTTTTGGTATAACGCAGAAAAATCATAAGCAAAATGGCTAGCGTACGTTTTTGCTAACTTGAAATAATTTGTGATAAATAAATTGTTGGTCAACTTATATTTACTAACATAAAAGATACCCTAATATTGCCTCAGAATTAAAGTAAAACTGAATCATTGATTATAAAAGTTAGATTATTTTTTTTGATAAGTACAATATGGTTGCTTAAACAGAATTCTGTTACTGCACAAGATAGCAGCTCAATTCTTATATACTCTGAATTACATAGTAAGCTTTCAGACAGGTTAGGATTTTGGGATTATTCAAACAGTGGAGGGAGATTAATACCTGATAAGAATCAACTGATATCTGGAATAAAAACCAACTACAACTCACCTCTTATATTTAAGTCTCGGCTTAGGTTGTATTCTGAAGTATTCTATAACACTGAAAATGTGTTCACTTTTCAAGAATATGGTATAGAAATAAAGAACGATTGGTTCAAACTAGGTTACGGAACAGAAAATCAAGATATTGGATTGATAAGGCACACTATATCTACTGGTAGTTTTGTCGAATCCGGAAATGCAAAACCATTTGAAAAACTATATTTTTCAACGAATGGATTTATACCATTATTTATACTTGGTAAGTATTCTGATTGGTTTCTAATAAACGGTTATATCTCGCATACAGAATTTAAAAGCAGAGCAATCAAAAATGAGATGCTTCACTTTAAATCGTTATATGGGCACGCTTTAAATCCGTTACCGGTTAGTATTTATGGTGGAATTACACATATGGCATTTTGGGGTGGTGAGTCGGCTACGTTTGGGAATTTGGCATCAGGATGGGATACTTTTAAAAAAATATTTTGGGCGCTTGGTGGTGGTGAAGTCGGCCCAGATGCTGAAACGGCATATACATTAGGAAATCATATTGGAGTATTTGATTTTGGTACGTTACTAAAATTCGAAAAACTTACTATTGATATATATAGAACTTTTCTTATTGAAGACAGAGACGGGTTGAATTTTAAAAATCTTTGGGAAGGTGCTTTTGGAAGTGAGTTGTCTATTAAGCAGTCTAAATGGATAAAGAAAATAAACTACGAGTATATTTATACAAAAAGGCAGTCAGGAAGTGTTCCTCCATCAACAGATAATTCTAGAGGTGGTCCCGGTGGTTGGGATAATTACTATAATCATTATTTATATACGGATGGTTGGACTAATGATGGATTTACAATTGGAAATCCATTAATGTCTTCAAGTCGACTAAATGGGTTAGGGCTATTAGCTGTTTCAAATAATCGAATTGTTGCTCACCATATTGGAATTGAATCTAATGTGAGTTCAACAATTCAATCGATTATAAAAATTACATATTCGCGTAACTATGGAAACTATATAGAAAGAAATTATGCTATCGAAAATGATAGAGAATATGACTTTGATGGAGGATTAAGGCAATTGTCTTTTGGCTGGTTTATAAATCAAACAATTCATTACAAATACCCTGTTAATGTTGAATACGGTGCTTTTTACGACAATGGTGAATTATATAAAAACCAGTTAAGTTTTAAATTTAAAGTACAAATTAGCATCTAAATCAAAATAAAGATGAATTTTTGATGTTGTTTGTTAACAATATTTAGATGATACATAAATTCGTTAATTTACAGTTTGAAATTTATACTCTTAAGCAACCATTTGAGAAAAAACCGGTAATGCACGACCAATAATTGAAATCTAATATTTTTAGTTAAAGTCTGTAATAGTTAATACATGAAACACATACTCCAGTTTTTAAAACCGTTATTTCGCCTTTCTTACAAAAATCCATATATCATTATTTTGTTGGCGATTATCGGCGCTGTTTATTCCGCTCAATTTGCCGCTAAGTTAAAAGTAGATACCGACTTGGCGAATTTATTACCGGAAGATTTTCACTCAGTTCAGGCGCTAAACAGGCTTAAAGAAACTGTTGGTGGAGAGACATCAATGGATGTGGCTATCAAATCAGAGAACTTTGAAGCCAATAAAGCATTTTCGGAAGCTGTAATTGAAAAAGCCTTAAAATTGTATGATCCTCGCACGAAAGATTATTTCTTTAAGCGTGCTGATTACAAAAGAGATGTAAGACTTCTGGAAGAAAACGCGCTCTATTTTGCAACACCGCAGGAATTGGATCAAGTTAAAACCTATTTGACAGATAAACTTGAAGAAGCCAAACTCGAAGCCAACCCGTTTTATTTTGATTTAGATGATGAAGAGGATAACGCTGATAAAGAAGAGGAAAACCAATCTTCAACTATCGATTTTGAAGAGAGCTATGCTAATTTAGTTCCGAGGGAATACCCGATTAACGCCGATTCAACAGTAATGGTTTTGCAATTGTATCCAACAGGAAGTAAGTCTGATATTCGCTTTTTGAAGGATATGTTTGCCAAGTTTGATTCATTAGTTACAGCTATGAATCCGCCGAGTTTCGACCCGACTATGCAAGTACAATTTGGCGGTCGACTTAAACGTCACGTAAGTGAACTTGAGTCCATTATGAACGATGTATTTTCAAGTTTCTCTACCGGTATTTCCAGTGTTCTTTTATTGGTGATGTTATACTTCTTTGTAAAGAAATATGTGAATTACAGAAAAGGTGCAGCGCACGAGCAAACCCATTCGTTTTGGGCGCATCTAATCCGAATGCCGATTCCTTTGTTGATTATCGGGCTTCCGCTTCTGTTGAGTTTGATTTACACTTTTGGAATCACGTACGTGATGTATGGCCTGCTTAATACCATGACATCTGTATTGTTTGTAATACTTTTTGGAATGGGAATCGATTACGGTATCCACTTTTATGCCCGTTATCTTGAATTACGTTCTGCCGGTATGGATGTATTTGAAGCGCTTGAAGATACCTTTGATAATACAGGAGTTGCTATTGCAACCTCAGCTTTAACAACGGCTGCAGCCATGTATGTACTTGTCTATGCTGATTTCCGCGGATTTAGTGAATTCGGTTTTATTTCAGGTACGGGCATTGTATTAGCACTGTTTTGTATGATGTTTGTTTTACCGGCGATTATCGTTTTACTGGAACGGTGGAATTGGATTTTAGTAAATCACAATTTGGAATCAGAGGAAACCACAACGAAAAAGTTACACGCGTTTCCATATGCACGTACTATTGTAATCGGTTCGTTATTATTAACGGTAGGTTCATTCTTTGTATTCAATCAAATTAAATTTGAATACGATTTCGGGAAATTAGAACCGGAGTTTCCGGATTATAACGCGTATAGAGCATTTGTCGGTGGAGGATTTGAATCCAGCCTCAGAAATCCGGCATATATTTTAGCTGATTCTCGTGAAGAAGTTGTTGCAATCACAGAAAAACTGCAACAAATAATGGAGCAAGACACCTTAACTCCTACCATCAGAAAAGTGGAAGCTTTACCGGAACGTTTCCCGGCAACAGATGAAGAAAAAGACGAGAAACTGGCTTCTATCGCTGAAATTCGTCAGTTGTTAAAAGACCCGTTTTTAGTAAATAACAAATCTGATGCTATTCAAAAATTGAAAAAAGCGGCGCAAACAACTCAGCCTTTAGCTTTAGACAGTTTACCGGATTTCATACGTTCTAAATTCCTGACGAAAACGGGAGATATCGGGAATTTTGTAATTGTTTATCCGAGTGTCGGTTTATCAGATGGTCGCCAATCAATAGCTTTTAAAAACGATGTCGGTGTAATCACAATCGATAACGGAAAAGAGTTTTATGCGGCAAGTACCTCCATTGTGGCAGCAGATATGCTCGATTTAATGATTCAGGAAAGTCCGTATATGGTTACTGCTACCTTTATCATCATTTTTATTTTGATGTTATTTGCGTTCAGAAGTTTACGTTGGACCATTATCGCTTTATTGCCATTGATAATCGGTTTAATCTGGACATTTGGCCTACTCGTTTTCTTTGATATCCCGCTCAACTTCTATAATCTGATTGTACTTCCTGCCATTTTAGGTATCGGTGAAGATAACGGAGTTCACATTGCCGCTCGTTATATTGAAGAAGGTAAAATGAGTATGTGGAATGTACTTTCAAGTACAGGTCAGCATATCACAATTGGCTCAGTAACGACCATGTTAGGTTATATGGGCTTATTATTTACCAACCATCCGGGATTATACTCAATCGGTGAATTGGCAACATTGGGAATCGGCTTAACCTTATTAACTGCCTTAACATTATTACCGGCATTAATTCAGTTTTTAGAAAACAAAAATTGGATTCACTTCGACAGAAAAGGTATGTAATGGAATGATTGTAAAAGATCTCGGGATTGTTCTCAGAAGTATTGATTATCAGGATTCCAGCAAGATTGTTGGTGTTCTGACACGAGAACACGGGAAAATTACAGTCATAGCCAAGGGCGCAAAATCTCCCAAAAGTAAATATGCCGGTTTGTTACAGGCCGGCAATATTCTTGAAATGGTGTACTACGAAAAGCCCAATCGTGATATTCAGGTTTTAAGTGATGCTTCATTCGAGACCAAAGCCTATCCGATTCATTACGATATGGAAAAGTTGCATTTACTGATGTCCACCTTAGAGATGGTTGACCAATTGGTGAACGACAACGAACATTCATCAGATTTTTTTGAATTTTTATCGCAGATGATTCAATGGGTAGTTCAGGAAAAAGAGTCGGTAAAACATCTCTTTCCGTACGTTTTAATTCGATTAGCTGATTTATCGGGGATTGCACTTCATTTTGAAGATGAGTTATTCGAATCAAAAAACGATTATTTCATAAACGGAGATGACGGGTTAATATCTGTGGAATCACATAGCGGTTTAGCCATAAAATTATTGCCTCAACAAGCATTTTACACCTTTTTAGCATGTAACCGAAAAGGAAAACGTATTTTAGAAACCACTTTTGATGATTACGAAATAAAGAACTTAATTCATCATTTAGATGTTTATTTTAAGCAACATATTGACGGTTTACGCGATAGGCGCTCTGACGAAATATTTAATGGACTATAATTCATATGCGAAATAAATACTTAGCGATATCTGTACTGAGTATCATCAGCCTATTTTTGGCTTCGGTAGTTTTTATTTTGAATTCGCGTCTTGAGGAATTGGTTGAAGCCACCAAAAAACAAATTCAGGTTGAAATTGCACCGATAAAACGGGTAGCACCGACTGTTGAGCAAAAATCGAATTTCAGCTTTAGAAAAGTAAGCGATGATGTAACCCAGTCGGTTGTATATGTTGAGGCAACGGTTGAGGTACGAGGTAAAATGCCAAAGGATAAAAACCATCAACAATATTGGGATCAGTATGATGGCGTTGCACGTTCAACTTCGGTTGGTTCCGGTGTCGTGATTAGTGATAACGGCTACATTTTAACGAACAATCACGTAATTGAATCGGCATTAGACAACAAAGTGTTAATCGTGTTAAACGATAATCGGAGTTACGAAGGCGATATCATCGGCACAGACCCATCTACCGATTTAGCCGTTGTTAAAGTGAGTTCTAATGATTTAAAAGGAATTGTAATCGGCGATTCCGATGATGTGTTTGTAGGAGATTGGGTTTTAGCCATCGGGAATCCGTTCAGATTGCGTTCAACTGTAACTGCAGGAATTGTATCTGCATTAAGTCGAGATGTTTCCATTATTGAAGATCGGATGCGAATCGAAAATTTTATACAAACCGATGCCGCAATTAACCGAGGAAACAGCGGCGGCGCATTGATTAATGAATACGGTGAATTAATCGGAATTAATACCGCAATTGCGACCGAAACAGGAACCTATGAAGGCTACGGCTTTGCTATTCCTATCAACATGGGAATAAAGATTGCTCGTGATATTATCGAATTTGGTGAAGTTCAACGAGCCTATTTAGGAGTTCAGATTGTTTCTGTTACACAACGAAGAGCCAAACAACTGGGCTTAGAAATGGTTTCCGGTGTTGAAATTGTAAACGCCGTTGAAACAGGTGCCGCGTATTTGGCGGGCATTCGCCAAGGTGATGTTGTTCTAGCTATTAACAACAAACCGGTGCGTGCCCACAACGAATTACAAGCAAAAATAGCCGAACATCGTCCGGGTGAAATCATTGATGTTGATGTGTTTACAAACGGTGAGCGTGTGGTAAAACAAGTAACCCTGCAAGGCGCTGAAAAGAAAGAAATTAAAGAGTGGCTGGGATTAGCTGAAGCTCCTCTAGATGAAGTTATTCTTCAGGAAGATTCGCTTAATACTATGGAAGAAGACCTCAGTGTAAGCAGTATTGAGCGTTTCTCAAAAGAGTTAAAAATTCGAGTCGTTACTTTAGAAGACGAAACGAAGTTATTTATTCAGGAACTTTCGCCAAAGTCGGCTTATTTTATGTCCGGTTTACAAGAAGGTGATCAACTCTTGGAAATCAACGATAAACCGCTGCGTTCGTACACCGATTTCAAAATTCATTTGCAACATTACCGAAGCAGAAAACAAAACGTCATTTTTAAAATAAAACGAGAAGGAAATAAAATTGGATACTTTTCGCTCATTCCTTAAGTCGAATTTCAGTTTAGTACTTTTATTAAGCATTATAGCCGCATGTACCGGAGCCAAAGAAGCGGCCACATCAACTTCGAAAATTGTTTATCCATCGTTTACGAAAAGTGCTACAGAATGGGCTGCTCATGCTAATTTTCCTGCATCAGATTCAGCCAAAGCTGTGCAGGGAGCGAAAGATAACGCGCTTTTATTGTTGAATGAACAAATGGTGAAGGAATTAGACAATCTCCGAAAAAAATCAGTTAAAGCCGGAAATTCAAGTTTAGATTCTAAATCACTTACAAGTGCCTTAGCAGGATTTACCGTAAAAGATGCTCAGGTTAGTAATTGGGATGTTGCCGTTCATAAGAAAGGTTCTGTTTTTATTTCGCAAGTAACAGCATCCATGAAAACTCAAGATATCATCGATTTACTTAAAAATAGTAAGGGGCTTAAAAGTCTGGTTGATGACGCCGGAATAACTACTGCATTAATTCCTGCTATTCAATAAGCATCATGGAAAAATCAGCAAAAATCTATGTAGCAGGTCATCGAGGGATGGCGGGTTCTGCCACAGTTCGCGCTTTATCAGCAAAAGGGTATACTAATATCTTAACTGCCTCACGTTCTGAGTTGGATTTGTTAAATCAGCAGGCAGTAGCTGATTTTGTGAAGTCAAATCAACCTAATGTGATGGTAATCGCTGCTGCAAAAGTGGGCGGAATTTTAGCCAACGATACCTATCCCTACGAATTTCTGATGGAAAATCTGATTATCGAAACCAACTTGATTCAGGCTGCCCATCAAAATAATGTTAAGAAAGTAATCTTCTTGGGGAGTTCCTGTATTTATCCCAAGTTTGCCGAGCAACCCATTCGTGAAGATTCCTTACTCACTGCTCCGCTTGAACCAACTAATGAATGGTATGCGATTGCCAAGATTGCCGGAGTAAAACTCTGTCAATCACTTAGAAAAGAATACGGAAGAGATTACTTTTCTTTGATGCCGACCAATCTGTACGGACCGAATGATAACTTCGATTTAAAAACGAGTCACGTTTTACCGGCGATGATGCGCAAGTTTCATGAGGCCAAAGAAAACGGAAATGCTCCGGTAAGTCTGTGGGGAAGCGGAACGCCACTCAGAGAATTTCTTCATGTGGACGATTTAGCTGCTGCCATCGTATTTGCCATGGAACACGAACAAATAGATGATTATCTGTACAATGTGGGATTTGGAAGCGATTTAACGATAAAAGAACTGGCAGAAACCATTCAGAAAGCGGTTGGACACGAGGGAGAAATCCACTGGGATTCGAGTAAACCGGACGGAACACCAAAGAAGCTGATGGATTCGTCGAAGTTCAGAGCATTAGGCTGGGAACCAAAGATTGACTTAGAATCCGGAATTCGTTCAACTTACACATGGTTCTTGGAACATCATGCTGAAATCAAAGAATTGAAGTTCAGTTAATCGAATTACAATTCGAAACCGACTTCGTTTCCTTCCAGAATATCATTTTCTACGCAAAAACCACCGTTAACCTCAATTACGTATTTGGCATTTTTGCCTGATTCGTAAGGTTTGGTAGTGAACGGTTCTGTTCCTGAGTGAATGCGAACAATTTTGTAATCAGCGTTTACGAAAATGATATCGAGGCTTAAAGGAGTGTTTGCCATCCAAAAGGATAGATTTTGCTCTGCTTCAAACACAAATAACATTCCTTTATTGGTATCGAGCTTTTCTATTCCCATTAATCCTGCATTTCGTTCTTCCGGTTTAATAGCCAAAGCCGCTTTAATTGAAACTTTATCGCCATTGGTTTTGATGAACTCTACATCCGTGTTGTAATCAAAGGTAGTTTGTTTTTTTTCTGAATGTACTTTCGGTTGCTCCGGATTTACAGTTTTATTTCCGGATTCAGAAGAGTTGCAAAATTGTAAAAAAGCGATGGAAAGGAAGAATAAAATGAATTTGATTTTCATGAGTCTTAATTAAATGTGCTGCCGTATACTTGTTCAATGCGGGTATGATTCGGATAGCTCATAATATTCTGAGCCATTGCAATAAAAAACGAAACCATATTCACCCAATATAAACCTTCTTCATAAATAACACCTTTGGTGAGCGCAACTAAGGTGATTACAAGACCGACAATTGCAGGTATGAGTCCCAAAACAAGCTTAATTATGTGCGCTGAAATCACAATTTTACCGCTAGCTTCCTGTCCGCGAGTTTTCTTAAAACGATTCAAAAAACGAATAGGCAATACCATCGAAATGGGGTATAACAAACCGAGAACGGCAAAATGCATGGCTGTGAGTGCAATCAACAAAACGGAACGGGATGATTCCAGATTGCTAAAACCAAAGCCGGAAGCATACAGTGTAATAATGGCAACAAAAAGCAGAAAGGGTCCGGCAAGTAATAAAATCTGAATAAGACGCAATTGTTTGAGTTGTGCGTCAGTTAAAATCGTAGTCATAAAAGAGTGTTTAAATTCAGCTCTAAAATAAGACCAATTTCAATGATAAGGAGTTAAAAATGCAATCAGCAAACAGATAAGTTTAATCGAAAGTTCTTATTTAAAACGTGCCGCATTTTTTGTGTCTCCCATACTTTCATATAAGATTTTTAGGGTTTCTGAAAGTCCGGGATACTTGGGATTTAGAGAATACGCACGCTCGTAATAGGGAAGAGCTTCAAGAACTTTTTTGCTCATCAAATCATCATCGGGTTCGGCTAGGGCTTCTTTATAGCGAGCTTGAGCAAACAGAACAATGGCAGGAACAAAATCGGGATTTTCATCAATACTTCGCTTAATAGACGTTTGTGCCTCGGTGTATTTTTCTTGCTGTACTAATTTTTTTCCATCGAAATACCCTTTCATCCAAACCAATGAAGGCGTGATTTTCCACGACTTATATTCCGGAAATTCGTTTTTCTTAGGTTGAATTTGAAGCCAAACAGAATGATAATAATCCAACACCGAAGCATCTTGAATTTCCGGTAAAAACACTTTTCCAAGATGAAAAACTGCTTCAGAATGTTGCTTCAGTTCCGCATAGACTTTCGCAATAGAGATTTTAAACCACTCATCATCCGTAAGGCGAATTAAGCGTTGTAAATGGTACAATGCTTTTTTGGGTTGCTGTTTGGAAATCCAATAATTAGCCGCTTCTGAATCATAATGAATCAAAATCGGTCTGGAAACGGAATCAGCGTGTTCATCAACAAAATCGCTCCAAGGTAAAGCCAAATCGAATTGTTGCGTTTCGACTCCGGCTTGCAGGCCAATCGTAAAGATTTCCAGTGATTGAAATCCCAAATTATAATAATCTATAAGGCGATTTATCACCTGCTTAGGTTGATTAGAGTCAGCGAGGCTGTAAATAATGAGATTCCATAAATCATGATTATTAGGTTCCAGTTTTTCGCATAATTCAAACCAATAAATAGCTCCGTCGAATTGACCAATATTGTATTGATTCACACCCATTTCCAGCCAACGAGAAAAATTCATTTGAAATTCTTGCTTACTGAATTCTCGTTCCGCAGTAGTTACGGCTAATTTTTGTGCCTGCAATAGTGAATTAACCGCATCCCAGTATAAGGTTTTATAAGGTTTGTTTTGTTGAAGTGCATCGTAAGCCAATCGGTGTAAGAGTCGGAATTGAAGTAAATACACATCGCTTTTTAGCTGACCGGTATTCGAGTCCAAGTAAGCTCTAAGCGATTGATAGGCCGATTGAAACTCGCCCTTTAGCTCCAATTCTTTTGCTTTTTCTAAGTTAGGTTGAGCAAATGTGAGTATTTGAATTCCTGTTAACAGGAAAAGAGTAAGGATGTATTTATTCACTTTTAGCTTTTGTGGTCAACGATTTAATTTGCTCGAAACGCTCTTCAGACCAATTTCTTACCCAATCAACCTGAGTTTGAATTCGTCCCTTTATAGAGTCTAATTCTTCTTTTGAAAGAGAAATTTGGTCGTTCAAGTCGGAAAGAATGGTATGGTATTTTTCGAATTGATCGATGTCTAATTGCAAAATTTGATTGATTTCTGTGATGGCGTGCTGAGAATTACTTCCAAATTGTGTGGCATTCGAAATCTTGTATTTAATTTCAAGCATTCGTTGTTGCTGTTCTTGAACCGAATTCGTGAGTTTGCTCAAAATCTTATAAACCGTAACGGTTTTGGCATCAATTTCATGGAAAACATCGCTTACTTCTTCGGTTACTTTTTGTCCGTCGCTCACATAGGTTTGTGCCTGTTCCAAAATTACTGAAGTCTCGCGAGCCGCATCGGTTGTTTTCATCGCCAAACGACGTACTTCGTCGGCTACAACGGCGAATCCTGCTCCTGCCTGACCCGCACGCGCTGCTTCAACAGAAGCATTTACAGCCAAAATATTCGTTTGAAACGCAATTTCATCAATAGCTTTAATGATAGTTGTGGTTTTCTCCATTGATGCAGAAATGTTTTCCATGGATTCATTTAAGGAGTGAACCGTAACAGTACCCATCGAAGTAGAGGTGCTGATTTCATCGGAAATACGATTGGCTTCAATGGTTTTGTCGGCATTATCCTGTGTAAGCTCGTTAATTACTTCCATATCAGCGGCAAGTGTTGAGAGTTCTTCTAAGTGGCTGTCGTACGTGCGGTTAAGCGATTCACTGTTGTAGAATAATCCGTTTAATTCTTTATGCTGATTAGTAAAGTAAGCAAGAAGGGAGGCGTAACTGGTTTTTAGCTTCGAACGTTGAATAAATACAAACGTCACAAAAAATCCGGCAGCTACAATGGTAAAAAATGATGCCCATTTCAACCCCAGCCACAGGCTTCGCCAAAACGAAATATGAATTTTTTGTTTGTTGATTAAAATGCCGTAAGCCTGCGCATGTGGTAAGGCTTTAACATAAAGCAGAGCATTGGGATACTCTTCTACAATTTCCCATCCGCCTGTTCTTGAATCTCCGGTAATCTGAGTTTTTGCGGCTAATGTGTCGTTGGTACTTTTAATTAAATCGTTTTTATTATCCCAAACAAACAAATCCTGTACGGCGCCGCCTTTAATGAATTGCAGCTTTTCTAAACTGATAGTAGACTTGAGTATAATGTCGTAGGTTTTGTCAAGAACATGAATTTCAAACGCTTCTTTTTCGCTCAGATAGTCATTCGATGTTATTAGAATAGTTTGAATAATAAAAACAAATCCTAATATGACTCCTAAATATTGAACTGCAATGCGTTTCACCATGTTAACCTAATCTCCGATTATATCCCTTAATGTGATTGCTATCATAAAATAACTCAACTTATTAATGTGTTGAAGATGCAAAAAAAACCACTAAAAAGGAATGCGATTTTAATAGACCGAACAAATAGAATCTTGAGGGCATAACAAAACCATTTTTTTACAAGAAATTTAATTTCGTTCTTAAAAAAGGTTATAAATTCAGGCTTTAAATGTAACCTGATAAAAAGTTTAATGAAACGCAGAGACTTACTAAAAACCGGTGCTTTGGCTGCATTGGGACTTCCGCTTATAGCAACAGACGTATCAAAAAGTTTATCCAAGCCATCTAATAAAACGAAAGTTCGCAATATCATTTTTATGGTGAGTGATGGCATGAGCAGCGGAACCTTGGCATTAGCCAATATACTGAGCGAAAGAAAATTTGGAAAAATGAGTCCGTGGATGCAATTGTATAAAGACGGTAAAGCGGTTCGAGGATTGATGGAAACCTCGTCAGCGAGTTCAATTGTGACCGATTCTGCGGCTGCTAGCTCTTCTTGGGGTGGCGGAATGAAAGTAAACAACGGTTCATTAAACGTGGGACCAAATGGTGAAAAACCCGTTCCGATTCTTCAAAAATTCAAAAAATCTGGGAAATCAGTTGGTTGTGTTACTTCTGTTCCGATAACACATGCAACTCCTGCCGGTTTTTGTGTGAACGTGGAAAGCCGCGGAGACCAGTCTGAAATTGCCGTTGAATATTTACCATTAGGTTTTGATGTAATGCTCGGCGCAGGAACCGAGTATTTCGATGCATCAAAAAGAAAAGATAAACGCGATGTGTTTGCTGAGTTTGTTCAAAAAGGATATAACGTGGTGAAAACCAAAGCAGAACTCATGTCTCACAATAGTAAAAAGCCTGTTTTGGGCGTATTTCAGGAAGGTTCGATGCCGTATGCAATAGACCATGCCAACGATGAAACACTTAAGGCAACGGCACCTACTTTAGCAGAAATGACGAAAGCCGCCATTGCTCAACTCGAAAAAAATCCAAACGGATTTGTGATGCAGGTTGAAGGCGGGAAAGTGGATTGGGCGGCACACGGAAACGATACGCCCGCATTAGTTTACGATCAGTTAGCTTTTGAAGAAGCAGTTGAAATAGCTGTTGAATATGCCGAAAAAACGGGGGACACCTTGGTGATTATCACAACCGATCACGGAAATTCGAATCCTGGCGTGTTTTACGGGAAAAAAGCCAACGATAATTTCGACCGACTCAAAACGGTGAAACACTCAAACGAATGGTGTTTTAAGCTGATTCAGAATGATGCGACGGCAGAACACGTGATAGATATTTTCAAAGTCAATCAGGGAATTACCTTAAAGAAAGAAGACGCACAATTGATTGCTGACCGTTTTAAAACGGTTACGGAAGATGACAAATACGATAATCGAAAATTACCGTTTTACGAATTGGCGATGATGCAAAGAAGTGAATTTTCCGTTCATTTTGCGGATATGAATCATTCCGGAGATCACGTTGAATTAGCCATGTTTGGCGCCGGCTCGGAAGGACTTAAACCGTTTACCGTGAATACAGAATTGCATCAGTTTATGTTGGATGTAACCGAAACTGTATTTAAAGGTTAAAAAATATAGTTGTTTAAGTTGCCGGATTCATTTTTATCACTCCTGCGAATGCAGGAGTGAGTGAACTGCTTAAAAAATATCTAGCGGAGCTTAAAACCCAAATTCGTGTTAATCCTGCATAAGCAGGAATCTGCAAACTATTCGCTTAGTATTATAGTGAAGCGTTCGAATAAAGCTCAATCTTTACATTCCCGGCTTTTTTACAATCCTTCCATCAGGAGTAATCATTTCGTTTTCTTTCGGTGGTTCCATCGGGTAGTTGTGAACCGGAATACTCTCGTCTCTGTTTAATGGTAAATAATGGTTATGACTTCCGTGCGGAATCATCAAATAGTCTTTTTCGGTAAATAAATCGAGTGCATCTGCTAAGGCAAAGGCTAATATGGTGCCGATTACTACAATAAAAATCAGTTTTCTTTTCATAGGCACAAAAATAGAAATATTTCGGATTTATGAGGGAAGATTTCAGTGTGCGGATTTTGTGATATGAATGATTGTTATTAGCTACATTTTGTGAAATGTGTTTTGTTTGGTTTTTAAACTCTAGTTTGAACAAGTTAGAATTTTGTATTGTGTTGACATCAAAGTCTAAAAAATGTGCCGAAGCCCCGATTTTATGCGAGTTGACAATTGTGTCTAATGTTTTATGAGTATTGAAATCCAAAAAGTGTTTGGAATCCAATTAGTAAACCCTCTTTTGTTCTTGTTCACTTAAAAATCTAAAATTCATAAGCATAGAGGACTTTTTATAATTACTTTTTCCTCTGATGAAGGAATCTTATATAATTATCGATTTGTTTAACGCTTATGGATTCTGCAAAATTATTATCAACATGAGACTCCCGTATTCACGTGAGTGACATTGAATTGACAACATGTGTACACTCCGCCATCCGCCATCCGCCATCCGCCATCCGCCATCCGCCATCCGCCATCCGCCATCCGCCATCCGCCATCCGCCATCCGCCATCAAAAATCATCCATCAAAAATCCGAAAAGCCTTATCTTTCGACGATTTTATTCATTTAACTGATACAACCTTGTTAAAAACTCCTGAATTATCCGAGCAGTTTAAGATTGCTTTAACCCGACGCATTTTGGTTTTAGACGGTGCAATGGGTACCATGATTCAAAAATATTTACTTACAGAAGAGGATTATCGCGGGGAACGTTTTAAGACGTTTCATAAAGATTTAAAAGGAAATAATGATTTATTATCCATTACACAGCCGCAAATCATCAAAAAGATTCATGAGCAGTATTTAGAAGCGGGTTCGGATATCATCGAGACCAATACGTTTAATGCGAATCCGATTTCTATGGAAGACTACGAAATGTCGGATTTATCTCGTGAGTTAAACCTTGCATCAGCGAAGTTGGCGAGAGAAGCCTGCGATGCTTTTACAGCCAAAAATCCTGCAAAACCTCGTTTCGTTGCCGGTTCAATCGGACCATTGAATAAATCCTTGTCATTATCTCCCGATGTGAACGATCCGGGTTATCGCTCAACCAGTTTTGATTTAGTCCGTGAAGCCTACGAAGTTCAGATTGATGCGTTAATCGACGGCAGCGTGGACGTACTCTTAATAGAAACCATTTTCGATACCTTAAATGCCAAAGCAGCATTGATGGCTGTTGAGCAAGTTTTTGAACGCAAAGGAGTTGCGCTTCCTGTAATGATGTCCGGTACAATTGTGGATATGAGCGGAAGAACCTTGTCAGGACAAACAACCGAAGCATTTTTGATTTCCATTTCGCATAACAAACATGTGATTTCTATCGGGTTGAATTGTGCCTTGGGTTCTAAACAAATGCGTCCCTATATTGAAGAATTGGCGACAAAATCGGGAGTTTTTACCAGTTTGTACCCCAATGCGGGTTTGCCGAACGAGTTTGGTCAGTACGATGAATCTCCTGCATACATGCAAAAACAGATTCGAGATTATGCGGAATCAAGTTTTGTGAATATTGTAGGCGGGTGTTGCGGAACTACACCGGAGCACATTCGTGCATTTGCCGAAGCGGTGAAAGATGTTACACCAAGATTGCCGTTTCAGCAACATTCATATTTACGATTGAGCGGTTTAGAGCCTTTAATTGTGCGTCCGGAAACCAATTTTGTGAATATCGGTGAACGAACTAACATCACCGGTTCAAAAATGTTTGCACGCCTTATTCGCGAAGAGAAATTCGAAGAAGCTTTATCCGTTGCACGCCAACAAGTTGAAAACGGAGCACAGGTCATCGACATCAACATGGATGAAGGGATGATTGATTCCGAAAAAGTGATGACGAAGTTCCTGAATCTGATTGCTGCCGAACCCGATATCGCACGTGTTCCGGTAATGCTCGATTCATCAAAATGGAGTGTTATTGAAGCCGGTTTAAAATGTCTGCAAGGCAAAGGAATTGTGAATTCCATCAGCTTAAAAGAAGGAGAAACTTCTTTCCGTGATCATGCAAAAAAATGTCTGCATTATGGTGCTTCAGTAATCGTAATGGCGTTTGATGAACAAGGTCAGGCAGATTCTTTCGAGCGACGCATCGAAATTTGTAAACGTGCTTATGATATTTTGCTTGATATGGGTTTCTTGCCTCAGGATATTATTTTCGACCCGAATATTCTAACCGTTGCAACGGGAATTGAGGAGCATAATAATTACGCGGTTGATTTCATCAACGCCACAAAATGGATAAAAGAAAACCTGCCTCATGCCAAAGTGAGCGGCGGTGTGAGTAATATTTCGTTTTCATTCCGTGGAAACGACCGTGTTCGTGAAGCCATGCACTCCGCCTTTTTGTATCACGCTATCAAAGCCGGAATGGATATGGGAATCGTGAATGCGGGTCAGCTTGAGGTGTATGAAGAAATCCCGAAAGAATTACTGGAATATGTTGAAGATGTGTTGTTAAATCGCCGAGCTGATGCCACACAACGTTTGGTGGATTATGCGGAATCGATTAAATCGGACAGTACCGTTCATGAAAAAGAAAAAGACGAATGGCGTTCATGGAATGTAACCGAACGCTTGAAACACGCTTTGGTAAAAGGAATTGTCGATTATATTGATGAAGACACCGAAGAAGCCAGAAACCAGTTTCCGGAGCCGATTCATGTTATCGAAGGTCCGTTAATGGACGGCATGAACGTGGTGGGAGATCTGTTCGGTGAAGGAAAGATGTTTTTACCGCAAGTTGTGAAAAGTGCGCGTGTGATGAAAAAAGCCGTTGCGTATCTGATTCCGTACATCGAAGAGGCCAAACTATTATCATCTAATGCCAGACCGGCTGCAAAAGTGTTAATGGCAACGGTAAAAGGGGATGTGCACGATATCGGTAAAAATATTGTCGGTGTAGTACTTTCTTGCAACAATTATGAAGTTATAGATTTAGGCGTGATGGTTCCGGCTCAAAAAATTCTGGAAGAAGCTCGCCGCCATCAGGTTAATGTGATTGGGTTAAGCGGTTTAATTACACCTTCGTTGGATGAAATGGTTCATTTGGCAAAAGAAATGGAACGTGAAGGATTTACAATTCCATTGTTAATTGGCGGTGCAACAACTTCAAAAATTCATACAGCTGTAAAAATTGCTCCGAGTTATTCAGGCCCAACAGTTCACGTTTTGGACGCCAGTCGCTCTGTTCCTGTGGTTTCTAATCTTACGTCAGATTCGGTAAAAGAGACGTTTATGAACGATATTCAAACCGAATATCAAAAAATGAGAGAAGACCATGCGAGACGTCAGCAGAAGAAAACCTTTATTTCTTTAGATGATGCGCGATTGAATAAAAATCAGTTAAGCTTTACATCAGATGAAATAAAAAAACCTGTTTTGTTAGGCGTTCACGAATTAAAAGACTACGATTTAGCTGAAATTCGCAAGTATATTGATTGGACTCCGTTTTTTATTACCTGGCAATTAACAGGGAAATATCCGAGCATTTTTGAAGATGCAACGGTCGGAGAGGAAGCAAAGAAGTTGTTTAATGATGCAAATGCAATGTTGGACGACATCATAAAGCATAAATCGATAAAAGCGAATGCCGTGTTTGGTTTTTTCCCCGCAAATGCTGTTGGTGATGATATTGAGGTGTATTCAACTCAAGGTTTGCATGATAAAATGGCTACTTTACACACCTTGCGTCAACAGACCGAGAAAAGAGAAGGGCAGCCGAATCGTGCGTTAGCAGATTTTATCGCGCCAAAGGAATTGGGCACAACGGATTATATCGGCGGATTCGCTGTTACTTGCGGTGAAGGTGTTGAGGAATTGGAAACGTATTACGCTTCCAACCACGATGATTACAATAAAATTATGGTGAAGTCTTTAGCAGACCGTTTAGCCGAAGCTTTTGCAGAGTTGTTACACGAACGTGTGCGAAAAGAATTCTGGGGTTATGCAGCAAATGAGAAGCTTTCCAACGAAGAATTGATTCGTGAAACGTATTTGGGAATACGTCCGGCTCCGGGTTATCCTGCACAACCGGATCACACCGAAAAACTGACTTTGTTCAAGTTACTTGATGTAGAAAATAAAACGGGAATTACCTTGACGGAATCGTTAGCCATGCATCCGGCAGCCTCAGTTTGCGGAATTTATTTTGCCCATCCTGAAGCAGAGTACTTTAGAATCGGCTCAATTGACCAAGACCAGTTGGAAGATTATGCTGTTCGTAAAGGTTATTCGGTTGATGAAATGGCAAGATGGTTGAGTCCGCTGCTAGGTTAGTCTTTTTGACTCGTTCGTTTACTTTGTTCAACTCCGGTGCCGATTCATGCAGAAGATGGTGAATTTTAAAAAATGTGCTCAGAGCAATTTGTGTAGTAAATGCATATTAAAAACGTTGCGTTCACTTATCGATACGTTTGTGTAGAGCAATATTGACAAATTCATCGTTTGGTCTCAGTTAGGAATCTATTAGGGCAACTTGTTTCATTTTGGAAAGTCGTTTACTTGTAGCTCATATGAATGATGAAGGATTAATAGCACAAAGGCAATCAGACTTGAAAATAGGATGAGATGCTTGTATCATCTTAACTAAGCAAGTATAGCACTTTTTTTCTTCGCATAACTATCAATAATCAGGCTTGGTAATTCTTAAACAGATAAAAAGATAATATAATCTTAATTTGTGCTTGTTTAATATCTGAAATCTGTGAATTAACTTCATGAAACCCCATTTTGCTTAAAATTTATGAAGTTAGCATTCATCGTCGGATTAGCAGCCTGTTTATTGGCTTGGTTTCCAATGTCAGCCAGTGCAATACGAACAACTATAAATCCCCCCAAACCTTCTGTTTATTATTCAATGGATTCAGGGAAATCAGTTGGAATCAATACAGAAGAATATGGCATCCAAATAGTAGATGGAATAGTAGGTAAAGCATTTGATTTCAGTAAAGTGAAAAAGCCAATAATGATTGGTCAGCCGGTAATGACAGCTAAAAATCCTGACTTTACACTGTGCTTTTATTTTCGCTTTAACACGGCTAAGAGACGCACACACAAACAGTCTGATTTAATTGGGAGCGATAAAACAGATGCCTTTTTGCGCAATGGTCCCAATGTTTTTTTATCATCAAATGACAGACGTTTAATGTTTCAATTCAAGCAGCCGAAGAAGAAAGATTTTTCAATTTATAAAGGCGAACATGCTTTTTTTCCACCGTTTTTGATGCCGATTTTGTCTGGAGCTAATTTTTCAACACCATTGTTTTGGAACGAGTATCTGCAACATGAATGGAATTTTTGTTCAATATCGTTTTCATCGGCAGACAGCCTGATTCGATTTCAGTTAAACGATGTTTATCAGGAATTGAAAGGTACTTATTCAGAAAAGAATGCTCGTATTGTACTTGGCGGCAAAACCAAAGACAGAGTGGATTTTGCAGGTGAAATGGATGAAGTAATTGTATTTAATTCCTATTTGACTAATGAGGAATTGACTGAATTTTATAAGAGTGAATTACTGCCGGCAGAAGTATATCATGCAAAAGACCGGATAAAATATGTTGTAATTATACTTGTGATAACAATAGTGCCGATTTTATTGGTGATATACATGTTTGTGTTGATGTACAAACATCAGACGATAAAAGAAGTTCGATTGGATGCGATGTTACAAAAAAGAAGCTCAGGTAGGTATTCTGCCGAAAAGCAAGAAGAGATGAATAGAAACGCTTTCAGGTGTTTAAGTGAATGTTATGAGCAGTTATCTCCAATCTCCAATCAGTCAGAAAACAGACGAATTACCAATCGAAGTCAGTTAGATTATCTACAAAAGAAAATAAGTGAAGCCGTAAGTTTTGAACCTGTTGAAGACGGAACGATTAGTTGGTTAAACAACCTGATTCGATATTATAACGTAATGAAGCACCGCACATTTACCGGGAGCACTTTTATCTTGTTCGGAGCTATTATTTTAGTCGGTTTATTAGCTTTTGGTACATATCAATCAACATCAATGGATTGGTTAAAAACTCTATTGTTCACCGGCTGGATGTTGCCCGGTATTTTGTTTTATTATGTTGCCAGTTTAACACCGCAGTACAGGATTGATTTGGATGCAGAACATGATAAGCCCAATGATTTTTTTGTGAATATGATGTATTCACTTGCAGGGATTGGAGCTGTAATGGCAGTGTCGACTTATTACACAGAATATCGCTATTCAGACGGAACTGTAGTCAAAGACCATTCTGAAGGTATTGCCATGAAGATGATGGTATTTGCACTATTGGCAGTCGTTGCCATTTTGTATATCTCAACAATTTTGATCTGGTCGTTCAGAAATTTGTATATAAACTATATTTCAAAATCGTAGAAATTGCGGATAGGCTTCAATTGAAGC
>SBGQ01000040.1 GCA_006226965.1 bacterium | reverse complement strand
ACCGGGCGCCCGGTAAAATTTGTTGATTTATTTAATAATCAATATTTGTTAAACGACGGAAGATTACGAATAGGATGGAATATCTTCCGTTGGGATGGCCGAGATGATGACGGAGACCAACTGGCCAATGGCGTTTACTTATATCAGATTGATTTCAGAGTTGATGGAAAACAGATTTCCGTAAATAACGCCAACAGTATCGAGAAGTTGGTGATAATTAAATAGAACTAATAAACAGTGTCTTTAAAAACCTCTTCAACTCCGTGAGGAAGTTTGCCTAAACTATAGGTTTCAAAGTAAAAAATACGGTCGCTGCTCAAACGCTTTCCGTTTATGCTGAATAAGCGAAATGTTGGATGCAAAAGATTTCTGATGGCATAAAACAAATCTGGATAGATATTTCCCATGCTAAACAACTGAATATCGTAACCGGAGTTAGCCGCCACTTTAAACACAGCAATATCACCTGCTTCTAAAATTGTTCTGATAGAAGAACCATATTCACGAACATATTCTTTACCGTCTAATTCGGCTTCATAATTTAAATGTGAATTTATTTTAACAATGAATCCGGTATTTAAATTCAGATTATCAACCCTTTCTGAAAAAGAGGTTTCGCTAAACTGATTTGGAGCCAATTTCTTGAAAACAGCATCTAAGGCTCCCTGAACGTTTGAAAAAGACTCCATAGAGGATAGTCCAAAGGATTCATTCACCAAATTTGAGCCTGCCAAATAGAATCTGGAATACGTTGGCATCGGTTTCATAAAATCTTCTAAGGATAAAACATCTTTAGCGATTGTTCTGTTTTGATCGATTCCGGAAAGTTGTTCAACCAACAAGTCGTGGTGAAAAATCAGTTTAAAAATATCCATAAAATGTATGCTGAGAGTTGACTAAAAATACTGTGCTGCCGGTTAATTTGCCGCGTTAAATCCTGACTGGAATGCAAAAAAAAAGCTCACCAAAAATGGTGAGCTTTTTTAAAATTATAGATTGATTAAATCGCAGCTGCAATAACTAATGCAACAACCGACATCAACTTAAGAAGAATGTTGAGTGATGGACCTGAAGTATCTTTGAAAGGATCACCAACAGTATCGCCAACAACAGCTGCTTTGTGTGGATCAGAACCTTTGAAGTACTTTTGGCCGTTGATATCAACGCCTTCTTCAAACATTTTTTTAGCATTATCCCAAGCACCACCAGCGTTTGATTGGAAGATAGCCATCAAAACACCTGATGCAGTTACACCTGCTAATAAACCGCCAAGCATTTCAGCGCCGCCTAAGAAACCAACAGCAACCGGAGCTACAACAGCTAAAAGACCAGGAATAACCATTTCTTTGATAGCCGCTTGTGTCGAAATTTCAACACATTTTCCGTATTCAGCTTTACCGTCAGCATCTTCGAATGTAGCTTGGTCTTCTTTTGACCATTCGTGAAGATCTTTTCCGTCATACTTACGCATTAATTCTAAGGCCTTGTGTAAAGCAGGAATAGAAGCGAATTGGCGACGAACTTCAACAATCATGGCCATTGCAGCACGACCAACAGCATTCATTGCCAAAGCTGAAAATAAGAACGGTAACATGGCACCGATAAATAATCCGGCCATTACTGTTGCTTTAGAAACGTCGATAGTGTGTAGGTGAGCGGTAGTCATGAAAGCACCGAATAAGGCTAATGCTGTTAACGCAGCAGAACCGATAGCAAAACCTTTACCAATTGCAGCAGTTGTATTACCTACAGCATCTAATTTGTCAGTACGTTTACGAACATCTTTTGGAAGCTCAGACATTTCAGCGATACCACCGGCATTATCAGAAATAGGACCGTATGCATCAACAGCTAACTGGATACCTGTGTTTGACAACATACCAACAGCAGCGATTGCAATACCGTATAAACCGCCACCGAAATGGAACGCACCAATAATCGCAGCAGCAATAATTAAAATCGGAGCAACTGTAGAAAGCATACCTACACCTAAACCGGCAATAATGTTGGTTGCAGAACCAGTTGAAGACTGACGAACGATTGATAAAACCGGAGATTTGCCAGTACCTGTGTAATATTCAGTAATAACACCAATTAAAACACCTGAAACAAGACCGATTACTGTTGCAATAAATACACCTAATGAGGTAACAGTTTTGGTATCACCATAAAGCATATCGTTGAAAGTCCACTCACTTGGTAGCATATAAGTGATGATGAAGTAAGATAAAACAGCCATAACTGCTGAAGAGCCGAATTCACCGATGTTCAACGCTTTTTGTGGATTGCCGCCTTCTTTAACTTTTACGAAGAAAGTACCTGCAACTGAAGTGATAATTCCAACACCCGCTAAAACTAAAGGAAGAACTACAGCCGCTAATGCATTGTCGCCGCTGAATGCAGAACTTGCCATGAAAGCAGTTCCCAATACCATAGTACCGATAATTGAACCGACATAAGATTCAAATAAGTCAGCGCCCATACCTGCTACGTCACCTACGTTGTCACCAACGTTATCAGCAATAGTAGCCGGGTTTAATGGGTGATCTTCAGGAATACCGGCTTCCACTTTTCCAACTAAGTCAGCACCAACGTCAGCTGCTTTAGTGTAAATACCACCGCCTACGCGAGCGAAAAGAGCGATAGAAGAAGCACCAAAAGAGAAACCTGTGATGATGGTTAATACTCTGTTTACTTGGTCAGCGCCTTCTAAGCCGAAAATTTTACCGTAAACCAATAAGAGTGTACCTAGACCTAAAACGCCTAAGCCTACAACACCCATACCCATTACAGAACCGCCGGCAAAAGCAACTTCTAAAGCTTTACCTAAGCTCTCACGAGCTGCATTGGTAGTTCTAACGTTAGCTTTAGTTGCAACTTTCATCCCGATAAAACCTGCTAATGCAGAGCTAATAGCACCGAAAATGAAAGAAACGGCAACCATCCATGAAGATGATTCGCCTAAAGAATATCCTTGATACGCAAGTAATGCGCCAACAACAAGCACGAATATTGCAAGAACACGATATTCAGCTCTTAAGAAAGCCATAGCCCCTTCAGCAATGTGATTGGCAATTTTCGCCATTTTTTCGGTTCCGACTTCTTGTTTAGAAACCCAAGAAGACTTCCAGAACGTGTAAAGCAAGCCTAACACACCAGCAGCCGGAATCGCGAGTAATAGATTATCCATGTTTATGTAGTTATGTGATTGGTTTTATGTTTATGAATTAAATTCGTTCATCGCCTTATTTACGCCATCATTCAGAAATGTTGTTATTGCTTCGATAGACCGACTCACTGCGTCAGAAACAACATCTTCTTCATCTTTAGCAAAACGCGATAATACATATTTGGCTTGTTCTCCTTTTCTGAACTCATTTCCAACTCCAAAGCGTAATCGTGCAAAAGCATCTGAATGGAGTTGATAAATGATATCGGATAAGCCGTTGTGTCCGCCTGCGCTGCCTGATGGTTTCAATCTTAATTTACCTGTAGGTAAGTTGATATCATCCGTACAAACCAAAACTTCCTCAATCGGAATTTGGAAGTAGTTCATAGCATGTTGAACTGCTGATCCACTTCTATTCATAAAAGTGGTTGGTAAGATTAGTATGGTCTTTTTGCCGTTGTATAAGCCATTAGCAATGTAGTAAGGACCTCTACCAGTTTTAAAACTGAACCCTAATTTTTCCGCAAGTCCATAAATAACACGGAACCCGATGTTATGTCGGGTTCCGTCATATTCTGCTCCGATATTACCTAATCCGGCAATAAGTGGCATAAAACAATCTCAGTTTTTAATTACTTATAAAGGTAAGTTCACTGAGAGTGAAAGGTCTTCATCTGAAGTAGAGAATACCTCAGCAGATAAACCTGCTTTACCACCGCGTGGCGGTTTAATAGTAGCAATTGTTTTACGTGGATCATCTAAGATGGTCACGTTGTCAATACGAAGGTGGCGAACACGTAAGTTACTGCCAATCTTCATTTTGCTAATGTTTACATTCACTAAAGCAGGAATATTACCAGGTAATGCACGTAATTTGAGTTTACGCATAGGTTGGAAAATACGTCCACCCACTGTAGAACCAATAGCAGTTCCAATAGTTTTGATAGGAACAATAACTTCAACAGCTGTCTCTGGATCGAGAGCAAGGAAGTCTACATGTAAAGGGCGATCATTTACAGGTTGAAAGTCAACTTTTTTGATTAAAGTGTCAAAAGATTCGCCATTTTCTAATTTAATGCGAACAAATTGCACATTAGCAACTGAAAGTATTCTTTCTAATTCGAGTTCTTTTATAGCTACTGCGATATTAGCTTCGAGTTTTGGGCCGTAGATTATACCCGGTACTTCGCTATCGCGACGAAGAGCGCCTGCTGCATTAGAACCTATAGTTCTAGATGATGCGCTAATTTCTACTACGTTTGGTTTTTGCATGACTGTTTGTCTATACGGTTATGTTTAATCGTCAAATAGTGAACTGATAGTATCTGCTGTATGAATTCTTCGAATTGCTTCAGCAAAAATTGGAGCCACAGATAAAACTTTAATCTTATCAGATGGTTTTTTCAGTGGAACAGTATCAGTTACTAAGAGCGTATCGATAGGTGAATCCTCGATTCGCTGATAAGCCGGCCCTGATAATATAGGATGTGTACAAGCGCAAACAATGTTTAATGCACCTCGCTCACGAAGAGCAACGGCAGCATTTGTAATTGTTCCCGCAGTATCAATCATGTCATCCATAATGAGAATGTTTTTTCCTTCAACTTCCCCGATTATGTTCATGACTTCTGCTACATTTTGCTTTGGACGTCTCTTGTCGATAAACGCCAAACCGGCTTGAAGCATTTTTGAATAAGAACGAGCCATTTTTAAACTTCCAACGTCCGGTGCAACTACTACTAAGTTGTCAATCGGATTATCGCGGAAATAGTCGATATAGACCCTGCTTGCATACAGGTGATCGAGCGGCACGTCAAAAAAACCCTGAATCTGTGGTGCGTGTAAATCCATGGTTAAAACACGGTCGGCACCTGCCTCGGTCAGGATATTGGCCATCAATTTTGAGGCGATGGACACTCTTGGTTGATCTTTGCGGTCTTGGCGAGCATACCCGAAATAAGGGATAACTGCAGTAATTCTGTCTGCAGATGCTCTTTTTGCCGCATCAATCAATAATAAAAGTTCTAAAATATTTTCTGATGGTGGTGGTGTAGACTGAATAATGTAAATGTCTTTCCCACGTATGCTCTCTTGATATTTAACATACAATTCCCCGTCGGAAAAGTTCTGAATGGTAAGACCACCTAGTGTAGTATCGCATTGTTCAGCTATAGCTCGAGCAAGAGCCATATTGCTTCTACCTGCAAAGAGGGCTAGTTGTTTTTCCAATGTTTCGGAGATTTAAATGATGGATCCTCAAAAAAAAAGGATGCACAACTGTGTCACCCTCTTTTGTTGCCCGGGGAGGACTCGAACCCCCACGTACGGTACCAAAAACCGCTGTCCTGCCATTAGACGACCGGGCAATAGCACTGTCTCTTGTTTTTTGACAGACGCCAAATATATAGACAAAAAAAATGGCTGTCAAGAACCAGTTTGCATGTCAGATAAATTACATGATAAACATAACTTTTGTGAGCAGAATATTTTGTGTTGATCTAAAAATAAAGACCGATTTACTTTTAAGTTGTGCTCTGCGCAAGTTTGATGCAAAAGTTGTACGGATTCTTGTGTTTTTACTGAATCAGGTAGCTGAATTTCAAACAATTGCCATTTTTTACTCAGCCATTCCATCGCTTGTGTAGAATAAACTAAAGTTGACCAAGTGTACATCGACACAAGTAGCCAAGACCGAATAATGTGTTTTGCCCAATCGCTATTCCCGAAAAGAGTATAAATGTTGTTCGAAAAATGGAAAACACTTAGCTCGAATTCTTTTAAAGAGCTCGGAAGTTGATGGGTGTATAAATCATGACTTAAGCTGCCGGCAAGTTGTACTCGTTCGTTTAGCGATTTTCCTCTGCCAATATGTTTGAATAACGGAGTTGAAGACAGCGTTCTTGTAGGGTCATTTTCCAGATTACGAATTAAAACTTCAGCAAAATCTTTTGTTTGATTTGAGTAGTATGGTTTTCCTATTAAATCAAACAAATGAATAATAGAAGCTGTTTTAAACCCCAGTTCTATTCCGGACTTTGAATTAAAGTGTTTGAGTAGGCGCAATGAAAGTTCGTTTAGGTAAAGTTTTGAGGCCTGCTCAAGTTGAGTAATAAGTGCTGCTTCATTAATGAAATGAGTTTTGCAAGGAATGATGCTGTGTATTTCTTTATGAGGTAAAGGCTTTATCTCTAATGTTGGAATAGCTTCATGTAGTGAATTTCGCGTGATACCCGAATGGATATCATAAGAGTTAACAACCACATGTAGAATCACATTGTTGTAAGTTGAGTCGAAATGATGATTGTGAAAATACCAGTCTTTAGCTCTTAGGTGGAGTTCTATACTTCCAAAGTGCACAATATTGTTGATACGTACGCTTCCATTTAAAAAATCAGGTCCGGGTCCTGAATTCCATTCGCCGGGCGATAGAATCTCAATGGATTCACCGGTATTTGTTTTTAGCTCTCTCTGATTAAATAGTAGATTTTTCCAGCAATACTGGAGCTCATGTTCTGTCATGTTCGCGTTCTATAAGTTCTTCTTCACTTAAATGAACATCGGATGTTGCTTCGTATAAATCAGGAATATTTTCTCTGATTTTCTGTTTTACATCATGCTGAATAGTTTTGATTTTCTCTTCTGTTTCATGGATAGCTTCGCGCGAATGTTGCCCTACCCAGTCGCTTACGTCTAAAGCTTGTGATTTTAGCCAATCTCGGTTTTCTCTGCCGGATTTTGGGGCAATTAAAAGACCGACTGCAACACCTGTAAAAAATGCACCCGCTGTCGCTAATATTACTGTAATTGGTGATTTGCTGCTCATATTCAATCCTTTTTTGTGGATGATTTTAATTCCTCAATTAAAATAGTCTTTTTTTTAAAAACTTGTTCCGGCTTTGCTCTCTAGAAATGAATAATTGC
Source organism: bacterium (assembly GCA_006226965.1). Classification (GTDB taxonomy): domain Bacteria; phylum Bacteroidota; class Rhodothermia; order Balneolales; family M1805; genus M1805. The sequence goes on along the minus strand of SBGQ01000040.1, from coordinate 14,132 downwards.
ACAGTTTTTTTACGGCTGGAACTAATAAGTTGCGGATAGATTTTATGGAATAATTAATCTATATTTGAGCACGAATAATTAGTTATGAAAAAAAACTACATTTTTGCACTTTTCCTTACGTTTTCTATGCTTGCAATGGCTGCAAGTGATGTAGTGTTAGTTCGTTTTAACGCCCAAATCCAAGGTAGTGCATCGAATGAGATTAATTTGACTTGGATTGTTTCTCAAGAACATGATGTTGACTCATACATTTTGAAAAGAAAAATGTCGCATCAATCTGAATTTGTTGAATTAGCAAATGTTCAGTTAACAACAGGTAGAGATGAGATTGATGGTAAGGTATACTCTTTCTTAGATAAAAACGTCTACAAACAAAATTCAGCAGCAGAGCCTGTAATTTATACATTATACTCAAGTTCAGGCGGGAATTTAAGTTATGTAGCACAAGTTGACGTTAACTATACTACTACCACGGTGAGAAGAACTTGGGGTAGTATCAAAGCAATGTTTCAATAAGATTCATGCAGCCTGATAAAATTGAATTAATGAGTCCGATGAGAGTCGAACGCTCTCTTAAAAGGATGACCTTAGAAATAATTGAGAAACATGCCGGCAAAGGTCTAATGTATATCTTTGGTTTAAATGAACGAGGATATAAGCTGGCAAAAAAAATCTCTTCTAATATAAAATCTGTAAACAGAATGAATGTCAGTCCTATACGAATTGATGTTCATAATGATAAAGTTTCTACCAATTCAATTGATTTGAATGATGCGTTTGTAATCTTAATTGATGACGTAGTTTTTTCTGGAGAAACTTTAAAAAAGGCGATGGATTTGATTGAACCTTACGGTACACCAAAAACCATAAAGATAGCGGTACTCATTGATCGTGGCCACCGCAAGTATCCTATTGAACCTGAATTTATTGGAATGGTACACCCAACTAAGCTTAAAGAACATGTTGAGGTGTGGCTGCCCGATACAGATGGCCAAGATAGGGTTGTGCTCTACGAAGAAGCATAATAGATTAGTTCTGTTCTTACTAGTTATAATTTTATCTCATCTACAATTTTTTATTTACATGAAATCAATATCAACCATCTTATTGGCAGTTACACTCGTTTTTACAGTTTCGACGAGTAAAGCACAAACCGATACCACAAAAAAAGCTGAACCGAAAAAAAGCAACTGGACAAGAAGTTGGGTTGCGAGTTTAAACGGAAGTCAAGCAGAGTATTCAAACTGGAGCCAAGGGGGTGTGAGTTCTGTTGCAGGTACGGCATCAACGGTATTTGATGCTACATACAAGAACAAATACTTTGGCTACACAACCCATTTGAATTTAAAATTCGGACAAACACGGATTGAGTGGAAAGAAGTTCGCAAAACAGATGATCTTATTCGATTTACGAATAAATTCGATTACTATCTGCCAATAAAAACAGTTTCTGCCTATACCGAAGTAGATTTTCGTACTCAGTTCGATAGAGGTTTTAACAAGGATGATATCTTAATTTCGAATTTTTTCGCACCGGCATTTTTTCAAGAAACAGCGGGTCTTTCATATAAACCCAATTCAATTGTAACATCACAAATTGGTCTTTCTATGAAACAAACTATCGTCTCAGATACTACATTGTCCAACTTTTACGGTGTGAAACCCGGCGAACAGTTCAGAGGTGAGGGCGGTCTGAGTTTCGTACTTGGAGTAAAGACACCCATGTTTGCGAACCTGAGTTATACAGGAACGTTTGAGACGTTTACCAATTTTTTAACCCCGCTAAACTGGACGGATTATACATTTGCAAACGAATTTACGGGAAAAATTAACGGTAAATTGAGCACAGTAATTCAGTTAATTTTAATGTATGACCGAGATTTTAATAACAAGGTTCAGTACAAACAAGTAATTTCGTTAGGTCTAAACTTTAAGTTGATTTAATTTAAATATGAAATATTCCGGTTATCTCGATCTCTTAAAAAAGTCTTTAGTAGAATTAGATAGCTGGCGAAATGAATATGGAAAACCGATACCTGAACAGGATCGGTTTTTTTTATATGATGATGTTCTATCAAAACTAGTTTCACGTCTAAAAGGAAACTATCCCTTTCATCATCCATCCTATGCAGGACAGATGTTGAAACCGCCCGCAGGTATTGCTTGGCTCGCCTATGCAATAACATCAACAATTAATCCGAATAACCACGCTTTAGACGGTGGACCACCATCTTCAGAAATGGAGAAAGAAGCTGTTGCCGATTTAGCTAAGATGGTTGGATATGATGATTTCTGTTTAGGGCATCTTACATCAGCAGGAACAACAGCCAATTTAGAAGCACTCTGGATTATAAAACAGATTCTTCCAACGGGAAAAAAGCTAGCTTATTCAGCTAATGCACACTACACTCATGAAAGAATTAGTGCTGTTCTTGGTATTGATTCGATTAAAGTTCCCGTTTTATCAAATGGAGATTACGACTGGCAGTGGTTGGTACAACATAAATCTGAAATTGGTGCCTTTGTAGTAACCATGGGAACAACCGGGATGGGTTTAGTTGAGCCCTTATCAAAAGTCATAGATTTTTTTGAAGGGGATACATGCTGGATTCACGTTGATGCGGCATATGGCGGTTTTTATAAACTATTAGAATCCGATTTGCCCTCTGAGGCAGATTGGGCGCAAGTTTCGTTAGCGGATAGTATTGTTATAGATCCACATAAACATGGTTTACAGCCTTACGGATGTGGAGCAGTGCTTTTCAGAAATGCGGAAGTCGGTAAATACTATAAACACGATTCACCCTATACCTATTTCACTTCGGAAGAACTTCATTTAGGTGAAATCAGTTTGGAGTGTTCTCGCGCAGGTGCAAGCGCCGCGGCATTTTGGGCAACTCTTCAGGTTTATCCGCTAAATAAACCAGGCTTAGGTTCGGTCCTAACGTCATGCCGAAATGCAGCACTTTCATTCACTGCTAAAATTAAAGGCAGTGCGTTATTTTCATTAGTTGCAGAGCCCGAATTGGATATTGTGATTTATTATCCTGCAGAATGTAAAACGACGTCTGAAATTTCAGCTATTAGTAAAAAGATTTTTGATTGGGGGATGAAAGCTAAACCTGATGAAGGGTTTCATTTGAGTTTATATACGTTATCATCAGAAATCGTATCATCAGAAAACAAAAACCTAAAGGTTGATTCTAATCATACTGTTGTTCTACGCTCCGTTTTTATGAAACCGGAACATGAGGCGTTTGTTGATGAATTGATTCAGCGGTTAGAACGCGCATATCATGAAGCGAAATAAAAAACCCTCAACAGAAACTGCGAGGGTTTTACACTTTTAGAGCTGATATTGATTAGATATCAAAATGAATGCCTTGAGCAAGTGGTAATTCTTTACTCCAGTTAATAGTATTTGTCTGACGACGCATGTAAGCTTTCCAAGCATCAGAGCCGGATTCGCGTCCGCCCCCCGTTTCTTTTTCGCCGCCAAATGCCCCGCCGATTTCGGCGCCGCTAGTTCCGATATTAATGTTTGCAATACCGCAATCAGAACCAACGTGACTTAAGAACTCTTCAGATTCGCGAAGATTTAAAGTGAACATAGCTGAACTTAAACCTTGTACAACACCGTTTTGGTATTCCATGGCTTCATCAAGCGTCGAATATTTAATCAAGTATAAAATGGGCGCAAAGGTTTCGTGTTGAACGATCTCGTAATGGTTTTCAGCGATACAAAGTGCCGGTTTTACATAGGTGCCGTTTTCAAAGCCTTCACCTGTTACAACTTCACCACCTGTAATAACTGTTCCGCCTTCTTCAACGAGCTTTTTAAGTGCTGCCTGCATCATGTTTACTGCGTCTTTATCGATAAGCGGACCAACCAGTGTTCCTTCTTTTAACGGATCGCCAATGCGAACACTTTGGTAGATTTTTGTAAGTCTGTCTTTTATTTCGTCGAAAATAGAGTCGTGTACAATTAATCTTCGGGTAGATGTACATCGCTGTCCTGCTGTTCCAACCGCACCAAAAACAGTTGCGCGAATGGCCATTTCAATATCTGCGTGTTGGCTAACGATTATCGCGTTGTTACCGCCTAATTCAAGAATGGTTTTACCTAATCTTGAACCCACAACTTGAGCTACTTGTTTACCCATGCGTATTGAGCCCGTAGCAGAAACTAATGGAACACGATTGTCAGAAGTCATCCACTCGCCAACTTCTCTGTCACCGTTAATTACACTAAAAATACCTTCCGGAAGGTCGTTCTCTTTTAAAACAGATTTAATGATGTTTGCGCAAGCAATACTGCACAAAGGTACTTTTTCGGATGGTTTCCAAATTACAACATCACCGCAAATTGCTGCTAGCATTGCATTCCAGCTCCAAACTGCAACCGGGAAGTTGAAAGCAGAAATAACACCGACAATTCCTAATGGATGATATTGCTCATACATACGGTGATTTGCACGCTCTGAGTGCATAGTTAAACCATATAATTGGCGAGATAAACCGACTGCAAAATCGCAGATATCAATCATTTCCTGAACTTCGCCGAGACCTTCTTGATAGATTTTCCCCATTTCGTAAGAAACTAAACGGCCTAAATCATCTTTGTGTTTTCTAAGTTCGTTTCCAATCTGACGTACAATTTCACCGCGTTTTGGAGCCGGTACCATTTTCCAAATTTTAAATGCTTCCTGTGCATCGCTTACAACTTTTTCGTATTCATCTTTAGTAGTAACGGAAACACTGCCAATAAACGCTCCATCAACCGGAGAAAAGCTCTCAATTACATTTGTATCATTACCAAAGAAGTGCTGCCCTGTGCTTGTTCCTTTGTTAAAAGCGGCAAGACCCAAATTTTTTAAATATTCCATAGCTAAGATTTAGTCCTAAAATGTTCAGCTTTAAAGATACAACTCTTTTGAGTTTTACTCGGGCAAAAAAGCGCTTTTAAATTGTTGGATTTCAGATGTAAGTGAGAACTAACTTTTTTGTAAAAAACAGCTGGTTAATGCCTATTTTTTGCGCAAATATTGATGATATATGGAAAAATTACACGTTTACAACACACTATCAAGACAAAAAGAACTATTTACACCTATTCATAAAGATTTTGTTGGAATGTATGTGTGCGGACCAACCGTTTATGGCGATGCTCACTTAGGTCATGCAAAAAGCTACACTGCATTTGATGTTATTGTTCGATATCTACGCTATGCAGGCTACAAAGTGCGCCATGTAATGAATATTACTGATGTGGGACACTTAACTGATGATGCAGATGCAGGTGAAGATAAATTGGCAAAACAAGCACGTTTAGAGCGTCTTGAACCGATGGAAATTGCCGAGAAATACACCAATTCGTTTTTTAAAGACATGGATGTATTAGGTGTCCACAGGCCGGATATCACACCAAGAGCAACAGGACACATCCCTGAACAAATCGAAATGATTCAAACTCTGATTGAAAAAGGCCATGCTTATGAAGTGGATGGCAATGTGTATTTCGATGTCAGTTCAGATAAAGACTACGGGAAACTAAGCGGAAGAAATTTTGAAGAGCAATTAGCCGGCGTTCGTGTTGATACTGCCGAAGGAAAACGAAATCCAAATGATTTTGCACTTTGGAAAAAAGCGGATGATTCGCATCTCATGAAATGGAATTCACCTTGGGGAGTTGGATATCCGGGTTGGCATGTGGAATGTTCGGCAATGTCTAACAAATACTTAGGTGAAACATTCGATATTCATGGTGGTGGTTTAGAAAATCAATTTCCGCACCATGAATGTGAAATAGCTCAAAGTGAATGTGCTCACGATAAAGAATTTGTGAAATACTGGTTGCATAACAACATGGTTACCCTAAACGGACAAAAAATGGGGAAATCGTTGGGAAATGCCATTTCATTGAATCAATTTTATACAGGTTATCATAAATTATTAAGCAGAGCTTGGAGTCCTGAAACCATTCGTTTCTTTTTATTACAAAGTCATTACCGTAGTACAACAGATTTTTCGGAGTCAGCGTTAGAAGCGGCAGAATCCGGAATGAAAAATTTGCAGGAAATGATAAAAACGGTTATTTCAGCTGAAAACGGGAAAGCAAATCCTGTTGATGTTGATGCTTTTAGAAATGCGTTTATTGCAGAAATGAATGACGATTTTAATACCGCAAAAGCCATTGCAGTTTTATACGAATATCTACGTCCATTACGCGTTCAAGTAACCAATGGTGATATTCCTTCTAACATTGAAGAGTTCGCATTTGAACTTCAAAAAATTGCTGAAGGTGTTCTTGGTATTTGGGTTGCAAAATCTGAAGGAAACCAAGCAGCAAAAGCTTTAGACGGAGTTATGCAATTAGTTATTCAGTTGCGTGCTGAAGCTCGCGCTAAAAAAGATTGGGCTACTGCAGATGCTATTCGAGACCAGTTGAAAGCAAGTGGCATTGAAATTAAAGACGGCCCGCAAGGCTCAACGTTTAATCTTACAAATTGATGAAAAACTATTTTATTTGGGACGGGAAACCGGAAATTTTCACTATCCCGGAATTCCCGCTTCCGTTTCCAATATCTGTAGTGGGTTTATTCATTGCCTATTTTGCTTGGTCTTATTTACAATCGTCAAAAAAAGATGAATCCACATCAAAAAGACAAAAGAAAGAAGAAAAAAAAGCATTACCGAGTTGGTTGATGGGTATTTTGCTTTTCGTCGGACTTCAAGCAGTTACCATTCCAATGGATTTGTTCGTATTTGAATCCTTTGGTCCGCTTGCTGTACGTTGGTATGGTTTGCTGTTCGCAGGCTCATTTGTAGTCGGATATCAGATTGGAGCAAAACACTTTCGTGAAGCCGGGTTTACTCAAAAACAAATCGACAGTTTGTTAACCTACATGATTGTGGCGGTTGTTGCAGGTGCACGTTTAGGGCACTGTTTGTTTTATGATCCGGTGTATTATTTGAGCAATCCCTTGGAAATTTTGATGATTTGGAAGGGCGGACTCGCATCTCACGGAGCAGCAATTGGAGTGCTTATTGCAATGGTTTTGTTCGCTCAGAAAAACAAACCATTTACTTTGTGGATGATTGCAGACCGTTTAATGATTCCGGTTGCTATCGGTACAGCATTTATTCGTTTAGGAAATTTCTTTAACTCAGAAATTATTGGTGAGCCAAGCACATTGCCTTGGGCTGTAGTTTTTGAAGCTGAAGATATGCTTCCGCGTCATCCAACCATGTTGTATGAAAGTTTTTCCTATATGATTATGGTCGGAATTCTTTTGTATATGTACAAAGCATTCGATAAAAAACCACCGGAAGGTTTAATGTTCGGTGTTTTTCTTATTTATATGTTTACTGCACGATTTATTATTGAAATCTCAAAAACCTCGCAAGCTGCTTATCAGGAAGTACTAATGAGTACAGGACAATGGCTTAGCATTCCTTTTATATTGATGGGGATTTGGGTTCTGGTTACAATCGGATTAAAAAATTATAAAGCGCAAAAAAAGTCGGTCTAAGATGAAAGCATTCGTTCACATTCAATCAGTTGATAAAGTATTAGAGCAATTTGGCCATCTAAGCCATAAAATTTCTGAGGAAGAAATGGGGAGAATAAACCGCCATTCTCATGATCGCGGAAAAAATGAATCTCTTGCCATTCGTTTACAACTGTTGGGTATTTGTGAACTGTTGCAAATTGATACCAATACATTCCCGGTACATTATCTGCATTCAGGGAAACCCATTCTTAAAACAATGGATTGGTATATGAGTTGGTCGCATTCCAAAGGTGTTGCGGCTACTATAATTGCTGATTGCCCGATTGGAATTGATGTGGAGTCAGATAGACCTGTACATGCCGGATTATATCGTAAAACACTTCACCCGCTCGAAATCGATGAAATTGTTCAGCAGAATGAATATCAGCAGAAAGAAAATTTTTTGAAGAAGTGGGTAATTAAAGAAGCCTATTTAAAAATGGCGGGATTAAGTATTGCACACCATATAACCAATGTAGTAGTAAGTGCAGATGGCACAAAAGCAGAATACCACCGACCAAACGGAACTAAATCCGTAAATCAGCATATCTATCACAAATTTAATGATCAAGACTGGTATCACACTGCTATTGTATCGGAACATGAGGTTGATATCACGTTTTTAGGAGCATTCAAACGATAAGAGAAAATTAAAGAACAGCATCTGAATCAGTAAGAGGCTCTTCCAGAATTTCAAATTTCTTATCAAATAAATCGCAAAACAATTCGCATTTGCGCGAAGCACCCCAAATTTCAACTTGAGGGTCGTTTTGAGAGGTGATTTTTAGAAAAAGATGATCACCGTTTATGACGGCTTTAACGTGCGTAATATTTTGGAAATGGCTACGATCTAAGCCATCAGCCACACGCATAAAAGCGGAAAGTTTTTTTACTTTTTTTCTGATTTCTTTCGATAAGGCGGCATATTCAAGATGGCGCTTTTTAGGCGTTGATCTTCTATGATAACGAGAAATATGCGCCATAATAGAAATTTCGTTTTGGTCAAATCCTTGCAGCTCAGCGTGTTGAATTAAATATAAAGCGTGCTTGTGGTGAGCTGTATGTGAAATGTGATACCCAATATCATGCAATAAGCAAGCATAACGAAGCAATTCTCGATCTTGGTCGGTTAAGTCATGATAACCACGTAAATCATCAAACAACTTTAGTGCAATTTTAGAAACATGTGTGGAGTGTTTTTCATGCCAGTTGCATTTTTTTAAAAGCTGAAAAACGGAGCGTTCTCGGTTATCAGGGTATTCTTCCAATAACTTAAACTGGCTTCTATTGGTGTTGATGTAATCCAGAATCATGCCTTCGCGCAAGGCATAACTGGATGTGCGGAGTTTTTCTATCCCCGTTTTTTCTAAAACTAACTGTGTGAGTACTAATCCGGGAACTATGAATTCAACACGTTTAGAATCGAGTCCCGGAACGTTTAAACGTTCTTCTTTTTTCAGAAAAAGGAACTCTTTGGCCAGTTTATCGAGTTCTTTTTTCGAGTATTCGAATTGATTTAGTGAAAGCGTCTCATGGTTGCCTGTTCTCATGGAAATCATACTAGCTATATTTTCCATTGTACCGGACGAGCCGATTAATTCAACCGGTTTAAAGGTTGATACAGCTTTTAAAACAGGCAGTAAGGCTCCACTATAAAATTTTCGAAGTTCATCCAATTCCGATTTTGAGGCAGCATCATTCTTAATAAAAATAGAAGCAGAACGAGAAACCCCGATTTTTAAGCTTTCTAAATAAAAAGTCTCTTTATTGTTACAAATAATGAATTCAACACTACCGCCGCCAATATCCATAATTAAAACGGGTTCATCTGAAAGATGAATGGCATGTTGAACAGCAATTCCAATGAGTTCAGCTTCTCGTTTTCCGGGAATTGCCTGAATTTTGATTCCGGTTTCATCAATCACTCGTTGAATAAAAACACCACCGTTTTTTGACTCGCGGACGGCACTTGTTGCATAAGCCAAAATCGTATCTACCTGTTGATGATCACACAAAAGACGAATATGCTTCATCGCAGATACGGCGCGTTCCATTGTTTCAGGTGATATTTCATGTTGAGCAACATCTGAGCCTAGGCCAATCATTTCTTTAAAGGTATCTAACGTTGAGTAGCTGCCGTCGGACGCAACTTCAACAATTACAGCATGGAATGAATTTGTACCTATATCAATTGCAGCAATTCGTTTAGTAAGTTGTTTCATGTTTATGAATCAGGAATATTGGAAACGATAATGGGAATTTAGTGTTAAATTAAACGCTTCAAAAATTGAGCTAATAAATTGGAAAATACATGAAGTATCTAGTAGTTCTGATAGTAATATTGAGTTGTTTTCAAACAAACGGGTTTACACAAGAGAAAACCTTTTTTCCGAACCGTTTGCTGGTTAAATATGAGTCGAATAATCTTGGTAAAAGAACAACTCAGAGTCAGTCATTTTCAGAAATTCTCCAAAATGAGTTAAATGCGTCAGTTAAGCCTGCGATTAATGCTGGAATTAGAGAGAAGATTCAGGCAAAGCAAATCATGAAAACCAATACGGCAAATTCAAACCGTATTGCACAACTTGTGCAAGAATTAGCGAAATGGTACGAAATTGAACTTCCATCCGGCAGTAATAGCGAAGCAATACAGGCTAAGATTAAGAAAATGGAAGGCGTTATTTCCGTTGAGCCTAGAAGAATTCGTTATACAACTGTAATACCGAACGACCCTTTGTTATCCAATTTAACATTCGATTATTATAACAAACAAAACTTTTATTCAGCTTGGGATGTTGAAAAAGCGAATTCTGCTATCACTATAGCCATTGTTGATAGTGGTGTAGATTTTACACATACCGACCTTGACGGTAAAAAGTGGATCAACACTAATGAAATTGCGGGAAACGGAATAGATGATGACCAAAACGGCTGGGTTGATGATGTTTTCGGCTGGGATTTTTGGCAATCCGGTGATTTAGGGGGAGTAATAGTGGAAGATAACGACCCAAGAGGAGATGCTTCAAGCCACGGAACACATGTTGCCGGAATAGCTGCTGCAGAAACTAATAATGGTCAAGGAATTGCGGGTGCCGGTTATAATGCTTCCTATATGGCGATAAAAGCCGGCGGCGCGCCTGGAAATGAACGAACGATAGCGTTTGGTTATGAAGGAATGTTATACGCCGCCATAAATGGTGCGGATATAATAAATTGCAGCTGGGGTGGATTTGGTTCATCAACCTATGAAAATGATATCGTACAAACAGTTTTAGAAATGGGGAGTTTAATAGTAGCTGCTTCCGGAAATGATAATGAACCGGATGTTTACTATCCGGCATCTTATAGTGGTGTGTTATCTGTAGGGTCTGTTACATCAATAAATAGTAAAGCCTCTTATTCAAACTATGGGTATAAGCTTGATGTTATGGCGAACGGTTCTAGTATTAATTCTACTGTTTTTAATAATCAATACGCGTTGAACACCGGCACTTCCATGGCATCTCCATTTGTTGCCGGCTTAGCTGCATTGGTTAAAGCAAAACATCCAGATTGGAAGCCGGAACAAATAAAAAATCAAATTCGAGTGACTGCAACACCTGTATATTCGTCTAATCAAGCGAGTTATGAGGGGATGCTTGGGAGAGGATTGATTCATGCAAGCGCAGCACTAGGTGAAGTAAAGCCCGGTTTTATCATTTCTTCTTACACGTTATTAAATAGTAATAATGACAAAATTAGACCGGGCGAAAATGGGACGCTAACGTTAAATATTAAATGCGTTAATCCATCTGCACAAAACATTACGTTGAAAATAGCTTCACATAATAATGATGTGGTTTTTGTAAGTAGCGAAGCTGTAATTCCACCCAAAATGTTAGATGATGAGATTCAGCTTTTATTCCCGGTCAGTTTTAGTAGTGATTTTAATGTAAATGCATTGCCCGTTATTTCAGCCTCGTTTACAGGGACGAATTATTTCGATGAAATTTATTTTCAATATGATAAATTGCTTTACGATGAACACATAAATGAGATAAAATTTTCGGTCGCTTCTGACGGAACTGTAGGATTTGTTGATATAAACCAAGGGATTGGCGGAGTCGGGTTTATCCCCAAGAATGTGGATGGGGCATTTTATCCTGAAGAAAATATTTTGTATTCCGCATCACTCTTGTTGGGTTTAAAAACAGTAGTTGCCGATCGAGCAGTTTCGGATAATTCCACAGAAAACAACTTTATTCCAACAGATTATTATACGATTTCTGATGTAAATGGCTATAGAAAAGGAAATGGAAACAGTACAGTAAGTTATGCTTCTTTTCCTGATTTAAAGATTAGAACGAATAGTTACAGTACTACAGATGAGAATTATAAACATGTAGTTTGGGTGAATTACATTATTTCAAATCCCACACCAAATACAATCGATTCATTGTATGTTGGATATTATGTTGATTTTGATATAAATGAATACGATAAAAACTCGGTTTTATATAATGAATCGAACCAAACAATTATTACAAAGTCTGATAATAATCAACAGTTTGCCGGTTTGACAACCTTAAATCAAGTGAACTCTGCAATTGCAATTGATAATGCTTATAGCGGAACAGATAACGAGGTTAATTTTAGTATATATGATGGTTTTACGAAAGCAGAGAAGTGGAATGCGTTAACACAAGGCTTAGCGAAAACATCCGTAAACAATACAGATGTTTCAAATATGATTTCATCAGGTCCGTATAGAATTAATTCGTCTGATAGTATTAGTGTGGGTTTTTTATGGTCTTACGCAACATCTTTGGATGATTTGACTAACTATATAAACAATGCAAAGCAAAATTTGTTGTTTTCATTAACGCAGCCGCTAAATGTGAGCAATGAAGAAGAGCCGGAGTTTGAGGTTTTAGGTTTTGAGATACATGGAAACTATCCTAATCCGTTCAACCCGAGTACAACCATTAAATTCTCTTTACCAAAGAGTTCGCAGGTTCGAGTTGCAGTCTATAATTCGTTGGGACGGTTAATTCAAAGACAGAGTTTGGAACATATGAACAGTGGTAATCACTCTTTACAGATAAATTTATCGAACTATTCTTCAGGTGTATACTTTGTACAAGTATCCTCTTCGTTTGGAGTCAAACAAATCCCGATTACACTAATCAAATAAGATGAAGATAATTGGGAATAGGAAATGACTGTGTAATAGGTTCGCTCTGAATGAGTTATGTCAGATTGAATAAATACCTAGGTTCATTCTATATCGCATTAAATAAATGACAGAGCCGTACGTTTTATGGCACTTATAAAATAGTTCTTAAAAATTTGTGCTGATGATACTTTCCGGCATCCACATGAATCATTTTTTTTCCAATAAAAAAAAATCGTTTCACTAGCTTTTTTGTATAAACCCATCAAGTCTATTCCCTAGACGATTATTTCTTCAAACATAATTTGGCGCTTGGTTCAATTCTATTTATTTAACAAACTCGCGTTAAATAGTTGTAAAACAGTAATTAGGTGATGGGCATAAAAAAAGGCGAATTGGTATCAATTCGCCTTTTCCAGTAATAAACTAAAGTGGATTATCTTTTTGGAGTATACTTGTAAGGATTTACAGGTAATGACTCTGCTCTTCTGTTTGAGCGACAACCTCTTCCATTTGGATCTTCGGTTGCACATGGAACAGGAGCTTTACCAAGTCCACGAGCTTCAATTCTATCTTCAGCAATGCCGTTTTTCTTATAGAAAGCTAAAACTGAATTAGCGCGTCTTTTACTTAATCGGAGGTTATACTGATCGCCACCAACATGGTCTGTATAGGCATCAACTCTGATTTTGTAATTTGCATTGTCTCTTAACAACTCAACATTTTCAGTTAAAGATTGAGCGGCTTGTTTGTCAATATTAGATTTATCAAAATCAAAATTTACAGTTGATAAACTAGCGATGTAAACTGGTGCTTTGTTATCATTTGGATCAAATCCCATTTCAACTTCTTGAGCATCGGTAAAGCCGTCCCCATCAGTATCTGGGTTGTTAGGATTTGTTTTGTATTTGTTGATTTCGTCGTAATCACTTAAACCGTCACCATCAGAATCAGCACTGTTTGGATTGGTTCTGTAAGTTTTAACTTCGTCTAAATCTGATAGACCATCGCCATCAGTATCTTTATTTAAAGGATTTGTACGATAAGTAAGTACTTCCTCGCCGTCTTTTAATCCATCAGCATCAGAATCTGCGTTTAATGGATCTGTATTGTAACGATTAATTTCGTCTGAATCTTTTAATCCATCATCGTCAGTATCAGCTTTGTTAGGGTCTGTACCGGCTTTTAATTCTTCTTCGTCTGTAATGCCGTCACCATCTGTATCTACTGGTGGCTTTGGTTCTTCTTGTGCTGGTTCTGAGCTACCGCAAGAAATATTAGTTGTAACTGCACCGGTAAAAAGCAAACCGATTAGTAACAATTTGAAATATTTACTCATCTAAATCTCCAGGTTGTGTTTAATACTGTAATCTTTGAATGTTAAAAACATAACATCATGCAAAATAACAAAATAAATGCCATTATGA
>SBGQ01000072.1 GCA_006226965.1 bacterium | reverse complement strand
ATCCGACATCCGACATCCGACATCCGACATCCGACATCCGACATCCGACATCCGACATCCGACATCCGACATCCGACATCCGACATCCGACATTCTCTTGATTAAAAAATTCCAAAAATTCCTAACATTCAGCATGATAGTTATCGCAAGTACGATTGGTATAATCATTTTAATAGCCATCATTTTCTTAAATACTAGTCCTGAATTTGGAGGAATACATCTCGAAGATCGTGTGCGTATTTATCAGGAATCGGGTCGTTACAAAGACGGAAAGTTCATCAATGAAGTAAAAACTGATATGAATATGCCGATTGGAACCGCATTAGGGGTGTTGGCAGAATTCCTGAAATCAGACCCAAGCAGAGCACCGTTTGAGGTTCCTGTAAGAAAAATGGATTCGAAAATTTTGATTAACCCGGATACGTCGGAAACAAGAATCACATGGTTGGGACACTCGGCATTTATCATCCAAGCCAAAGGGAAAACCATCTTGCTAGATCCTATGTTCGGAGATGTTCCGGCTCCGCATCCGTGGTTAGGTAAAAAACGTTATTACCACGAAATGCCCATCCAAATTGAAGATTTACCGGAAGTCGATCTCGTTTTGTATTCACACGACCATTATGACCATTTGGATTATGGAAGCGTGAAAAAGTTAAAAGACAAGGTTAAACATTGGGTTGTACCTTTGGGACTCGGTGCGCATTTAAAAGCTTGGGGCGTAAAACAATCCCGCATTTACGAGTTGAATTGGTGGGATGATATTGAACTGGAAGGTTTCATGTTAACCTCAACGCCGGCTCGACATTTCTCTGGTCGTGGTATTTTCGATCGATATTCTACCTTGTGGACATCATGGGTGATTGACAGCGGTTCAAAAAAAATCTATTTCAGCGGTGATTCGGGTTACGGAGAACATTTCAAAGAAATAGGTAATACATTGGGACCGTTCGATTTTGCCTTGATGGAATGTGGGCAATATGATGCACGTTGGGAACAAATTCACATGCTGCCGGAGCAAACAGTTCAGGCCGCGATTGACCTAAAAACGAAGAACTTCATGCCTATCCATTGGGGAGCTTTTACATTAGCTTTACATCCGTGGAACGAACCACCGGAAAGAGCTGAAAAACACTCGTTAGTAACTCATCAAGCAATAGTAATCCCGGAAATCGGCGAAACTTTAGTTGTAGAAAATTTGGGCGATTCCTCTCGTGTTTCGGATTGGTGGCGCGATTAAATCACAGACATGCAACCACTTCCTTTTAGTTGATTCCGTAAAAAATTGCTAAACGCTCAAACTTGTTTAGAATATTAATCTCAATTAGTTAGATTCATTTCACTCACAAAAATAAGGAGTCTATGAAGCTAACGAATCATTATACGAAGCGACTCTTGGGGTTTGGTTTATTGGCAGTTTTTCCGGTTCTCGGGATGGCTCAAACTAAAGTCTTTAAGGGCGCTACGATTTATCCTATAAGCGGTGAACCTATCGAAAACGGGGTTCTGATTGTAAAAGACGGCAAAATTGAAGCTGTCGGAAAAGTAAGTGACATTCAAATTCCAAACGGTGCAGAAGTACACGATGTAAGTGGAAAAGTTATGATGCCGGGATTGGTAGATTCACATTCTCACATCGGAAACGGAGATGGAGGCGATGGTTCTTCACCTTTGCACCCTGATGTACGCGTTTTAGATGCCGTTGATGTGAATTCAGATACGTTTAAAAAAGCACGTGCCGGCGGAATCACAACGGTAAATGTAATGCCGGGCTCAGGTCATTTAATGAGCGGACAAACAGTTTATTTGAAACTTCGCTCCAATCCTAAAACCATCAACGATATGTTGTTTGTGAAAGACCCGATTAACGAAATCGCAGGCGGATTGAAAATGGCAAACGGAACAAATGCACTTCGTGGAGGTAACTTCCCGGGAACTCGTGCAAAATCGGCTGCCATGGTGCGCGAATTGTTCGTGAAAGCGGTAGAATACAAGGCAAAAGTGGATGAAGCCAAGAAAAATAAAAAGGCAACAGCACCTGCACGTGACATTAAAATGGAGAGTTTAGTTCAAGTGCTCGAAGGTAAACGCATTGTACATTTCCACACGCATCGCCATGATGATATTCTAACTGTATTGCGTTTAAAAGAGGAATTCGGATTTCGAGTAGTTTTACATCACGTAAGTGAAGGGTGGAAAATTGCGGATGAAATTGCAAAAGCTGGCGTTCCATGTTCGATTATTACCATCGATTCTCCTGGCGGAAAAATGGAAGCGGTTGATTTGATTTTTGAAACGGGCGGAGTTCTGGAAAAAGCAGGCGTGTTAACCGGATATCATACCGATGATGGCATTACAGATTCTAGATTATTCTTGCGTTCGGCTGCTATTGGCGTCCGTGCCGGAATGAGCAAAGCCAAAGCACTGGAAGCTGTAACCATCGCTAATGCAAAAATGCTTGATTTGGATAAACGTGTGGGAACTTTAGAAAAAGGAAAAGATGCCGATTTCTTGATTTTATCCGGTGATCCGCTCAGTGTTTATACTCATGTTGAACAAACTTGGGTGGAAGGCACAAAGGTGTTCGACCGTTCCAATCCTGAAGATTTGAAATTCTTCACTGGTGGAATGGAAGTATTTCGCGGTGAACATTACTCCCATCACGATAACGAATTTGCGGAGATTGATTAATGAGAACGATGATTAAAACTCTTTTTAGCGCATTTGTTTTTTCGCTGATTAGCACTTCGCTGTTTGCACAAACCTTTGCTATTAAAGGCGAAACGGTTTACACATCGGCTGGTGAGCCTATCAAAAATGGAGTGGTGCTTATTAAAGACGGCAAAATTGAACAAGTTGGGACAAACATCTCCATTCCTTCTGGATATTCAGTTCATGAAGCCAAAGTGGTAACTCCCGGGTTTATTGATGCGCATTCCGTAGTCGGTCTAGCTGGTATTTTTAACCAAAAGCACGATCAGGACCAGTTAGAAACTTCCTCCCCGATTCAGCCTGAACTGCGAGCTATCGACGCATATAATGCGCAGGAAGCATTGGTGAAATTCTTACAGGAAATGGGAATCACAACCGTACATTCAGGTCACGGTCCCGGAGCTTTAATGAGCGGACAAACACTTATTGCTAAAACAACCGGGGAAACGGTTGAAGAGGCAGTAATTAAACCAGAAGCGATGATTGCCATGACAATCGGTTCTGCGGTTGCATCGAATTTTAAATCGCCGGGAACTCGTTCTAAGGGAATTGCGATGTTGCGCGAGACCTTTGTTTCAGCTCAGCAATATGCTGAAAAGATGAAAAACAAAGACGAAAGTAAACGTCCGGCTCGCGATTTGAAAAAAGAAGCCGTAGCTAAATTGCTTTCCGGTGAGTTAACGGCTTTGGTTACGGCTCAAACAGGCCGAGATATCATGACTGCATTGCGACTCAAAGAAGAATTTGGTTTCCCGATGGTGATTGACGGCGGCGCTGAGGTCTATACGATTTTGGATGAAGTGAAAAAGTCCGGAGTTCCTGTGATAATTCACCCAAGTATGATGCGCACGTATGGCGACGGGCAACATGCTACCTTCGAAACCGCGGGAAAAGTAGCCGATGCCGGTATTTTGATGGCATTTCAAAGTGGATTTGAAGGATATGTTCCAAAAACACGTGTAATTACTTTCGAAGCGGCAATTGCTGTTTCCAATGGTTTAGCATACGATAAAGCGATGAAAGCACTCACAATTGATGCGGCCAAATTGCTTGGAATTGATAAACAAATCGGTTCGCTTGAAAAAGGTAAAGATGCCGATGTGGTTTTATATGATGGCGATCCTTTTGAATACACAAGCCATGTGCTGAAAGTATTTATCAACGGTAAGTTGGTTTCAGATAAAAAGAAATAAACTATCTATTATTAAAAAGGCAGCGGGTGATAATCCCGCTGCCTTTTTTGTTAGGAAAATACTTAAAACACGATTGTTTTTAAT
>SBGQ01000087.1 GCA_006226965.1 bacterium | reverse complement strand
AATGAATTATTAGTATAGGATACTATTTACCATGGGGAACAGTACAACCATTTGCCCTAAATGTGAAAGTGAAGATTTTGTAAAAAGCGGAATCGTTATGGAAAGGCAGCGTTATCGTTGTAAAAATTGCAATTACCATTATTCTGTTCAAAAAAAAGGTAAAGAAATACACCCTACTGTCATCATAAAAGCACTCCAGCTTTATTTAGAAGGAATAAGTTATCGAGAAATAGAAAGACTGATCGGAATTAGTCATGTAACCGTTATGAACTGGGTGAAAAAGTACGGACTTAAATCAGTAAACACAGCATATCAGCACCCTAATTTTGTAACATTTACGCATAAAGAACTTTTAAACTATCTATCAAAACCGGAGAAAATTAATCAAAAAGGACTAATCATAAGTCCAATTGGCGATAAATACCTTGTAATATTCTGGAATGTGTTAAAGCAATAGCTATATAGTTAGCGATTATATAGATACACATAGGTAAAACAGATATTTTTCTCCAAATTAAAAGCGCTTCCATAAGCAAGCATGTGTGTTGGTAAGTCAATTAGGCTATTACATTGACTGAAGTCTATAAAGCGATTTACACCCTTACGATTGGTGTGTATCGATTGAAAGCAATCACTTTCAACTTTGGTTTATTTTGGAGAACAATGAAACCTCGCAACTTTTGGGTATGCTTTTTAACGTTGCAATTACTCTTCGTTAATCTATGGGCATCCGATTCAACTAAAACAAAACGTTTCGAAAAAACCTTTCTTAGAAATGAAGGGTTAATTATCACTGACTCTGACTCAAAAACGTATAGTTACAAACCCCTTCAAGTTAAGCTGTCTGATGACGGCGCCCAGTACATACGTTTTATAATTTGGCATCAACAGTGGTTAAGCACATCAAATCTTGCGAATAAAAATGCCAATCTTCAACTAGATTTTATGGCTCGCCGATCTAGGTTTTTAACCTATGCGCAACTCAATCCAAACATTTTAATTCTCTCGCATTGGGGATTAAATAATTTAACAGGTTCTAATATGTCACCTTTGGGAAACGACGCTGATGAACCTCAGTTATTCTTACACGATGCATGGACTGAATTCAAGATTAATGATGCATTGTATATTGGGACAGGGCTTTTATACTACAATGGGCTAACTAGACTTTCAAGTGCTAGTACACTTAACTTTTTGATGATTGACCAGGTTCGTCCATTTGCTCATTGGCATTCGCTTGGCATGGCAGACCAATTTGGGCGTGGTCTGGGTATTTATGCAAAAGGAATTTTTAACAAATTTGCATATCGACTTACCTGGACAAATCCTATGAAAAATCCGTTTAAAGCTGGAGTGAGTTACGGTGATATTACTTCTGATTTTGCTTATACCGGAGCTTCAAATCTAACTTCAGGAGGCGATAAAACGGGAAATAATATTATTCAAGGCTATGTGAATTATTTCTTCGGTGATGTAGAATCAACCAAACTTCCTTTCTGGGTGGGCACATATCTAGGTACTAAAAACGTATTTAATATTGGAGCAGGTTTCTATTATCATGGCAATGGCATGTATAATACAGTTACAAATAAACATTCAAATGTGCTTCATTTAGCTGTTGATACTTTTATGGATAAACCTGTTGGTAACGATTTATCGGTAACAGCATATGCTTCACTTATAAAATTTGATTACGGGAAAAATTTTATGGCTCGTTGGGGCGGAACAGGAACCAATATTTTTGTTCAAAGCGGTCTATATCACAAAAAATCTAAGATTATGCCTTACTTCGGATTCCAACTGGGGAATTATGAAGGACTAAATAAAGCACTTACTTCTTTAAATGTCGGGGCATCTTATTACCTCTTTGGCAATAGTGCAAAAATCTCTGTGGAATATCACAATGTATCCAACTTTGCTGCAGAAAAAAATGGCAACACAGACAATGTGAATTCACAAATCCGCATGCAAGCGCACGTCTTTTTCTAAACCATTATCACACATAACATCAACTTTGGATTATTATGCAAGATAACTCATCTATGAAGCTGTACTGGAAGAAAAACCTCAAATACTTGGGAATTCTTCTGGCAATCTGGTTTGCCGTTTCTTACGGAGCAGGCATTCTTTTCGTTGAACCGCTAAATGCTATTCGTATCGGTGGTTTTAAACTCGGATTCTGGTTTGCTCAGCAAGGATCCATTTACGTGTTCATCGTGCTCATATTCGTTTATGTTCGTTTGATGAATAAACTGGATCAGGAATTTGATGTTGACGAGAAATAAGGAGATTTAATATGGACGTTCAAGGCTGGACATTTTTAATTGTAGGTCTATCATTCGCATTATATATCGGCATCGCCATTTGGTCTCGTGCCGGTTCAACAAAAGAATTCTATGTTGCCGGCGGCGGAGTTCCTCCACTGGCAAACGGTATGGCAACTGCGGCCGACTGGATGTCAGCTGCATCATTTATTTCTATGGCAGGTCTTATCTCATTTATGGGATATGACGGAACCGTTTATTTGATGGGTTGGACAGGCGGTTATGTATTGCTTGCCTTACTCTTAGCGCCTTATCTCAGAAAATTCGGAAAATTCACCGTTCCTGATTTCATCGGAGACCGTTACTATTCTGATGTTGCCAGAACTGTAGCTGTAATCTGTGCCATTATTGTTTCATTCACCTACGTTGCCGGACAAATGCGCGGTGTTGGTGTAGTGTTCTCTCGCTTTTTAGAAGTTCCGATTGATATCGGTGTTTACATTGGTATGGCATTGGTGTTTTTCTACGCGGTTCTTGGCGGGATGAAAGGCATCACCTACACACAGGTTGCTCAGTATTGCGTATTAATCTTTGCATTCATGGTACCTGCGTTCTTTATATCTATCCAAATGACAGGTAATATTTTACCGCAATTAGGCTTTGGAAGCACCTTATCTGATGGCACTTATCTCTTAGATAAACTGGATGGATTACACAGGGAATTAGGATTTGCAGAATACACAACCGGTTCAAAATCTATGATTGATGTATTTGCAATTACTTTAGCCTTAATGGTTGGAACCGCAGGACTTCCACACGTAATTGTACGTTTTTTTACTGTACCAAAAGTAAAAGATGCGAGAATGTCGGCTGGTTGGGCGCTTATGTTTATTGCCATTTTGTACACAACTGCTCCGGCAATTGGTGCTTTTGCAAGAACCAATCTTATCGAAACCGTTTCTGAAAAGCCCTATGCAAACATGCCGCAATGGTTTCACAACTGGGAAAAAACCGGACTCATCAAATATCAGGATAAAAACGGCGATGGTAACATTCAATATTTAGCTGATAAAACTCAAAATGAGTTAACTATTGATGCCGACATTATGGTACTAGCGAACCCTGAAATTGCGCAACTGCCAAACTGGGTAATTGCCTTGGTTGCTGCCGGAGGTCTA
Organism: bacterium; assembly: GCA_006226965.1. GTDB lineage: Bacteria > Bacteroidota > Rhodothermia > Balneolales > M1805 > M1805. The sequence goes on along the minus strand of SBGQ01000087.1, from coordinate 568 downwards.
GCGGCGGCATTATCAACAGCGGCTGGTTTGCTTTTGGTGATTTCAACCAGTATTTCACACGACCTCATCAAAAAACAAATCAAACCGGATATTTCTGAGAAAAAAGAATTATTAGCAGCTCGAATCGGTGCAGCCGCAGCGGTTATTGTTGCGGGATATTTTGGAATTAACCCGCCGGGATTTGTAGCCGCGGTTGTTGCCTTAGCCTTTGGTTTGGCGGCAGCCTCATTCTTCCCGGCTATAATTCTTGGGATTTTTGACACCAGAATGAATAAGGAAGGTGCCGTTTCGGGGATGATTGTCGGTATTCTTCTGATGTTATTCTATATGATGAAATACAAACTACAGTTATTCGGCGGTGGCACAGCGGCTGATTGGTGGTTTGGCATCTCACCTGAAGGTTTTGGAACCATTGCGATGATAGTAAACGTAGTTGTAAGTATGACCGTTTCTCGCTTAACCAAGCCAACACCAGAACATGTAGTTGAACTTGTTGAAAGCATCCGTTACCCACGAGGTGCGGGCGGTGCTTCAGACCACTGATAAAAAAAGGGAAGCTTTAAAGCTT
>SBGQ01000061.1 GCA_006226965.1 bacterium | reverse complement strand
ACTCCAGTTTGGACTACCAAACCCCAAAAGAAAAAACAAAAACAAACCAACGAAATGTCGCATAATTCACTGTCTACTTTTTTGTTGCAATTCCAGATTGGTTTTAAGTGATTAGCACTTCCCAAATCTCATGAGATTCCGCAATAAATGCGGAATGACAATCTCATTGATAATGCGAGATGCCCGTATTCACGGGCATGACCAAAACCACTTCTGTTCTCGTCCTGTGAAATTCTTCACATCCCAAGCATAAAAGGGGGTTTTATCATACATCAACTCTCCAACTTCACTTCCCTAAATGCCAAAAAGCCCGATTCCAGACATGTTTATGAAGTTCATTCAACACATCATCCGGCAACCATTCAGCATGAACCAATCGAGAATTTTCCAATGCCTGAGCTTTATTTCTCATCCCTAAAATAACCGTATGAACCGCTTCATGTGAAAGAGAGAATCGAACCGCTAATTCTAACATCGAAATCCCCAAATCCTGAGCAATTGGCTTCAATTTCTCCACTCGTTGAACGGTTCTCTCCAAACGGTCTCCGGCAAAATATCTCGTTCTGAAATCATCCGCTGCAAATGAATAATCTTTGGTGAATTTCCCGGTTAATGAACCTTCATCCAATGCAACCCGCACGATAACCCCGATTGTATGTTCTTTGCAAACAGGCAACAATTCAGCCGCTGGCTCCTGCTCAAAAATGTTATAAATCAATTGAACAGAATCCACTAAACCGTCTTTTATTAAATCTATAACAGCATGTTGATCGTGTTCGGGAGTAGAAACTCCGATTGACTTTATAAGCCCTTGTTCTTTATACTCTTGAAGAATGGTAAATGTCTCCGCTTTTCTGTTCCATGCTCGAGTCCATGTATGAATTTGCAACAAATCGATTACCGGTGTTTCTAAATGTTCTAAGCGCTCATCTAAACGACGTTTTAAATAATCTTTTGGAAATCGATCTGACTCCAAACAATATGGACTTGGCGGCCAATTTCCGGGTGTTGGAGGAATTTTGCTTGCAATTATCGGCTTCTCCTTCCGCGTTTGTACAGATTTTGCAATAACTCGCTCACTGTTACCATTTCCGTAGGATGCCGCTGTATCTATAAAATTGATTCCGTTTGATAGAGCTTCGTTTAATGCTTCCAACGAATCGGTCTCCTGTTGCGGCCCCCAACTCCCGCCAATAGCCCAAGCCCCAAACCCAATTTGTGACACTTCTAAACCTGTTTTTCCAAAAATTCTTTTCATTTTATTACAAACTTAAATTCCGCGATTTCGACACTTAAAAAGTAATGAAAGTTCGAAAAAAAAGGGCTTTTTGTTTTGATTTGAGCCTTTTCGAATGGAATAAGCACTCTATAAATAACAATTTAGTAACATTAAAAAAACGAAATGGATATGGAGATGTGGACGGGAATTATTACTTTACCTCGACCATTTTTTTGAGCTAAACAACAAACACTCAAAAGTGTTCTAGAACAATTAGAGTTAATCTCTACAGAAGCAACCGAAAACAAAAAAACACTATGAAGCAATCTATACTGATTTTTATGATGATGCTCTGGGCTGGTACGAGCTGGGGGCAAACGACTTTATCAAAAGGAGATTTAGCAATAACAGGATTAGATACACCTGGAGAAACTTTCACTTTTGTCATATTAGTAGATATTGAATCTGGTACTGAGATATTTTTTTCTGATAATAATCTTAGTTCAGATGGAGCTAGTACATTTAATGAAACAGAAGGTGTTGTAAAATTCACTGCAAGTACATCTTATGCTGCTGGTAGTGTATTAAAATTTTCTGGATTAACTGGTGAATTTTCTGATAGTGGTGATGGAAATGTGGCACTTGGTAATTCAGGAGATAATTTATTTGCATTTCAGGGATATGATAGTGGAACAAATACAGTTACCACTTTTTTACATTTAGCTTATGATTCTGGGATTAGTACCTTTCTACCTACTGGTTTTACAGCAAGCGATGTTATTGCTTTTGGCAATGATGATGGTGAGTATACAGGCACTAAAACAGGAACAAAAGAAGACTTAATTGCAGCGATTAACAATTCTTCAAATTGGACATCTTACAGTGCATTTGCTGGATCACTACTTACAGATTCATTCACAATAACAGGGGGCACCCCAACTGTTACAATCTCAGATTCTGGCAATCCATCAGCAAGCGATATTGCACAAGATGCAACCGACCAAGTTGTTTTTGGATTTGATTTAACCCCAAGCGCAGAAGTTACGTTTGATGCCTTAACTCTAACTCATACCGGTACAGCATCAGATACGGATGTCACCAATATTCGTTTGGTTCAGGATGTAAACACAAACGGCACTTATGATTCCGGAACGGACGTTGTAGTAGACACAACAGCATCTTCATTTAGTGGCGGAGGTTCTGAGTCAATCTCTTTTAGTTCATTCAGCACTACACAAACCATTTCAAGTGCAACAAACTATCTCATTATTGCAGATATTGATGGCTCTGCAACAACTACTAATACAATAATATTTTCTATTGCCGCCACTTCTGATGTTTCTACAGATGGTGATGAAAGTGGAACTGTTTCAGGTACCACTCAAACTATTATTTCTGCTTCATCTCCTGTAATTACGGTTACAGGTTCTTTATCTGCTTTCGGAAATGTGGCAGCAGGTTCAAACTCTTCTTCGCAAAACTATACGATTGAAGGTTCGAACTTATCAGAAAATATAAAAGTTAAAGCTCCAACAGGCTTCAAAGTTTCGACTGACAATTCAACATTTTCAGATTCGCTCTATATAACACAAACGGGTGGAACTGTAAATTCAACTTTGGTATATGTAGTTTTTGCTCCTTCTACTGATGATGGTTCTAAAACAGGAAATATTACTCATGAAAGCGCCGGTGCAACAACTCAAAATATAGCCGTTGAGGGATTTGCATTTGCTAGTGAACCAAGTACAGCTGCATCAAATTTAAGTTTTACTTCTGTAGGTGAGACCTCATTTACCGTAAACTGGACACGTGGTGACGGTGATAGTGTACTCGTTGTGATTAAATCCGGTTCTGCCGTTACTTTTGACCCAAGCGATGCCACTGCTTACGATGCTAACGCCTCATTTGGAGCTTCAACTGAGTTAGGAACAGGTAATTTTGCCGTTTACCTAGGCACAGGTACAAGCGTTGAAGTTTCTGGTTTAAGTTACTCGACTACTTATCATGTTGAAGTATTTGAATTTAATGTAGGTAACGCTGATTTAACTCACAACTATTTGACTACATCTAGCTTAATTGGTAGCCAATTGACAGACGGCCCTGATAACATTGAAGGTTTCGACAACTTTGTCGGATCTGGTTCTAGTTATATATCTGGTTCATTTTCAGGTATTAATGGTGCTACTTGGACTTTTACAGATGCAAGAGGTGACCAGTCTATTAATGGCGCGACTCCAATGCTTCGCAATAATACTTCTGCTTCGTTAACTGCTACTTTTAGTGGTGGTGTTTCTACTATATCATTTGATTATAAAAAGGCATTTTCCACAAGTGTAAATTTAGATGTTTTTATCAATGATGTGCTAGTTACGACAATAACATCTGCTTCAACTACAGTTGAAAATTCTGGAAATATTGATGTTTATGCTGTAGGTGACTTCACTATTGAGTTTAAACAAAACACATCTCCTCAAGGAGGACAAGTTCTTATTGATAATGTTGCTTGGAATTCTTATTCAGACGGAACCCAAGAAATCACCGGTACCGCAGGTTGGAGAATGCTTTCAGCTCCTATAACTGGCTTTACCGTATCGGACATCTCAGACAACACAGCCATTCAAGGTATCTCCGGCGGTGACAATACTTCTGCAACAGCAAACTTCTACTACTATGGTTCTACCGGTAGTTTTGCAAGTCCGGCCGATGTAAGCACTGCCTTCGGTGACGGTTACGGTTTTATAACCTATTTCTACAACAATACAAATGCAGGTTCTTCTGAACTTCCAATTACCTTAGATGTAAGCGGAACAGAACCTTCAAATGATGTGGATGTAACGTTAAACAAAACCTTAACTCCATTTGAAAATGATCCATCGAATGAAGATGCTACTCATTACTACACATTAGTTGGTAACCCATACGCATCAAACTTCGACTTAAGCACTTTAGCAGTAGATGCTGATGCACTTGATGCAAACGTTTTAGTTTGGGACAATGCATCCAGTGATTATCAACCAATGGCAACTGCGGATGGAATCGTTGCTCCATGGCAAGGTTTCTGGGTTTCTGTTCCGTCAAACGAAGCAGCAACTACCTTAACGTTCCCGACTAGCGGTAAAACATCTTTGTCTTCCACTGCATCATACTTTAAAGCGGTTGCTAATGCTCAATCAAACATTGAGGGATTAATTAGCATGAGTCATAATGGTATTACCAGTGCTCCTGTGAAACTCCAAATGAAAGAAGATGCTGTATTAGGTGATGACAGAAACGATTTAGTAAAATTCACGCCACTTTCCTCCAGCTATGCAACAGTTGGCGCTCTTATTCCTGCTTCAACGGTTTTACACGCAATTCATGCATTGCCAATTGAGTTATCTGAACCCGTTCAGGTTATTATTGAGCCGATGATTAAAGGAAATAGCGGTGAATTCACCTTAAACTGGTCAGCATTTAGCAGTTTCCCGGATATCTATGTTGTTGAATTATTTGACTCAGAGACAGGTAATACATACAATCTCCGTGAAAATGGAAGTTTGACATTCACACAAGTATCAAAAGCTGCAGCAACTGATAATGACTTAAAAACACTAACGGCTACCTCAAACGGTAACTCTCGTTTTAAAGTGAACATCACTCCTATTACAACTTCTGTTGAAAACGGTATTGCAGTTCCAACAACTGTTGCTTTATCTCAAAACTTCCCTAACCCATTCAACCCAAGTACAAAAATTGCTTACGCAGTTCCAGCTCAGGCATCTGTACGCTTAGCGGTTTATGATATGTTAGGTCGCGAAGTTGCTCTTTTAGTAAATACAGTGAAAGCAGCCGGCAAGTATGAAGTTACATTCGATGCTTCTGCATTGGCTTCCGGAATGTATATCTACCGTTTACAAGCAAACGGAACTGTATTGACACAAAAAATGACTTTAATTAAATAGGAAGGAAGATTCTAATGAAACAAGTTGCTCTTTTTGCATTAGTTGTACTCGTAGTAATCGGTCTTGGAACTACAGATTTAATTGCTCAGCCTCCGGGAATGCCTGGTGCTCCTTCTCAGGCACCGATTGATGGCGGATTAAGCCTTTTAGCTCTTGGCGGCGGTGCATTCGCTCTCAAGAAGCTTCGCAATCGTAATAAATAAATAATCATTCATTTATGGGACTCACATTCATAATGTGAGTCCATTTTTAACCTGTTTAGTATGAAGTTTTTATCTGTCTTTTTTGCGTTATTGTTTGTTAGTGTACTACTCGTTTCGGCTCAACCTCCGCCCTTGCTTGACGGGCCGTCTCAAGCACCGATTGACGGAGGCTTAGGTCTTTTATTAGCCGGTGGCGGTGCTTATGCACTGAAAAAACTTAGAAAACAAAAAAGCCGATGAAAATCGGCTTTTTTGTTTCTTAAAACGAATCAGAACTTGGCAATGGGTTATATCCGCGTTTGCTTAAATAGCAAAAACCCAAACACCTATACTGCATTTTAAAATTCAAAGTATTACCGGGAATACCCTTTACATATCAACTTAACTAAATCTCACGCCCTGCCTTTACGTCTTACCGAATATCTCACTTCCGCCCTTTTGACACACTTTCTTAAATAGGCTTAATTATTGGTAATTTGCTCACGAAACGATTTTAACTAACACCATTTTCATGAGTACTTTTAAATTGGATGCAACTACCGTAATCGGTATCAGACATAACGGAAAAGTTGCAATCGGTGGCGACGGACAAGCCACTTTAGATAAAACGGTAATGAAAGCAACCGTGACCAAAGTTCGTAAATTATTCGGCGGTAAAGTATTAGCCGGATTCGCAGGTTCAACAGCCGATGCTTTCACATTATTTGAGCGTTTCGAAGAAAAACTAAATCAATACGGCGGAAAATTAGAACGTGCCGCTGTCGAAATGGCGAAAGACTGGCGCCAAGACCGCTATCTGCGCAAATTAGAAGCATTATTGATTGTTCTCAACGCCAATAAAATGTTATTAATTTCGGGTCAGGGTGATGTTATTGAACCTGATGATGAAATTCTCGCAATTGGCAGCGGCGGCTCGTTCGCCCTTTCTGCTGCCCGCGCATTAAAAAAACACGCCACCAATTTAAGTGCTCGTGAAATGGTGGAAGAATCTCTGCATATCGCTGCAGATATCTGTATTTACACCAATCACAACCTCACGATTTTAGAAATTGAAGAAGGAAACTAACATGTCTATTGCCCCGGAAAATTTAACGCCGCGACAAATTGTCTCAGAATTAGACAAGTATATTGTCGGGCAAAAAGCCGCCAAACGTTCCGTTGCCATTGCGCTGCGCAACCGTTGGAGAAGACTCAACGCCGACGAATCTATTCGCGAAGACATCCTTCCGAACAATATTATTCTGATTGGTCCTACCGGTGTCGGTAAGACTGAAATTGCGCGCAGAATGGCAAAATTGGCAAAAGCGCCTTTCATAAAAGTAGAAGCTTCCAAGTTTACAGAAGTCGGTTATGTTGGGCGTGATGTGGAATCCATGATTCGCGATTTAACCGATACAGCCGTTGCCATGGTAAAATCTGAAATGCAGGAACGTGTGCAGAAAAAAGCGGAAGAATTGGTTGAAGAACGCATTCTAGATATTTTGATTCCGCCTGTTAAAAAGTCGGCGGGTGTAGCAAAAACAGGATTTAATACAAACGATGAAGAGTTCGATCCGGCAACTGCATCAGATGACGAACTCAACCAACGAACCCGTGAAAAATTTCGTGAGAAATTACGCAAAGGTGAGTTAGACGACCGTAAAATCGAATTGGATGTAAAGTCTAAAAAACCGTCGGTTCAAATTTTCGGCCCTGCGGGATTAGACGATATGGGTATCAATTTGCAGGAAATGTTAGGCAATTTGAATCCGCCAAAATCCAAGAAAAAACAGATAAAAATTTCAGAGGCTCGTTCAATCATTTTAGCTGAAGAAGCTGAAAAACTGGTAGATCAGGATACCGCTGTTTCTGAGGCTTTGGAACGTGTTCAAAATTCAGGAATCGTATTTATTGATGAGATTGATAAAATCGCATCTCCTTCTTCCGGTGATGGCCGTGGCGGTCCTGATGTGAGTCGCCAAGGTGTACAGCGTGATTTACTCCCGATTGTGGAAGGTTCGAATGTAAATACTAAATACGGCGTGGTTAAAACCGACCATATTCTATTTATTGCCTCAGGTGCTTTCCACGTTGCCAAACCATCGGATTTAATTCCTGAGTTGCAAGGTCGATTCCCGATTCGTGTGGAAATGAATTCGTTAACAGAAGACGATTTTTATCAGATTCTTTCAGCACCTCAAACGGCTTTAACCAAGCAATATCAAGCCATGTTTGAATCAGAAAGTATTTCTTTGGAGTTTTCTGATGAAGCGATTCGTGAGATAGCACGCGTAGCCGCAGAGGTTAACAGCTCTGTTGAAAATATCGGCGCCCGAAGATTGCATACCATATTGAGTACCGTTCTCGAAGAATTGCTTTTCGTTGTTCCTGATGACATCCACGAAGGAACCATCACCATTGATAAAGCATATGTAGATAAACAATTATCGCATATCGTGAAAGACCGAGATTTGAGTCACTTTATCTTGTAATGTGATCATTATTTTGTGATGAAGGCACGGATGTACATTCGTGCCTTTTTTGGTTTAATAGGGCAGTAAAACCAAATTTATTATGAATCGATAATCTTTTTGATTCTTTGAAATCAATGGAATTCCATGGCTAATAGCTGAGGCTGCGATTAAAGTATCAGGAATTTTGAGTCCATGGCTTAATCTATATGACGCAAATAGTTCGATTGCTTTTTCTGAAACATCCTTGCTCAAATGCAACTGTTTATACTTATTTAGAAAGGCCTGAATATGCTTTGTTTCTGCCTTATTCTTACATCCGATTAATAATTCAAATAAAGTAATTACGCTGTAAGCAATTTTTGTTTGATTTGATTTCAATGTGTTAAATAAATCGGATGCTTTTTGCTCTCCTCTCAGAAAATCAATAAAAACATCTGTATCTATTAAAACATGGGATTCAGGCATCTGAGTTTACTTTTCCCATTCTGAAGTTCTATTCTTTTGAACCCATTCTGAACTCTCTTTTAAATCTTCTCTGTCTTTCCACATTCCAAAATAGAAAGAATCTTCTCTTACTACATTTTCAGATGTTTTATTAAACTCGGCTTGCGATTGCATGTATAAATAATCAACAAACTCTATGGCCTGTTTCCGAGCCTTTGGAGGTAACTGTTTTATTTTTTTTGAGAGGGTTATTTCGCTCATGACTATTTAATCATATTAATAGCATTTTAAGTGAATCATTGAATAAAAACAATAGCTTTTGTTTGAAGCTTACGATGTCATTTCAAAAATTTTGAACAGAATATGAGCAATTGCAATCAGAAGAATAATTGTTGATAGACGTTTTATTTCTTTAAGCTTTTTGATTTTAATTTCTTCGTTTTCAAATTTATTACCTGAAAATCTTAAAATTTCTTCCGGAAAGAATTTGGCTAAAACTCCATAAGTTAGAAACAAGATAATTCCAAAAAACCAGAATATCTGCGAGTCGAGTATATCAACTATCAAGGGTACAACGATTTCTTAGCGGCTAACAATGTATTTTTCATCAACATAGCGCGTGTCATTGGCCCGACACCACCTGGTACCGGAGTTATCCAGCTTGCTTTTTCGGAAACGGATTTATAATCCACATCACCCACAATTTTATAACCGCGTTCATTTTCGTGGTCTGCCACTCGGTTAATACCGACATCAATAATAACGACATCCTCTTTTACCATTTGTCCGGTTATGAGTCCCGGCGAACCAACAGCAACCACCAAAATATCGGCGTTAATCGTGTGTTTTGTGAGATCTTTAGTGTAACGGTGGCATAAGGTTACGGTCGATTTACCGCCGTCTTTTTCACGTGATAATAACATGGCAGTCGGAGTTCCTACGATTTGAGAAGCCCCAACAACAACTACATGCTTTCCTTTAGTCGGAATGCTGTAATGATTAAACAATTCCATAATTCCGGCAGGTGTACACGGACGAAAACATGGCTGACCAACCTGCATACGTCCCACATTCATCGGGTGGAAACCATCCACATCTTTTCTATGGTCGATTGATTCAATAATAGCTTGTGGCGGAATATGATCCGGAATCGGAAGCTGTACTAAAATTCCGTCAATGGAATCATCCTTATTAAATCCTTCGATAATTTCTCTTAGCTCTCGATCAGAAATAGTATCCGGCAATTGCAAGGTTTCTGAATCAATTCCAACCTCGATACAATCTGTTGTTTTCGATTTCACATACGAATAGGAAGCCGGATTATCACCCACTAAAACAACTTGTAATTTAGGCGCGCGATTGCCTTTCGACATCCAATTCTGAATATCTTCTTTAACACGTTCTTTAATCAAATTTGCGACGAGTTTACCGTCAATAATACTTGCTGCCATGGTGTTGATGTTGAATTGGATTAGTCTCTTTCGAGGTTAAATTTTTTAATTTTTTGATATAGGTGGGAGCGTTGCAAACCTAAAATTTCAGCCGTTTGCGAAATATTCCAATCGTTCTGATCTAACTTATATCGAATAAAAAACGACTCACTGAATTCCTTGTAATCGTGAAAAGTCCGGAATTCATCCATAATAGCACTTAAGTCGTTTGGCTTACTGCGTTTGCGAACTAAAATATCCACATCCGATTCGGAAATCTCGTTTTCCGCTGATAAAATGGCTAAACGCTCAACTACGTTTTGCAATTCACGCACGTTTCCTGTCCACTCGAATTGCTTGAGTTTTTCCAATGCTTTCGGCGAAAACAACTTCCCTACAAAGGAGATTTCGTTTTGCGTGAGGTTGGTTAAAAATGCTTCTGCGAGGGCCGGAATATCGTCTTTACGTTCTCTAAGCGGCGGAACATGAATCGGAATTACAGCCAAACGATGGTATAAATCTTCACGAAAACGCCCGGCTTCAATTTCTTCCTGCAAATCTTTATTGGTAGCGGCAATCACGCGGACATCAACAGAAATGCGCTCGTTTCCGCCAACACGGGTTATCAAACCTTCCTGTAACGCACGTAGCACTTTTGCCTGTGCTTCCATGCTCATATCCCCGATTTCATCTAAAAACAAGGTCCCTTCATGAGCTAATTCGAACTTACCGATTCGTTGTTTATCGGCGCCTGTAAAAGCGCCTTTTTCGTGACCAAATAATTCTGATTCCAATAAATCAGTCGGGATGGCGGCGCAGTTTACAGCTACAAATTCAGCCTGATTTCTTCGGCTTTGTTCGTGAACCCAACGGGCGACAAGTTCTTTTCCGGTTCCGTTTTCTCCGGTCACCAACACACGCGCTTCAGTTGGTGCTACTTTTGAAATCGTCTGTTTGATGTGTTGAATATTTCGCGATTCGCCCAGGATTTCTGTTACGCCATTTACTTTTTTGCGCAGTTTGGTATTTTTCTGAACCAAACTTCCCTGTTCTAAAGCGTTTCTTGCTGAAACTAACAGTCGATTTAAATCCGGTGGTTTTTCCATGAAATCGAATGCTCCGAGTCGGGTCGCCTGCATAGCCGTTTCAATAGTTCCGTGTCCCGAAAGCATAATTACCGGAACAGAAATCTCATCTTTCCGAAGTTTTTCGAGCACTTCCATTCCGTCTATTCCTTTCATTTTGATGTCGAGAAACATCAAATCGAAAGAATCTTTGGCAACTTTTAAGAGAGCTTCATCACCGGAGGAAGCTTCATCAATCTGGTAATTTTCGAATTCGAGAATATCACGAAGTACATTCCGAATAGATTGCTCATCATCTACAATTAAAATTCGCTTCTTTGCCATGTTTGTTTTCTACATTGTTTGATGAGTTTCCGTGAAATTACGCTTCGCTAAACCGGTTCGCTGCCCGCGCTGACAGTTTGGAGCCAAATAAAGAACTAATCTTACCTTACATTCGCTCATACAACCACTCCAAAATCTGCTGATGTTTTGCATCAATCACAGAAACTTTATCCGTAAAATGGTTCGTTGCAACGGTAACAAATAACAATTTTCCTTTATCTGTTCTGAAATAACCGCTAAGCGTTCGGGCTCCGCCAATGTAACCCGTTTTCCCTTTAAAGTTCCCGCTAAGACCCGTGTTTTTAAAACGATTTTTCAGCGTTCCGTCAAATGCAGCTAATGAAAGGGATTCGTCAAAAACCTGAAACCACTTTTGTTTGGAATACTGAACCAATAAGTACGATAAATCTTTGGCTGCTATTAAGTTTGTAGGCGCCATTCCTGATGCGTCGTCAATTTCAACCATCGAAGTATCAACACGCATTTCTGCCAAAAAATCTTTGATTAATCGAATACCTGTCTCGGTTGAGCCTTGCGTACCAATCTCTTCAACAACCATTGCTTTATTGAGCATTTCCGTGTAAAAATTGTCGCTTTTCTTATTAATCTGTTTGATGAACTCTGATAAGGGTTTCGATTCATGAACAGCTAACTTTATAAATCCTTCTGAATAATCGGTTGGCACCCGATTTACCTGATACCCGGATTCAATACTGAATCCTCTTTGCTCAGCATATTTTATAAACGTATCTAAGAAATACAAACCCGGTTGCGTAATCGACAAAGCTTCTTCTTCTACATAACCTATCGGCATGGTTGAGCGCAAAATAATCGTATTGGTACCTAATACTCTGCGATAATACTCTTTGTATTCAGTCTTTGGACCTGTTATTTGTTGCTCGTTAATAAACTGAACATAGTCGGTATTAAACGGGAACCACTCAATTTCCGGTCTATCGCCCGATTTACCTTTTGCCTGAACAACTAAATCAACTGTATTGTTATTAAATGATAATGGTGATAGTTCTGTTGCATAATAGAAGGACAAATCATCCCAAGACCACCCACCGGGATAAGGAACATCATCGAATAACGATTCATCACCAATCATCTGCCCTTTAACCCTGTTTATTCCAAATTTCTTGAGCTGATCTAGGATAGAATCGAAAGCAAACCACTTGTTATCATTGTATAAATCGCCGCCAATGGAAGGATCACCGGAGCCAACAATATAGATATCGCCGTTCCAAGTTGAATCTTCCAACATGCCAATACCATAAACTTGAGTTTTAAAACGGAAATCTGCACCTAGGTAACGCAAAAAAGCTGCAGATGAAACCAGTTTCAAGTTTGATGCAGGCGTAATAAGCGCATCAGAGTTAACAGAAACCAACTCTTTTCCGGTGGAATCCCGAACGCTAACAGCCCATAACGAACCAGTAGATTTTCCGGAATAAACCAGTTGCTTAATTGCCGTTTCAGCATGCTGTGCAACACCGGCCTGTAATGAAGCGAGTGTTAAACAAAGTCCAAAAATGATTCGCTTCATGGGTTCTATTTTAAGTTATTAATGAGGAAAGTATTGATTCTCTTCGTCTGTAAATGCTTGAACTAAACTCGCTTCCGAATCACATGCAATTAGTTTCTCTCGAAAAAGCTCGTTATTCATTAAACGAGAAATGCGAGATAACAATTTAATATGCTCCGAGTTTTGCGTTGTCGGACCAACCATCAGAAAAATCATTTTTACAGGTTGATGATCAATGGATTCGTACTCAACGGCATTTTCTAAAATGGCAAATGCAGCTAAATTCTTTTCCAAACCGGACACTTTTGCATGGGGAATCGCTAAACCTTTGCCAACACCGGTTGACATGATACTTTCTCTCTCTTTTACTGCAATCCGAATCTGTTCCAACAAATCAGCAGATACAGAATCGCTCAATAAATTGATTAAACTATCAATCGCTTCTGCTTTTTGAGAAACCTGTAATTTTACGGATACGCAATTTTCTGTAAGTAATTGAGAAATTTTCATGTGCAGGAATATTATCAACTCTTTTTTTAACTAGCCCGAATATACTCACCTTTGCCCTTTAACCCAATCAATAAAAGGCTTAAATTCCGACGAATTTCACGATTTTTTATGATAAGTCAGGCTGTTACCGTTTTTAAGAAAGATTTTAAGCTGGAATGGAAAACCCGTTTTGCCATTAATGCAGTTATTGCCTTTGTTTTTACTGCACTTTTGCTCATCATTTTTGCCGTTCGTGCTCAAAACTTAAGTCCCATTTCGAAATCGGGATTGGTTTGGGTGGTAATTGTTTTCGCTGCACTTTCGAGTCTTTCCAGAAGTTTTGTAAGTGAAACAGAACGCCGAACATTCGATTATTTACGCTTATATACTCAGGCTGCCCCCGTTCTTGTGGGGAAACTCGCTTATAATTTTGTATTCACCTTGTTAATTAGCTGGGTAAGTTTTCTAGCCTATGTTGTATTGATGGATATGAATATTGCTTCATGGACCATCATATTTCTCACGCTTACACTTGGCTCTTTGGGACTTTCAGCCGTTTCGACTTTATTGGCAGGAATAATTGCTCATGCCGACCGAAAAGGCGCTGTTTTTTCTGTGATTTCCATGCCTTTAATGATTCCATTAATTCTTATGATTGTACGTCTTTCCAAAGCCGGATTTGTAGATGGATACCTTGCCGGAACTTTGGGAGATTTTGTAGGATTGAGCGCTTTTTGCGGCGTAATGATTACCATTTCCATTTTACTTTTTGATTTTATCTGGGATGACTGATTCGTACCCTTTACTTGGCAATTCTTCTTTAGTCGGGCAACTTAAAGCCCGTCAACAGCTTACCAAAATCTTGGAAGCCAGCCGACTTTCACATGCTTATTTGATTACCGGAGCAACAGGTGTCGGGAAAAAAGCCTTGGCATTGGCTTTTGCAGAAGCGATTCAAGGCATTTCCAATCTTACCGATTTGGGAAGTTTTGCTAAATCACGCAAAAGCTCTTGGTACGCGCATCCCGATATTCACATGTTTTTTCCGATGCCTCGTGAGTTTGATTTTAAAGAATTTACAGGCAGAAAAGAGTTATTAAGTCAGGATCCGTATGATATTATAGACTTTGGATTACGCCCGAGTTTAACCGGAAATGATTTAGGTAATAAACAAGCATTCTACTCCATTGAATATTATCGCGAGCACATTCGTCCATCGGCATTTTTCAAACCCAACGAAGGCACTCGAACCATCATCATTCTATCAGATATTGAAAAAATGCGTGTTGAAATGAGTAACGCATTTCTAAAATTACTGGAAGAACCAAACGATCGGGTTATGTTCATTATGACAACGAGCCAGGTTGAGCATTTACTCCCGACTATTTTATCTCGTTGCCAAATTATCAATTGTGCACCCTTAAGCAGTGCTGAGATTGAAGAAGGTTTAATGAGAAACGAATCTGTTGCGCAGGAAGATGCGCAATATGTTGCCCGAATTGCAGGCGGAAATTATGCGATCACCCGATTTTATAATTTGGATGAATTAAAACGTTCGCGCGAATTGGTGGTTGACTTTTTGCGCTCGGCTTACGCTTCTGATGCCGTTAAATTGGCTCAGTTTGCCGATCAGTTTAACCGAGATTACAACACACAAGGTCAACTAAGTGTGTTAAATATGCTTGAGGTTTTCTTGCGTGACATTCACATTTACAAAGAAACACAGGAAAAATCCTTGGTAACCAATGCTGACCAGCTCGATGTCATCAAAAAATTTATTGCTGCCCAACCGGCTGCTCGAATCAACGATATGATAAAAGAAATTGATGAAATAAGGGTTTCGATTCGCCAAAACGTTAACTCACGACTCAGTTTTATTGTACTTGCGAATCGTTTTTTTGCGTTGATGAGAGGTCGCGATGTTTTGCATCCTTCAACTGAACCATGGACTCATATTCCTGCAGTAACTCAAGGTTAATACATGCTTCTTCATTTCACTAAATATCAGGGTGCCGGAAACGATTTTGTTATCATAGATAACAGCGATGCCGAATTAAGTCTAGAACAAATTATTGCTGTTACTCCGCAATTGTGCGATCGAAAGTTTGGCATAGGCGCAGATGGTTTAATGGTTTTACAACCTCAGTCATTTAAAGAGGCTTCCTTTGAAATGATTTACCGCAACGCAGACGGTTCAGATGCCGGAATGTGCGGAAACGGTGCTCGTTGTATAGCACATTTTGCATCAAACAGAGGTTACGGCGAACAATTTGAATTCCATGTGCATGAAGTCATCTATTCGGCGCAAGTACAAAGAGAACAAAACCTTGTCGATATTCATTTTCCCATAAAAGCTGACATCAAAAAACGAAAAGAAGATTCTTTTCCGGAATTTTATCAAACGTATACAGGTACAGATCACATTGTTTTGCCTCTCTCAGATGTATCAGAATTAAATAAGTCAGATTTATTTGATCAATCCAGAAAAATGCGCTATACGGAAGCCATCAATCCAAAAGGAACGAATGTAAATTATTATGTTAATACTTCTGGAAATGGCATTCGTTTGGAAACGTACGAGCGTGGCGTGGAAGATTTTACGCTTGCCTGCGGAACGGGAGCTATTGCTGCGGCCATCACTTTTGCCGAATTAAACGTGCCTGATACGTTAGAAAATACAATAACCGTTCATTGCGCCGGCGGCGATTTATTGGTGCATTATGAAAAAGAAAACCAACACTATTCATCAATCATTTTAAGTGGTCCGGCCGTCGAGGTGTTTCATGGTCAGACAGAAGTAAACCTTTTATGAGATTAAATCAACAAGCTATTTTCGCATTTATTGCGGGAATTTTTTCTGTAACGTATTGTGCAAGTACACATTCATCAAATACATCTGACAACTATACAGGTTACAACTCCGGATATTTAGGTTATCAACATCCTTTGCAAGTAATTCCGCCCAAAGACATTAAAAGTGTGTATTTGGGTAATTCGTCTCGAACAGGTTTGCCCATCATTCAATTAGGAAGAAATTCTTCCCTTACGCTTTCTTTTGATGAAATGACCGATTACCCTCATTCCTTTGGTGTGCGTTTTAAACGTTATACCAAAACTTGGGAAGAAGACGGCTTGGTATCCACTCAAATTTCCGGCGGACAGTTGGAAGATTTAATGGGTGGCGGGACTCGTAGTGAATCCAATTATCCTGTTTTTTTCAGCTTTTCGTACACCTTTCCGAATAACAGAATCAGTTTTAAAGTTTCCGGAAATTGGATGGTAGAAGTGTTCGATTACAACTCAAATGAGGTGATGTTTTCCCTTCCTTTTTTCATTACAGAGCAAATCGGAACAACTGAGATTAACTACGAAACCTTAAACGAAATTCAATACCCGTCACGCTATCAGCATCAATTTTTTGTTGATTATACAGGCGGAAAAGAGATTTACATGCCGGAGTTCAATATTTCCATGTTGATGATTCAGGACGGACGTTTTGGCGAAACCAAGAATCTGGACATCAAAGACATTTCTAAAATGAATGAAGGGAAAGTGCAATTTCATCACAGTCGAGATGATTTATTTATAGCGAATTACGACCATTTAAAATTAGATATTCGTTCGTTTGATGAAAATCGAAAAGTTCGTTTTGTAGAAGAAAAGGCCGGTCTTCCCCCTGTTTTGTTATTACATGATGATGACCCGGCATTTAACGAAACCAATACATCTGCATTTAGTTATCTCCCAATATCTTCCCGAAAAAGCAGATACGGGGAAGTCCAATTTTCGTTTTTAACAGATAAAGAAATTTCAATTGGTTCTGAAATTTATGTAACCGGAACTTTTGCGCAGTGGGCTTTAAAACCCGAAAACCGATTGACATGGAATAACGAGCTAAATCGTTACACCGCCGATATTCTACTCAAACAAGGTGAATATGCCTATACCTACGAATTGGTTAAAAACGGAAGAGTATTAAAGCAAGAGTTGCAAAATGAATTTGGCTCAACCAGACGTTCCTATGCCGTTTTTGTGTTCTATATGGATAACACGAGATTTATTGAGCGACTTGTACACGTAAATGAGTTTATGACTAAATAACATTTCTCCGCAAACTTGATATGTTTTATACATTAGTAAGCACTGTTTTGAGATAATTATTCACATACCCGTCTCTCCCTTTTACAACTTTTAGTTACATCTTTTCTTAGAACTGATTACCATCCCAAAACAACTCGGAACTCAATTCAAGTCTATGAAAAAATCACTCTTGCTCGGAATGTCGTTGGGGATATTTACGGTTGCATATGCACAGCAACCCAGCTCTGAAGCAGACATCAAAAAAGGTTTTTCTGAACAAACAGCAATAGAAAACAACTCTTTATTCAAAACATTTCCTGCAAGAAGCGTAGGCCCTGTTTTTATGAGCGGGCGTGTTTCGGACTTTGCGGTTACATCAAACCCGAAGAAATTTTATGCAGGATTCGCCTCTGCGGGAGTTTTTGTTACAAACAATTACGGGGCTTCATTTGAACCTATTTTTGATGGAAACGATGCTCTTGGAATCGGAGATATCGCCCTTGCTCCATCCAATGAAAATGTTTTGTATGTAGGCACAGGAGAGAAAAACTCATCTCGCTCCAGCTACGCAGGAAGCGGAGTTTACCGAACAACGGATGCCGGGAAAACATGGGAATTTTTAGGACTTTCAAATACTCAGCACATAGGTCGAATTGTTGTTCACCCCAAAGATCAGAATACGGTTTGGGTCGGCGCGATGGGTCCCTTGTACTCTTACGGCGGTGAACGTGGTGTTTATAAATCAACCGATGGCGGGAAAAACTGGAAAAGAACTTTATATGTGAATGATTCCACAGGAGTTATTGATTTAGTCATCCATCCAACAAACCCAAACATTTTGTGGGCATCTACATGGCAACGTTATCGTCAGGCTTGGAACTTTGACGGAAGCGGAAACGGTTCAGGAATCTGGAAATCAACCGACGGTGGTGAAACATGGGCACATGTTAAATCCGGTTTACCAAGCGGAAGATTTGTCGGGCGAATCGGTTTAGATGTGAGTAATACAAATCCGGACGTTTTATATGCTTTGATAGATAATCTCGAAGAGACAAAGACCGACATCAAAAAAGACAAAGACAAATTGTATTTCGACGACTTCGAAAATATGAGTTCAGCAGACATCCAAAAACTGGATTCAAAAAAGCTTGAAAGTTTCTTACGCTCGAACGATTTTCCACAAAAATACACCGCTGAGATTGTAAAGAAAGAAATTGCCGCCGGAAAATATGAAGGTAAAGCCATTGCCAATTATGCAGGTGATGCCAATGCCGCATTATTCAACACAACAGTGAAAGGCGCAGAAGTGTATAAAAGCTCAAATGGCGGCGAAACTTGGGAAAAAGTAAACAGCTACAATTTAGATGGCGTTTATTATACCTATGGATATTATTTCGGTGAAATCCGTATCAATCCATCCAACGAAAACGATGTTTACATTCTAGGAGTTCCGATTTTAAAATCTGCGGATGGCGGTAAAACGTGGAAGCGAATCGACCATAGCGGCGTGCATGTAGATCACCAGGCTTTCTGGATTGACCCGAATGACGGCGACCATATTCTTCTAGGAAACGACGGCGGTATTTATTCAAGTTTTGATGGCGGTACAAACTGGACACATCATAATACTGTTCCGGTCGGGCAATTTTATACAGTAATGGTTGATAATGAAAAGCCCTACAATATTTACGGCGGTTTACAGGACAACGGTGTAAATGTAGGTTCATCAAAAACGGTTCCGAATAAAGGTGAAGGCTGGAAAAGTTTATTAGGCGGAGACGGAATGCACGTAGCTGTACATCCTCAAAACTCCAATATTGTGTATGCTGGGTATCAGTTCGGGAATTATTATCGCATTGACAGAAAAAAGAACGATTACACATTCATTACTCCTAAACATGATATAGGAACGGATACGTATCGTTTTAACTGGAATACTCCGGTTGTTTTAAGTGCACATAACCCCGATGTAGTTTATATGGGCTCACAAAAAGTAATGCGCAGTATGAATCGTGGCGATGATTTCGTGGAAATCAGTCCGGATTTAACCACCAATTACAAACCGCAAGGAAATGTCCCCTACTCTACTTTAACTCAAATTTCAGAATCTCCTTTTCAGTTTGGTTTGATTTGGGCCGGAACTGATGACGGCAATATCCAAGTAACTGAAAATGGTGGTGTGACTTGGGTAAACGTGAATTCCGGATTACCTAAAAACATGTGGGTAAGTAAACTCGTTGCTTCGCCGCACGATCGCAATTCGGCTTACGTCACATTAACAGGATATCGATTCGACCATTTTGAATCCTATGCCTATATGACTTCTGATTTAGGTAAAACATGGACGGCTTTAGACGGCGGATTACCAACTCAGGCTGTAAACGTGCTCATTCCTGATACAGAAAATCCGAATCTGTTATTTGCCGGAACAGACCATGGCGGATTTATGAGTTTTGATGCCGGAAAAAACTGGCAACAAATGCCAAATACGATTCCTAATGTTGCAGTTTACGATTTAATGGTTCACCCCCGCGACGGTGAGTTGGTTGTGGCAACTCATGGTCGCAGTGTCTATGTGTTTGATGTAAAACCTTTGCGTGAATTACTCAAAAAAGGCTTGAACGAGGCTGTTTATGTGTTCGAACCATCCGCTGTAATGTATTCTAACCGTTGGGGAACACAACGTAATCCGTACGATGCGGTATTTAAACCTTCTGCAAGTGTGAACTACTTTGTTAAAGAAGCTTCTAAACTCGAAGTGAAATTAGGTGACGGCAAAAAGAAAGTATTCAAAACTTGGAAACTGGATACCGTAGCTGGATACAATGAACTTTCTTGGGATTTAGTTTTATCTGAAAAAGACGGCAAAGCAGAATTCTTAGGAGTGGGCAAATACACACTTACGTTTAAAGTCGGTAAAACGGAAGTTTCAGTACCATTCGAAGTAAAAGAACGCGGACGATAAACCCGTTTTTTAGAGTTGAGTATAAAGCCACAGATTAAAACCTGTGGCTTTTTTTTATTTAGATTGATAGGAACTCTACCATTTTACATTTCATTAATGCGTAAAATGCATCATATTTGATTGGATTAAAAAATTAAAGTCATCATCATGAAATTAACAAAAGTGCTCTGCTCGCTTATTCTTTTGCCATTTTCGCTACTAGATGCGCAATATCAAACCGCAGATTCTCTCATTAAAACCGAACAATTCTTTCTAAATCTGGGAGGCGAAGAACAATATGTTGAAGTCCTCTTTTCATCCAAAGAAAACCCCGTTTTATTATTCATTCATGGTGGTCCCACTTGGCCACAAACGCCACAAATCCGTTATTTCAATTCAGAAATCGCTGAAAAATACACTTTGGTAATTTGGGAACAACGCGGTTCCGGTAAAGCCTATCAAAAGAATATCATTTCGAAGAATTTATCTATTCCTCAACTTGTACAAAACGGGCTTGAATTATAGAAATGGCTCATTGATACCTATCAACAACAAAAAATTTACCTTGCTGGATATTCATTCGGAAGCCTGTTGGGTGTAAAAATGGTATCGGCTCATCCTGAATATTACCACGCCTATTTCGGAATTTCTCAGTTTATCAATAAACAAGAAGGCATGCGTATTTCTCAAAGCTGGCTCAGAGAGCAAGCCACAAAAAAGAACGACACTATCACTTTGGCAAAGCTGGACAGTTTGCAGAATCTCTCTTTTTTTAAAGGTGAACACGACCGATTTGTGCATCAATATGTGTTAGTAAATCAATACGGAGGTGCCTTGCATAATCTGGATGCTCTGCCTGAAATTGAAAAAGCACAGAGCTTTTATGAGGATTATAAAGAGTATGATTGGGTTGGAGCATGGCAGACATCAGCGCAATTCCTGCAAAAAGAATTTTATTCATCAGATGTGAGAGAAATAAAAGAATTAAAGATTCCGGTCGTATTATTTGAGGGACGTTATGACTGGAATGTTCCGGCTGTTTTAGCTCAAACCTGGCTAGATAACTTAAAAGCGCCTCAAAAACAGATTATCTGGTTTGAAAATTCGGCTCACGGACCATTGGAAAAAGAACCAAAAGCATTTAATAAAGCAATTTTAGAACAATTGAAGTAATTTTCCGCCAATCATCTTTAACCGATTTTGATTCTTTTTTTG
>SBGQ01000051.1 GCA_006226965.1 bacterium | reverse complement strand
TTTGGCAAAGCTATTTCAAATCTAAGTTCTAATATAGGACAAATGGGAAAATATGTAGGATAAATAATTCTTAATTAGTTCTAAATAGTAGTCAAAAATGTGTTTCATCATCTTACCTCGCTACCACACTAATAATTAATGCCGTTGTACTTATCGCACTGATTATCAAACTCCACGTGCTGAGTTTTAATTGCGTTTTGCTCATTTCCAATTGTTGGCTGGTCACGAAGTCCTCATAAGGTTTTCTGTCAATAAATATCATATCTCCTGATTCTACAGACGTATTTTCGGGTTTTTCCCAGTTCTTGCTGCCGGCTTTTATCACGAATATGCGATTTTTTACTCCGGCAATGGCAATACCGCCGGCTTGTTCAATATATGAATCGGTTAACTTGCCTTTTTCGAATCGATAAACACCGGGTTTGTTCACCTGACCAAAAACAATAATTGAATTATTATCTCGCGGTACAAAAATCTTATCACCGTCTTGTAGGGTGATTTCTTTTAACGTTTCTGATTTACTGGCATCTACATAAACTCTGTTTTGGCCAATGCCTAACTCGATATCCAAGTATTTCAAACCTTGTGCGTATTGGTCTGATGTTCTTTTAAGCAATACATCGAGTTCGTTTGTCTCATTTATATTGATTGGAACAGCGTTTTCTCTTAGAATGTACACGCCTTTTAAAAGTGCATTGTCGATAAATCCGCCTGTATAAGACAGAGCCTCATCTAACGTAGTTTTTCCATCTTTAATTGGGAACATTCCGGGTGTTACAACTTGACCGGAAATCTGAACACTCGCCGGAATGGCATCTCTTTTTTGAGGGATTACCACACGCATATTCGGCTTTATTTCAAATGAATCCCAGTTTCCATAAGCAATTTTTTGAGCGTTGCCGTCAGGGTTTAATACTAAAGCATAAGAGGTATCGGCTATGGCTGTGAACCCTGAACCTAATTGAACTAATGAAGACAAACGTTCACCCGATTTGAAACTAAATTCACCTTCACTGTTTACGGATCCGCTTACTGATACACGATTTGCATAAGCAGATTGTGCTGACAATTCTATAACATCGCCGTTCTGTAATACCGGATTTTGATTGCTATCACCAATTTTTAGATAACGAACAAAATCAATCGAGGAAATTGCTCCGTTTGGATGCTTTATTTTGATGTCTCGCAACGAAATAGAGCCATCAACAACGCTGTTGATATTAAATTCTTCTGTGATAAGTTTTGGAGTTCTTAGGGTAGATTCAAACAGTTGACTTTTGTCAGAAAAGAGCGAAAAATCTGATGCGTCATTTGTTTTATTTACCACATCTTTGGTTTTGTCTACTTCAAATTTAGCAATGGCTAAGTTTAAAACACTACTTAAACGCGTTAAGCCGGGCAGTGTATAATCTGTCGATTTTTTTAGATTGCCGACAACTTGAATAGTAATGGTTCTGGCATAATCTAAGGTTAAATAACTAACCGTAGTTTTAATAAATCGGTCTTTAGCAAATTGTTTTAGCGCTTGATCAGCTTCTGAAATTGTTTTATTTCCTAATGAAATCAAACCGACCTGAGGAATAGCGACATCTCCTTGAGCATTGATAACTGCAGATTTAACCATTAACGAAAAGTTGCCTTCAAACTGAAAGCTTACCACATCGAAAGGCGATAAGGTGTATGTGTCGGGGTTTACAATTCCTTGATTGGTGTTAGACGGATTCATTAATTGTTGATTTACAATTTGGAGTCCAACCTGGTCTATATAAACCGGAATCCCTGATGATAATCCTCCAAAACCGGAAGAACCACTTTTATCTGACTGAGAAAAACTCAACTGAGCAAAAAGAAAGCTAACAGCTAAAAGGCTAAAAAAACGTTTCTGCATGAAATTATTATTTATGAGATGCGCAAATATAGGCAATCTGCCAAAAAATGCGCGGAAAAGACTCATCCCAATCTGGTTAAGATTACACCTGCAATGGTTATACCTGCACCGGCCATTTGCAACGCATTCAAATCTTCTTTTAGTACTAAAATCCCAATCGCAACTCCTACAACAGGAGCTAAATTTTGATAGGCAGAAGTGCGAACGGCACCAACAATCTTTAGTCCATAATTCCAGATGAAATAGGAAATAGCGATAGATAATACACCGCTATAAATTGCTCCGGACCACGCAATCCAACTAATTGATTGAATATCCATGACTATAAAACCCGGAATCCCGGCAAAAACAATCCAAATGCCACCTGATGTCATGGAAAGAGTGGTAAGCATAGTTGTGTTGTACTTTTTTAAATACTGTTTTGAGAATAAGGTGAATAAAGCAAAAGAGAATGCTGATGCCAAAATCATAATATCTCCCCAAAGTCCTTTTGAGCTTAAATGGAAGCCTTCTCCACGTGCACCAATCATAAATGCTAGACCTAAAAATGCAGTTAGAATACCAATAGCTTTCTTGCGATTTAACTTTTCATCAAAATAGCGGTGCGATAAAATGGCAATCCAAATGGGAATTGTCCCGAGCATTACAGCAGCATTTGCTGCTTTGGTGTAATTAATCCCGATGATGAAAAAAGCTTGATAGACAAAATGTCCCAATAGTGATAAGCCAAATACCGGCCATTTATCTTGTTTTTCTATGGAATAGCCTTGTCGGTTTCTTAAAAGAATTATCCACATAGTGATAATCGCTAAAAAGTATCGTGTAGCGTTAAAAACAAACGGGGTCATTTCGGTTAAACTCACTTTCACAACAGTGAAATTAAATCCCCAAATAAAGGTGATTAAAATGAGTATAAGGTCAATCGGGACGGGCTTTTTTTCCATGGCGAGCTAAGATACAACAAGTAGCGGTTTAGAAAATGAAGCGAATAGAAGTTGAATTGATATTTGATAGAATGTTACTTTGATAAAGTATTGAAGAAGAATTCAGATTTTTCTAAAAAATTTCCATTAATAAAACAGGTTTAATTGAATTTAAATTTAGACTATATAGCATTACACTTAAGCGTTAAAGAAACATTTTCTGAGTTCACACCTGTTCATGTTCTGTGAAATTTTTGGATTTTCAGGCATAAGAGTGCTTTTCTTACTCTATTTTCTTCTAAGGATATTTGTTTAATTGTTAGTCTCTCGATTAAGGGAATCTCTACTATATTGACTTGGTTAACGCTTATGGATTTTGCAAAATTTCTAAACAATAGGAGATGCCCGTATTCACGGGTATGACAGCTTTTTTCGTTTATAAATCGTTACATCAACTAATCAACTAATCAACTAATCAACTAATCAAAAATCATTTTGACACCACCCAAACCCACTTCTGTTCACGTTCAGTGAAATTCGAGTGCTCAAAAGCATAATAGGGCTTTAGGCTCACCGTTTTTTTAACCCAAATCAGCAATCAACCATCAACCATCAACCATCAACCATCAAAAATTTCTAAACTCCGCCATCCGCCATCCGCCATCCGCCATCCGCCATCCGCCATCCGCCATCCGCCATTAAGAAATTCGCAATTATTCGTATTTTTGGCGCCCGATAATAAATCCAGCCCATGAAAACACAAGTTCCCAAATTATTCGTCCACACTTTAGGATGCTCAAAAAACCAAGTTGACTCTGAGGTTTTACTCGCACAATCTCGTGCAAATAACTTTACAATCGCAGATCAGGCAGAAAATGCTGATATCTTGGTAATTAACACCTGTGGATTTATTGAAGCAGCTAAACAAGAATCTATCGACCATATTTTGCAAGGTGTAGATTTAAAAGAGCAGGGAAAAATCAAAAAAGTAATGGTAATGGGCTGTCTCTCAGAGAGATACGCCGACCAGCTTCGCGATGAAATTCCGGAAGTAGATGCATTTTACGGAACCACTCATATTCCTGATATTCTTAAAGATTTGGGTGGGAATTATCAGTACGATTTAATCGGGGAGAGAGAATTAACCACTCCAAAACATTTTGCTTATCTCAAGATTTCGGAAGGCTGCGATAACCCCTGTTCATTTTGTGCAATTCCGCTTATGCGTGGCGGACACAAAACCAAATCCATTGAAAATATTTTAATTGAAGCCAAAGCGCTGAAAGCAAAAGGCGTTCGAGAGCTCATTCTTATCGGTCAGGATTTAACGTATTACGGACTCGATTTATACGGAAAACGTGTTTTGGATGATTTATTAAAACGTTTATCCGACATGGGATTCGATTGGATTCGAATGTTATATGCCTATCCTGCAAAATTCCCGACTGAAATTCTTCCGGTGATGCGCGAACGTGAAAACATTACTAAATACTTGGATATGCCGATTCAACATACAGAAACCGAAGTGTTGAAGCACATGCGCAGAGGAATTACACAAAACAAATTGCGCGATTTATTGTCACAAATCCGCGATGAAGTACCTGGAATTCGACTCAGAACTACCTTGATTGTGGGTTATCCTACCGAGACAAGAGCTCATTTTGACAGCATGATGAATTTCTTGCAAGAAGTTCAATTCGATAGATTGGGCGTTTTTCCCTATTCACAAGAAGATGATACCGTAGCTTTTCCATTGGGCGATCCTATCACCAAAAAAGAAAAACAAAACCGTGTAAAAGAAGTGATGGAGTTACAAGAAAACATCTCACTTTTCAAAAACATGGATATGATTGGAAAAACAATACCGGTTTTAATCGATTCGGTTGATAACGGTGTGGCTTATGCCAGAAGTGAATACGACTGCCCCGAAGTTGATAACGAAGTGATTATTGATTCAGCCAAGAACGGTTTTGAGGTCAGTGATTTACAAGTGGGGCAATTTTATCAGGTTGAGATAAATGATGTTCAGCCCTTCGATTTATTCGGTGAAGTTGTAGCCGGCGGAATGAAATAAAAGCGTTAAAGGTTTAAAACGTTCTCTTTTTCATTTGGGCAATCCCCTCACTCACTTTGTTCGTTCGGGTCGGGCTTCTCCGGGGTCGCACGTTCGTGCTCCGAATCTTTAAAGGTTTGCTGAAAACACTTCACAAATACACAAATTGTACACCTTTTACCTTTAAAGATTCCAAGCCCTGCGCATCCCTATTGCGTTACTTGCAAACAAAGATTTCCCGAAACGCAGTAAATAAGAATCTTTAAAATTCACCATTCGAATTGACATCAATGTCAAATGTTTAATGAGAACCGGAATACCGAAAGCGTTCGGGACTGAAACCTTCGTCATTGCGGCGAAAGCCGCAATCTGGGCATCTCTGAAAAATAGCGTTCAGCGAAGCGTATTTATATGTCGTTGCTAGTTTCTGTATGTCATTTTTCAACGGCATAACTTGAGTATCTGACAGCTCAAAACCTCTTCTGTTCACATTTAGTGAAATTCGAGTGCTCAAAAGCATAATAGGGCTTTATGCTCAACTTTTTTTAGAACCCAAATCAGCAATCAACCATCAACCATCAAAAATTTCTGCCATCTGCCATCTGCCATCTGCCATCCGACATCCTACATCGCTACATTGCTACATCGCTACATCGCTACATCGCTACATCGCTACATCAACTAATCACTCAATCAGTATTTTCTCTCGTTCGAATCACTAAAAAAAAGCTTAATTTCGGAAGCAACCCAAAACATAATGTATCACCAACCATGATCTCACAGCGCGCCGCCGCTTTGGCTCCATCAGAAACCCTAAAAATTAGTGCCCGCGCAAAAGAATTACAGCGTGAAGGCAAACCTGTAATCTCCTTAAGTGCAGGAGAACCCGATTTTAAGACTCCAAAATATATTTGTGATGCGGCTATTAAAGCCATCAACGACGGGCATCACGGTTACACTCCTAACACCGGAACACCGGAATTAAAAGAAGCAATTTGCGCTAAATTAAAGCGTGATAATGGCTTAGACTATAAAACGAATCAAATTATAGTATCAAACGGAGCGAAACAATCTGTCGGATTTGCCATGCTCGCGGTTTTAAATAAAGGCGATGAAGTGATCATTCCGGCGCCGTATTGGGTTTCCTATCCTGCAATGGCTCAACTGGCAGAAGCTGAATCTGTAACCATCAGAACTTCATTCGAAAACGATTTTAAATTAACGCCAGAGCAATTAGAAGCTGCCATCACACCAAAAACAAAATTGTTTGTATTGTGTTCACCTTCAAACCCCACAGGAAGTTGTTATACAAAAAGTGAGTTAGAAGCCATTGCAGATGTGCTCAGAAAACATCCGCAAATTTTAGTTATCAGCGATGAAATTTATGAGTACATCACTTTTGAAGGCACTCATAATAGTATTGCTGCCATTGCACCGGATTTAAAAGACCGTGTAATTGTAGTAAATGGTTTTTCGAAAGGTTTTGCGATGACGGGCTGGCGCTTAGGCTATTTAGCTGCAACACCTGAAATTGTGTCGGCAGTTGATAAATTACAAAGCCAAGAGACTTCCGCGCCTTCAACTATTTCACAAAAAGCAGGTGAAGCCGCTTATAATGGTGATTTAACTGAAATTCTTACCATGCGTGAAGAATTCAAAAAACGCCGTGATTTTGTGGTGGATGCGTTAAATGCCATTCCCGGAGTTAAATGTTTTCGTCCAAATGGCGCTTTTTATGCGTTCCCCGATGTTTCTTCCTATTTCGGTAAAAAAACTCCGTCAGGGCAAACTATTTCCGGCAGTACCGATTTAATTATGTATCTGTTGGATGAGGCTCAAATTGCAACCGTTCCGGGCGATGCTTTTGGCGAGCCTAATGGTATTCGATTGAGTTATGCAACCAGTATGGCTAATCTTGAAGAAGCCATGAAACGCTTGAAAAAAGCTCTGGAAGTGTTGATTTAAGCAATTTGTTAGAAAAGTGATTTCGGATTATCTGAAATCACTTTTTTTTCACAGTATTAAATGGATTTTTTCTAAAACTGCCTGAATGGTTGAACCGGAAACTTTTCCTATTAATTGAGCCTGACGAACACGCCAATCTAAACTTCTAATTTGATCTGCAAGAATAACACCGCTTATTTCAGAAACAGAATCAAGCTCATTTTCGAACGGATATCCTTTTCTTTTTGAAGTGATAGGCACAACTAAGCATAATCCGACTTTTTCATTGTAAGCTTTTGGAGAAAGTACCAATGCCGGGCGTCTGCCTGATTGTTCACGTCCGGTTTGTGGATTAAAGTTCAGCCAAATACAATCACCTCGTTCCGGCGAATAATTAGTTACCATAGTTCCTTGCCCTCAGCATCTCCGAAATCGACCTCGTAGTGAATGCTGTCTTCATTTATTTGGTTGAGTAAGGTCTCTAATTTCTCTTGATGTGTTTTTTTTACAAGAAGTCCGTCTTCAGTAACGATTAGTTCAATGTTGCTTCCATCAAATAAATCTAATTTTTCTGATACGCTTTTAGGAATTCGGATTCCAAGGCTGTTCCCCCATTTTTTTACGGCTGTTTTCATACATCGAAGATTAATTGGTGTATATACAAAGTTTATACAATTGAATGTGTTTTTGCAATGTCGAAGTTTCAAAATATCAATCATAGAACCGGCAATACCACCGGAAAATGGAAAAATTTCTGACGAATCACTTAAATCAATAAAAATTATAGAGCGGGCATTATTTATGAAATAATCCCGCTTTTGTATTTTTACACCCTTTATACAACCCAATCATTAAAACAATATGGCAACATACGTTTATAAACGCGAAGACGGATCAACATTTGAAATCAACCAAAAAATGAGTGAACCTGCGTTAACCGTTTGTCCAACAACGGGACAAGATGTGAAACGTGTTATTAGTGGAGGTTCAGGAGTTTTGTATAAAGGAAGTGGTTGGTATGTAACCGATTATAAAGGTTCAGGTGGGAATGCATCTGAGTCGAAAGCAGCAACAGCAGCTCCGGCTTGTTCGGGTGGCGCTTGCGGAGTTTCATAAAAAAGGCAGTCAATGGACTGCCTTTTTCGTTTCATCATGAAAGAATCGATTTTTGAAAAATGGTTCCGCCGCTTAGATTTAACAATTCCGCAAATTCATCCAATACTTTTTCTAACACGGATATATCAGCAGAAGAAGGAAAATAAATAGCAACGCCGATTCGGTTTGTAGTTGCATCCGTTTTTGTAAGCATAGAATCTTTAACCGGATTTACAATCGGCTCTTCCTTTCCGTCAATTACACGAAAACCACACATCAAATCTAAAACAGAAATTGTTTGCCCGGTTGGGTTAAACACGTATTCCTCATGTTCAAAACCGGGACGAAAAACAAATTCATTGCTAGCCGCCTTGTCTAAATCCCACAAAGAAATCGGTAAAACATATTTCATCGAGATGTAATTGTTGATATCAACCAGAGTGTTAATCCGCGGAAAATTCCCTTCCTGAGCTGTTCTTAATAAATACTCGGAAGCCGGTTTTGCACGTCCGGTTGGTTTATACGATTGATAACGAAGCATATCACGCGCTTGCATTCGAATGGAATCTTCACTAGCTGAGAGTTCCGAGCCGGAACGGAGAGACAAGATTTCAGCTAAACGCGATTCTAAAGTTTCGTTGGGTTTTTGGACTTCTAAATTCTCGGCGTGAATACATCCGATTGTTACGAGTTGATTCGGGTGTTTTACAGATACGTTCATCAAACTACTTTCATTAAACGAAGTGCTTCGCGCGCACTCAGGGGTTTTAGAGGGTGAGACTCAACAAATTGCCGAACCCAAACAGGATTGGTTTTACTGTATTCACGCAAAATCCAGCCAATCGCTTTTTGTATAAAAAACTCTTTAGAACCTGAATGTTGAGCAATGAGGTCGGCGAGTAAATCCGTATCGAGTTTTTCTTTGAATTTTAATTGAAAAATGATGGCGGTTCGATTTAGCCACATCGACTCGTGATTGCGCCATCTTGAAATCCACTCTAATACAGCATTGGGTTCATGGAAAAGAATCAGCCCGATGATATTTATCGCTAGCATATCGACCGTATCCCACCAAGAATGTGTTAAAACTAGACGTTCTAAATGGACTAAATCAGAAGCCGTATTTAATTTTTTGAAGTGTAATACAATATCAACTGCCGCCTGATGCCACTCTCGTTCAGGTTTATCCATGCAGGCAAAAGCCAATTCAAAACGGTTTTCAAGCACAAATTTTTTATGGGACGAAATCGCTTGTTTGATAATATCTCTGCGAGGAGCGGATTTGATGCCGTAAAAAGGAAATTTACCTTTCATATAGTTTGCCATGAAAAGTGCATCTTCATCATTCCGATTCGCTTCAAACTGCGTTTCGATAAACAGAATAATCTCATGAATACTCATGCAGGTCCTGTTTTCTCTTGGTGATTACATCCAACAGGCGCTTTCCGTATTTCTCAACGGTGAACAAGTGAGAGGTTTTTAAAGCTTCGGAACTGGCGCGCTCAACTAAAATGGGTTGTTCCAAAAGTTGCGATATACAATTCTGAATAGCTTTTGAATCGCGAACGGGGATAATCCATCCTTCTTTTTGATGGGTAATAACCGTTCCGGAATTTGGAGTACAAATAACAGGAAGTCCGTAAGCCATTGCTTCATAACTGACTGTGGCTGAACCTTCACATAAACTTGGCAGTAAAAGTACATCATGAGTTTGAAATAGAACTTCCATTTCTGAACGATTTACAGAGCCTAAAAAATGAACGTTTTCAGCTAAAGGAAGTCCAAGAATTTCGGATTCCATCAATCCGGCTACACTTAATTCAACGTTTTTAAGTGAACGAACTGCTTCAATAGCATAGGTAATACCTTTTCGGATTCCACCATTTCCGACAAACAAAAGCCTTAGTTTTTTGCTTATGTGTTTGGCTTTATTTATCGCTGTTGAAGGTGTAAAACCATAAGGAACCACTTCGATTTTATGTTCTGATATTCCTTTTTGGATGAGAGTTTGTTTTACAAAATCAGAACCGGTTACGATTAAATCCGCTAATTCACATTCCTCAAGCTCAAGTTGAGCATATTGTTTTCCATATTTCCCATGAGGAAAGTTTAAGCCAAATGAAGTGTATTCCTGTTCCAAAATCTCAAATTCAGTGGCTCGTGGTACAAGCGTTTGCTCTAAAACTTTGAAAGAAGAAGCATATTTTTTTGATGAAAACAGTGTTTTGGCAACAGAATTAAATGCATAAACACAATCAGCCGGTGAAGAAGTGTTTGACGCTAGAATGCGTTGCTGAAATAATTCGCTAAACTGTAAAAAAGCGAGAGTTTCTTCTTCACGTGAATATGCTTTTCTAAGAGAACGCGCATATTGAATCCCCAAAAATGGAAATGATTTTGTTTTTTGAAGTGGAATTTCAGGGTGAAATCGAGATGAAACAGCTTTAAATCCCGGCAAACGACACATCAACGAATAAAATGGAATGTGAGAGCGCCATAAATCGGTATAAAAATGGTTCAATACCTCATGTTTGGTAAAGTAGGCAGGAACCGCATAATGCATACGCGCGCCAAGTTGTACAACATCAATAGAAAGACTCACTTCAAAACCTCGTTCACTATTGAAATCCACTTTTGGGTATTGATTTCTTTCGTTAAGTGACGTTCAAAATACGTTCGGGCATGGTTGCCCAATTGAATTTGTACATCTGAATTTGCAGCAAGTTTTCGAATGTGTTCCAATACCGAAAGAGGTTCACGCAAACCGAATGTAAATCCGCAGTTTGCTTTTTGAATGAGTGCTGCACTATCAGCGTTTGCATCACCTAAGAAAATAATCGGGCGTCCGCTTGCCATATAACCGATAAGTTTACTCGGGTAAGCAATTCCTTCGAATGAATCATCCAAAGAAAACCACTGAATATGTGCTTTTGAGAGCGATTCTGACAATTCATCTCTATCCACATAAGGCAAAAACAAAACATTCGATAAGGCTAATTGCTGAACTTTTGCTTTCAAAATAGGCATTTGAGGTCCGCCACCGGTAAACACAAATCCGAGTTTTTCATCATTTCTTGCTAATTCGATTACATCCAACAAAGATTGATAGCGGTGTGCGAGACCAAGATTCCCGGAATAATGAACAATACATTTTTGTTGCCAATCTTCTGGGATTGTTTTTTTTGATGATTGCTGCAAAGCCTGAATCTCGTCTTTATCAGACCAAATGGAAATGAGAGGAACTTTATGTTCAGGCAAGCCATATTCTAACAATCGCTTTTTCATGTTTGATGACAAAGCAACAATGACATCGGCACTATGAAGCACTTTTTCATGCCATTTTTTGATAAAACTGGTAATCGGATGTCCAAGTGAAATCATTCCGGCAGCTATTTCTGCTTCCGGGTGTAAATCCATACTCCAGTACACAAATCGAACGGAGCGAACTAATTTGTGCATCCAACCCAAAATGCCCAACATGGGAGGTGTTGTGAGTGTGACAATTATATCGGGCTTTAGCTTGAATGACTGAATAGCAGCATTAACAAAGAAAGAAGCGTAATCTTTTAATCGTCCGGAATTGGAATGCCGTCCAAAATTGGTTTGATTAACCCGATGAATTTCGACCCCGTTATTACATTCGAAAGAGGGCAGAGAATCACCGGAATGGTCGTATAAATAACGAGAACAAATAACACTCACTTTAAATCCTGCTTCAGCACAGGTTTCAGCTAAATCGGTTAATGCCAAAGCAGTAGCTGCGTTATCCGGCCAATAATGCTGATTTACAAAAGTGATATGTGAGTTTTTTAACCGGATAATCTCTTTCTTTTTTATGATAATCGCTTTTAGCCGGAGTAAATGAATTTGTCGTAATATGTTAATATCAAATTATTTTCGCTACATCGCTACATCGCTACATCGCTACATCGCTACATCGCTACATCGCTACATCGCTACATCGCTACATCGCTACATCGCTACACTTTTACTCGCTTCAACTGCCAGTTTATCAACTAAATTGTTTTTTTCATCGGTGGAATGCCCTTTAACTTTGGTCCATTTAACCTGATGTTTCTCCATTACTGATAACATTTCTTCCCAAAGGTCTTTATTTTCAACGGGTTTATTATCCGCTTTTTTCCAGCCTTTTCGAATCCAATTG
This sequence comes from bacterium, assembly GCA_006226965.1. Lineage (GTDB taxonomy): Bacteria > Bacteroidota > Rhodothermia > Balneolales > M1805 > M1805. The sequence continues at coordinate 9,369 of SBGQ01000051.1, read as the reverse complement.
CCAATCCAATTTTGTGTAAAAGCATTGATAATCAATGCACTATCCGAATGAATATTAACTAAGCAAGGCTTTTTTAGAGCTTGCAAGGCTTTAATTACCGCCATCATTTCCATTCTGTTGTTGGTAGTTTCCTTATCAGAGCCGCTTATGGTTTTCGATTTACCATTGAATTCTAAATAAGCAGCCCAACCTCCCGGACCGGGATTTCCTGAACAAGCGCCATCCGTGTAAATAATCACCTCGGGTTTAGCCGACATATTTTGCAGTGATTGATTTTAGGGAGTTTTTTGTTTGTTCAGCAGCAGTTCGAACAGCATGAGCCCATTCCAAACCTTTTCCGGCGTATGTAATCGCTCTGGAACTATTTACAATCGGAATTCCTGCATGATTGACAAGGCTTTGCTCTAGTTGTTCAACAGAACCACCTTGTGCACCAATACCCGGAATTAATAAGGATTGGTTTGGAGCACGTTGAGTGACTTGTTGGAAAAAATCGGTTTCATTCGTAGCGCCGATTACCATCCCTATATGAGAAATCGCATCTTCCTGCATTCGATTGATATCACAGGCAATACGTTCCGAGAGGCTTTCATCACCCCAGCATTGTCTTAAATAGTGGCGAGCGCCCGGATTGGAAGTCAATGTTAATACATAGATGGCTTTTCCCGGATAATTGATATAGGGGTCGATGGTATCCATTCCCATAAGCGGATTTACGGTAAGTGCATCCACGTAAAATTCTTCAAAAAAAGCTTTAGCATAATGCGATGCTGTATTTCCGATATCTCCGCGCTTTGCATCAGCAATGATGATTTTATTTCTTGGGATATGGTCAACTACAGTTTTGAAAACATGAAGTCCGTTTTTGCCCAAGGCTTCAAAGAAAGCGAGATTGGGTTTGAAAGCGCAGGCGTATTGTTGAGTTAAATCAATAACTTCTAAACAAAACCGAGTTACTAAATCTTCGTCTGAACCGCTTGCGCTTGGGAAGCACTCTTTAATTTTTTGAACATCGGGATCTAAGCCAATACAGAGAAGTGAATCAGCGTCTTTGGCAGCCCGGGTTAATTTTTCTATGTAATTCATAGTGCGAAAATATGAAAGGGGCAGGAAATAAAGGCATAAAAAAAGCCACTCCGAATGGAGTGGCTTGGGAAATAATAGATTTAAACGTCTAATTAGGATTATTCACAACAGTTAAGCCTGTAGGTATCCAAGAAATATTAACATGCTTAATAACTTCATCTCCATTAAAGAAATTGTTATTTATAGCATCAATAAAGAAATTGGTAATAACGCCATGTCCACGGTTTGAAGGGTGTACGCCATCAAATGAAAATAAACTTCCCATTGCCGGTGCGAGGCCTATTCCATTTTGTTGAATACCACCAGCAGCTACAATCCCTGCAAAAATGGTATTAACATCAACAAATGCTAGGCGTGAAGAGTAATTACTTCTAACACTTGAAATAATCGTATTAAACGTTGTAGTTACAGCATTAGCAACGGCGATTTCATTTTTATCCAAGAAAAATTGGCTTGGGAATGGGTTATGAGGATGCAAGCCAAAAGGTTGAGCAAAATTGAAATCGAAACCCCTTGCCGTTAATTCATTAGATGCTGTAGCTTGATCAACACTAAAGGTTTGCATGTATTGAGCAATTGTAATTTGTTTTAGTGTTCCAGCAACTGTAGCGGCATCCATTCCTGCAGCAGTTGCCGCATCAACAGGAGTTAGTGTAGCTGCAGTTGCTGCAACGATATAACTTCTCCAGTAGTTTAGAATAGCCGTAGTTTTGGCATTATCATTAGGATTTGCAGTTGAAGCACCAATCCAACCTAAAGCGCTTTGTGCTGTTAAAAGCACTAGTGCAGAATCAACGTTATCCAAGTTGCTCACTTTAACCGCCATATATGGGAATTTATTCTCAGGCATTGCGACTGCCGGTACATTAGGAGTTAATGAACTTTGTACATAAATATCAGTTAAGTTTAATGCTGTTAAAACTGGTGTTAAATTAGCTTTAGCACGTGGCCCAACATATGTAGTAAATGGAATACTTGTAACGCCGGGTATATTGGCCACAACACCTTTAATATAGGAGTCTTGACCCATTATGGCTGCAATAGATGCGGCATATTCAGTTTGAAATGCAGCAGGGCTTGTAAATGGTCTTAAACCACCGGAAGTTACATATCCAAGAATATCATTGTTGCCAAGCCAAAAACTCGTGAATGTAGCATTTTGGTTGTCAAAATACTCTTGAATTGGTGTAGGTGTAGCTCCTAATACAAATGCGTATGGCGCTGAAAATCTACTAGTATATGGAATATTACTTCCAAAAGCAGGTACTCTATCTGTTCCACGGAAATCATTTAATACTGCACCTGGAATACCTAAGTTTTGGTAACCACCTTCTGGTTGAGTTGGTGTAACTCCAGGAGTTAAAGTCTCAACTGTAGTTCCAACATCTGGATAAGTACTAAAGTCAGAAACTTTAACTAAATCACCATAACCGTTGCCGATTGCCGGTAACGCAAATTGATCAACTCTGAATTGCTGAGCAAGTAAATTTGGATATGAGTAAATCTGACCTTCTGGATAAAGAGCATTACTTTGAAATCCGGCTGCTAATGAATTGCCGATTGATACATATTTTGAAAAATCGACATTAGCCACTTCGATTGGCTCGACTGTATGTTCGGTGAAATCGTCGCAATTAGTTAAAATAGGAGTAACTAATAGCGCAAATAAAGAAATTTTTAAAAGTTTCATTGAATTATCTCCTACTATTAAAATGCAAATGTTAAACCGGCACCAAATAAATTCGCATAGGTATTATAATAACCACTATGCTTATTTGTCTCTGGAAGTGCAACTAAGCGTTCTTCACCTCTAATGAACGTGTAGTACAGGTGAATGCCCAAATTTGATGTAACATTGTAAGTTAGACCTAAAGAAGAGATTAAGCGGTCTGTATCTGGTAATGTCGGATCCAAGGTTTCGTCTGGCACCGGATTTTTGTCAAAACCAAGACCAGCACGAACAGTTAAAGATTGGTTAACAATATATTCAGCACCGAATCGGATTTGATAAACATCGTCATAGTGACGTGGGTTTTTAATGTCTTTTAATAAGTCTGTTTCATAATCATCATAGAAATCAATATTTAAAGAATCGTAGCTTGACCAGCCCCAGCCCACGTAATCGAGGTTTAAGGTTAATTTCTCGTTCGGGCGAACACTTACACCAACTGTGAAATTAGCAGGAGTAATAATCTGTAAGTCACCTTGTGTTCCTGGAATAAATTGAGATTCAGGTAAGTTTGTAAATGTTGCATCACCAACTAAATTGAGTTCTAACTGGCTGCGATAAGAAAACCCGACAGATAACATATCCATTGGTTGGTAAATAAACCCAACTTGGTAACCGGTATAAGTATCTTTTCCTTCACCTTCTAAACGAACTAGACGATATGAGCCGTCAGTTGGCTGAGTCATATCTGTAACAACTTTTTCTAGAGTTGCTTTTGATAATAGGCCGATTTGGTAACTACCACCGATAGATAATTTACCCATATCGCCCATATCTAACATATAGGCTAAAGACGGTGCAATTACAGCGGTTTGGAGACGAGTTTCTGTAGCTGTACCTGCCCAAACCCAATCTCGTTCCCATTTGCTACCTAAGCCGAAAGGAACATATACACCAACACCAACTGTAAGATTTTGTGCTGCTTGGTAAGATGCGTAAACGTGCGGTAACACAAATTCACTTGGAACCATTTTAGTTTCTTCAACGGAAGATGGGTAAGGTCCTCTGAAACTTGTTCTTGGTGCAATCATAACACCGCCAACTTGAATGTTGAATCCTGAAAGTTGAGCTAAACCTGCAGGGTTAAAAAAGATAGTTGATACATCACGTCCGTCAGCAGCATATGCTCCAAGCATACCACTTACACGTGCACTCATTTCAAATAGTCCAAAACCGCCTGCTTTAGATTGTTGTGAACCTACTAGAAGTAAGCCTAATCCTAGTAATAGAAAGCGCATAAAGTGCCCCCTGTTTTTTAAATGTTAATTGTTGAATGTATTTGTCGGTTAACCCAAAAGTGTATGAAACCGCTTACAAGTGTCGCAATTTACTACAATATGTGATTCAATGAAATTTATTTAATGCAAGAAAAGCGATTTTTTATCGATTTTGGATGATATTTTTGTGGATAATTGCATATATAGATAAATCTGGACAAAAAACTGGTCAGATTTTTACAAAAAAGGTTGAATTATTACCCGATTCATTTATTTAAAACGTCTAATTTTTTATCGAAAACAATTGTATTTCACCTATTTTAGGGTTTGTGAAATAATTAGTTCTGCTAATTTTAATCGTAGACTATAACACTGTTTTAATCGTTTGTTCGGACTGTTTTGATAGGCTTTATCAGATATGATGCATAAATTATCCTTAATTTTTTTATGGTTAGCAATTGTTGTTTCTGCACACGGCCAACAGAACAATCCCAATACATGGTTTAATGCCGATCAAGAATGGTATCAAATAGCTGTAAAAAACGATGCTGTTTCATTAACAGCAATTAGGGCAAATCATTATGATTATATCGTTTATGAGCTCGATATTGCAGACTTAATTACATCCGGATTTCCGGATAATGCTGTAGTTGAATCGCAATTAAAACTGTTCTTGCGCGGAAATGAGATTCCTATTGAAATAGAACGAAATACAGTCGGGGAGAATCTACAGCAGGGAGATAAAATTCGATTTGTAGGTAATAGAAATACCGGAAAAAATGAAAAATGGGCTTACGGTTCGAATGGTAATGACCAGGCAAACGACTATTATTCGTTGTATAGCGATTCAACGATATATTGGTTGACATGGTCTGGTTCACCGGGAAAACGTTATCAAACCATACAAAATGCAAGCACCGGAACCTATTTTGCGGGATTCAGAGATAGTGTTATTAAAGAGATAGAAGCAACTAGCTATTATCCGGGATATGATACAGGTGCCGAATTATCAACATTTGGTGAAAGTGAAGGTTATTACTGGTATGATGGTAACCTTGCTGATGAACCCATCAAGAATATTATTATTGAAGCCTCTATTGAGGATATTGTACGAGTTGACTCCGCAATCTATATAGATTCTCGCGTAGCTAGTCAGTCGATAGGAATTCGTTCGTTAAGTATCGATTTGTTACATGCAGTTAACGGTTCCATCGCTTATCATTCCATCGGGAATGTTACTTGGTCGGGTAAAGGCGGAAGAATTGTTTCCGGATCTGTTTCTCCGGTACGTTTAATCGATTACACGTCCTTAGATTTACACTTTAAGTTAACAAATGAGAATACTGGAGCCTCGGCATCCAACCCGCATTTGTTTTTGTTTGATTGGTACAAGTATTCGTATTACAGAGGGTTTACAGTAAATACAAACTATAAACAGTTTTCATTTTGGAAAAAGCCTGATGGACTTAGTTCTATTCGGTTTAGAAATATTGCTTTAGGCTCAACCGTGAGGGTTTTTCAACCAAACAGACAAAAGATTTTTACCGGAATTGAAGAACCTGATATTGAATCCGTTTCTTTTTTTGATGATCAATCCAGTAGCCAAAATGAGTTGTATATTGCGGTAAAAAACAACGAATATGCACAGGTACACTCCATTCGAAAGTACAGTTTACCGACAACGGTTTTGGCAGCATCGAATGAAGCTGACGTAATTATTTTAACCCGTTCGGTGTTGAAAAATCACGCTCAAATCTATGCAAATTACCGAGCATCAAAATCAAACGTAAAAACTAAAGTTGTTTTAGCTGAAGAACTGTGGAATTTATTTGGGTATGGTATTCGTACGCCAAAAGCTATTCAGGATTTTATCCATTACGCAAGAAGAACCTGGCAAATACCGCCTGAATCGGTATTTATTATTGCTGACGCGTCTTTTCAAAATCGTGACAGTTATATTGCTTTGCACGAAATTCCATCATTCGGCTATCCTTCAAGTGACGTTTGGTACGGAATGAATCAGACATCATCAACGGATTGGATTCCGCGAGTTTCTGTTGGGCGATTAACTGTAAAATCAACATCTGAAATTATTGCCTATCTGAGTAAGGTGAGTCAATATGAGTCAAACAGACCTGAATATGAATCGTGGCAGAAAAGAGTAACGCTGCTTAGTGGCGGTTTGGAAGCAACAGAGCGTGAGCAATTATTACAACATAATTTAAAACTAGGTGCATTAGCGTCTAACTCAATCATTGCGGCCGATACCGTGATAATCGGAAAACAATCCAATCAACCACTGGACGAAAGCGCCAGAGGGGATTTGTCTGAAATAATCAATTCAGGTACGTTTATTTTGCAATTTTACGGGCATTCGTCGCCTGATTCTTGGGATTTGTTGACTGATAATCCGGATGCTTATCAAAACCAAGGTAAATCTGCTATTGTACTTTCTTTGGGTTGTTATTCCGGTTTGTTTACAACGGCATCAAGCAGAGTAATTTCAGAACAGTTTGTCTTTGCGCCCAATGCAGCTGTTGCCTTTATTGGCGGCTCTGGGCAAGGGATTCCGACTGCGTTGGAGAACTACTCCGAATATTTTTATCGTGCAATTTTTAATGACACTTTACCAACTTTAGGCGAAGTTGATCAGTTGAGTAGAATTAACATGATTCGGAAATTTCTCAATATATCAACGGCTGATTTGGCTTTAATTCAAAACACAAATATAATCGGTGACCCTTCACTACAACTTGCTTACCCTAGAAAACCTGATTATAGATTTGATTTTGACCCCTATCGTATTGAACCCAATCCGACCAATATATCTGATAGTACGTTCAATTTGGTTGCTCGTGTCAGGAATATGGGAACACTTCCCACCGGCTCTGTAGATTTATCGATTGTTCAGAATAGGCCGAGTTTATCACCCAAAAATTATTCAATAACTGTTGCGCCGGTAAAAACAGTAAAAGAAATTCCTATTGCAGTAAAATTAGACGATGCCGACGCGGGGATACATGAGTTTATGTTAACTATAGACTCTGAACAAGCACTTACGGAATACGATGAGTTTAACAATAGGCTTCAGGTTGAACATCAGGTTTTCTCAACAGGTGCCGATCTTATTTATCCGCTTAACAACAGTCTCCACAACAGTAAAACACCATTATTTGTAGTGAGTTCTCCTACTATTTTTAATCGGGAAATCATCAATATCGAACTAGATACCTTACCCGATTTTACATCACCCATTGCTAATACTTCTATTCAGGGAACAGATTTGAATGTTGAATGGCAACCATCAATACAGTTAAAACATTTAAAAGAATATTACTGGCGTGCAAAAGTTGAGCGAGAGGGCGAAGAAAACTGGAGAAGAGCTTCTTTTATTGTAGATACAACAATAACAGGTACTTGGTGGCAACAAACCCAATCTCAATTCGAGAATAATCGATTTTCATCATCGTTGATTTATGATGACCAAAAAGAGTACAGTTTTAATACGGTGAATTTGGAAATTCGAACTAGCACGGTTTCAAAAAGTTTTGCTGATATGACAGGAACGGAATACGCAACATTTCCGGCTTCAGCATTTGTAAATGGTGAACAAATGGGAAGGTTAAAAATCAGTTTCTTTATGATTGTAATAAACGGTTTAACCGGCGAAATTCGAAATGGAATTGACTCACAAGGAATTCCGAGAGGAACAGGTTACGCTATTCATGGCGGTTTATATCGGACGCCGGGTGATGGTTTACTAAGCAGGACGCAGTTTATTCAGGATTTGAATAATGTTCGGGTTGGTGATTATGTAATAATTCGAATCAGAACTCATGGATTAACCTCGCCAGTAACAGAGATTTTTACAGGAAATACTGACCCTTTGGTAGTTGCTTTACGTTCCGTCGGTGCATTTAAAGCAACTGGAGGTGTGGACGGTACACAAACCGTACAATTAACCAAGACAGACGGTTATATACTGTTCGGCAAAAAGTTCAGAAATCAATCTGAGTACGACCCTTCTCAGGTCTCAGAGTACATTGTGAAAAACGGAGTAATGTATGCTGATACGGTTCTGTCATTTAACACAAGCGAAGGAACGATGACATCTCCATTAATCGGGCCGGTAAAAAGTTGGAAAAAAATAGAAGGCTTGGGTAACAGAGTTAGCGCAACCGGAAAAATTTATGTTGATGTTTATGGACAAGCCTCGGTGAGCTCCAATCCGGTGCGTTTAACAACAGCCAATCCCAATGGACTCCTAAATAGCTTTAGTGCTGATTTAAGTGTAATTAATACAAATGACTATCCTTATGTTCGATTGGTTGCTCGACTAGAAAATGAGGATAGAAAAGCGCCTCAATTTTATCAGTGGAAAGTGCAGTATGAGCCTATGCCGGAATTGGCAATTGACCCATTTTCTGTGCAAGTGAATACAGATTCCTTGGAGGAAGGCTATTTATATAATTTGTCAATTAATGTGCAAAATCTTGGTTTAATTGATTCTGATAGCGTAATTGTTAGTTTTTATGATGTGTATAAACCAACAAATGCAACTGTGAATCCGGTTTTGATAAAATCTGAGGTTGTAAAAGGGTTAGAATCGTTCAGAAAAGTTAAAGTGCCGCCGCCAATTACTGCAAAGAAATTATCAGTAACCATTCCGACAATTGATAAGCAGGGAAATCACAGTATTCAAGTTAGGTTTACCGGAAATCACAACGATCAACTTACCTATAACAACTTTTTTAGCAGAGATTTTTATGTTGAAAAAGACAGTATTGCACCCAATGTGGAAGTTTTCTTTGACAATCGTTTTATCGCGCCTATTACCAATCCCATTACTGACAAAACCAATCCCAATCTGAGTTTTGTCTCTTCTAAACCTGTAATAGATATTTATTGGAAGGACTCCAATCCCTATTTAAGAATAAATGACTCAACAGATATCGAAATTCGATTATTTACTACAGACCCGAATAATTACGTGAGTTATTCTTATTTGAGTCCGGAAGTTGAGTTTAAACCTGCCTCCGATTCAGGGACAAAGAATGAAGCCTATGTTCAGTTTACTCCGGACTTTTCAGCGTTTAGTGATACAGCTTTAACACTGCAAGTGTATTCACGAGATAAAACCGGAAACGTTGCTGAAGATAAACAAGATGGATACATGGTTAGTTTTAGAGTGTCAAACGAAGGTGGAATAAGCTCGTTTTATCCGTATCCAAACCCAATGTCTAATTTCACAAATTTCGCTTTTGAGCTAAAAGGAGCTGATGTTTCCGGAGTAGAAAAACTTCAACTTAAAATATTTACGCTTACCGGGCGCCCGGT
>SBGQ01000113.1 GCA_006226965.1 bacterium | reverse complement strand
CGACATCCGACATCCGACATCCGACATCCGACATCCGACATCCGACATCCGACATCCGACATCCGACATCCGACATCCGACATCTTATTCGAAATAACGAATCGGTTCGTCTTTAATGAAATCGAACAGCGTAGAGCGGCGGAGTTCGTACCAAGCTAACCAATAATCTCGCTGAGCTCGAATTAATCCGCTTCGGGCATTGTCTTTCTCATTTTGGGCGATGAGCAAATTGGTGATGTCTACTTTCCCGATTAAATAACGTGCCCGAGTAACTTCGTATCTACGTTGCGCAATGGTATCCGATTTTTGAGAAATTACGAGCTGATTTTGTTGTAACAGGAATTGTCTTACCCGGTATTCTACATCAACTGCATATTGTTCGCGATCTACGCTAACTCGTTTTTGTGTTTCTTTTGCACTTTCTCTTGCAGCTTGGATGGTTGCGTTATTTTGTCCCCAATTCAAAATCGGAATTTGAAATCCGACAGTAAAAAAGCTTCGCCCTTGCAAATTTGAGTAGGAATCAGCGAAGTCTTCTGCGGTTTGGTTTAATCCGTAACGAGCGGTAAGATTTGCATTTAATCCTGAATTACTTTCAGCCTGATCTAAGTTTTGTTCAGCCTGAAGCTCTCTCAATTTAACATCGGTAAGAAAGCTGCTATTTTTTTGAGCGTATTCTAAGGCTTTATTCACATCAATTGATAATAAACTCAAACTTTGCGGAGCTTCGACTTCGATTTCCTTCCCGACCGGTAAACCCAATTGAATTTTTAAATCTTGCAGCGCTTTTACATACGCCAATTGCGCATTTTGTTCATTCGTTTTTGCATTCAACAGAGCCAATTCACTTTGTAATAAATCATTTTCAGCGATTTTACCCACATTAAAACGACCAATTGAAATCTGATAAATGGTATCGTTTACGCCAACGTTAAACCGAGCGTTTTCCAAATTTATTCGAGCTAAATAAGCATCGAAATAAGAACGAGTGGCGTTTAAAGCAACCTCTTCCATACTTTCTGTGAATTGCAACTTGGAAAGCTCATTTCGAATCGGTTCCATTTTAAGCTGCCAAGCCAATTGGTTATACTGGAAAATGGGTTGAATATAACTCAGCACCAAAGGTGTGGATTGCCATAAATAACTCCACTCTTTTGTATTGGCATCATAAAAGAAAACACGATTTAACCCGGACGATAATTCGAAGCGTCCACCAGTGTAGGGAACAGCCTGACTCAAATCAAAAGAACCGGAAATGGTTGATTGTTGTTGCCCAATAAAGCGAACGGTTCCGTCTGGTTGTGTAATTGGGTTAATGGAGTTGATATAACCCGGAGCATCACCGGAAATACTCAAATTGGGTAATAGTCCGGCACGAAACGCTTTATAGCGCCATAGTGCAGCTTTTCGATTACTTCTAACAGCATCTGCGATAGGTGAGTTTGTTTGCGCGATAGAAACCGCATCATCCAAAGTAAGCGTTAAAGACTGGGCAAAACCGGAAGTGAAACTCAGAAATAGAAAAACAACAAGTAAAAGAGGTCTCATAAATTCATATTTATTCATAGCGCAGAACATCAGCGGGTTCTTGTTCGGCGGCTTTTATCGCCGGGAAAATCCCAAAAACCAATCCAACGGAAATAGAAACACCAAATGAAATAACAATGGAAACAAGAGAAACCAATGTTTTGATTTCAGTCGCGCTTTCGATGATATAACTCAAACTGATGCCAAATAAAATACCTGCAATTCCACCACTTAGGCTAATAACCAAAGCTTCCGTCAAGAATTGTAATTTGATGTCCAATTTTCGAGCGCCAATGGCCATTCGGGTTCCGATTTCTTTATAGCGCTCTACAACCGAAGCAAACATGATATTCATAATGCCGATACCGCCTACTAATAAAGAAATAGATGCAATAGAAGAAAGAACGATGTTGAAAATGCGCTTGGTTCGCTGTTCTTGTTGAAGTAATAATTCCGGAATAATGACTTCATAATCAACCACTTCATTATGCTTGCGTTGCAACAGACGCGAAGCCACATCAGCAGTCGGTTTTATGTAAGCCGATTCTTTTACGTGCAAAATCATGCGGTCAATTTGATGATAATTCGTCGATTTTTTATCCGTTTCTTCATCATCATTATTATTTCCTGAGTTGGCTTTTTTGATATCACGCTCAGTAAGCAAACTGCGGTTTTTAAATCGTAATAAAAAAGTAGTTGCCGGGATGTAAATATCCATATCGAAGTCGCGAATACCCAAGTGGCGCATGGTTGAGTTTCCGCCTCCGCGTTCTTTTAACACTCCGATAACCGTAAACCAAAGCGGTCCGCATTTAATTTGTTTTCCAATCGGATCTGTACCTGCAAAAAACTTTGTCTTCACGCTTTTTCCGATTACGGCAACCGGCATGGATTGGTGTTCGTTTGCGTCGGCAAAAATCTGCCCCGATTCTAATTCAGTTGCAGATATATCAAAATAATCTTCGCTTACACCAATCAGTTTTCCTGTTTTTTTGATGCCGTCACGAACAAATAAAACATCACCGATAATTTCTGGGGTAGCTTTATAAATACTCGGAAGAATTTCACGAATATCGTTTAAATCGGAAAGAGTTAAACCGGGAGAAAACCGTTTGTTTTGCGGTTTCTGTTGTTCGTCGTCTGCAACGTTTCCTTCTTCTTGTTCAACTACGGGCTGAACAATAATGTTATTCGTTCCCAATAACTTCATTTGTTCCAGAATTTGCTGCTCAGCGCCTTTACCGATGGCAAGCATGGCAATAACCGAAGCAACTCCGAAAATAATACCCAAAGAAGTAAGAAATGCCCGAAGTCTGTTTTGCACAATGGCTTCGAGCGCAATAAGTAAGTTGTACCTGATTACTTCTAACACGTACTTATTTATTAGAGGTCAGGTTTTCGGATTCTTTTGGAAGGTAGCTCCATTTTAATCCGGTTGTATCTTCCGGTGTTGATAAGAACAATCGGTCAGATTGCTCGATACCTTTTAAAATAATAGCATGTGTTTCGTTGATATCACCCAAAGTAATTTCTTGTCTTAAGGTTGATAAACCGTCTTTTTTGAACACATAACTCAATGAATCGTTGGAATGAATGCTTTCGAGCGGAATAAAAAGCACGTTTTCCATTTTTGTAACTAAAATCGAGTTGCTGGTTGTCATAGCTGGGCGTAACGTAGTGTCCGATTCATTTACCTGAATTTTAACTTCGAATACTTTTGAATCCGAGTTTGGACGCTGTTCACCAATATTGGCAACTGAGGTTACAATACCGCTTAGTTTTTTATCGGGATTGGCATCTAAGCCGACTTCAACCACTTGTTTTTCGCGAACTTTTTGAATGTCTACTTCATTGATGTAGGTGATGGATTCCATAACAGATAAATCCGGCAATTCAGCAACCGTTGGATCCCAAGGGCTTACGGTGCTTCCCACATTTCGTTTTTTTCCGTTCCATTCTCGTGAATAAACAACCATTCCTTTTTTGGGGGCATTAACTACAAACTGACTCATAATTTTTTGCAGGTCGCCCATTTTGCGCTGTTCTTTTGATAAATCAGCTTCAACTTCGCTGATTTTTGCCTTCGCCTGAAGAACTTTAGTTTCGTAATTACGAGTTGCTTGTGCTAAACTCCGTTGCGATTTTTCGTAATCAATTTCTGCTTGACGCTGAACGGCCGGAGATTCATATTGTGCCTGATCTAAAGCCAATTGGCGTTCTTCCACACCGTACTTTAAGTTGATGAGATTATCGCGTGCCTCAGATAGAGTAAGTGTACAATCTAACTTAGCCTGCTCAACTTGTGATTGTACTTTTTGTAAGGAAAGTTGCGCATCCTGAATTTTTCCCATGAGTTCGGAGCGGTCTAATTCGGCAACAAAAGCGCCGGAATCAACAACAGTTCCTTCGGGAATAAGACGTTGAATTTTTAAGTTCCAAATCCCAACCTGACGAGCTCCTGCCGGACCCATAATTTCGGTGGAGTTTTGAGCGCGAAGTTCACCGGTATTTGTTACACGCACTTCAAACGCACCAATGGTGGGTTGAATTATGATTTCTGCTTTTTGAGTGTCATCATCTGAAAAATAAAACCAAGCGGCTAAAACAAGTATGACAACGAGAGACGAGTAGATCCATTTTTTTTGCATGGGCGCGAATTACGGTATAAATGCTCAAAGGGTTACAATGTGCCC
>SBGQ01000067.1 GCA_006226965.1 bacterium | reverse complement strand
TACCCAAAAACGCCAAGGCATTTCTTTCCATTCTTGAGCGTATTCAATACCAATTCGCGGCCCGGATTGTAAAAGATTTTCAGCAATGGCAATTCCTTCGTGAATTTGAATACTGTTTTCCAAAATGGACGCCCCGTCTAATTCTCTTGTAATAGATAATGCTTTGGTGACTTTTCCCGGGCCAATCATAAGTCCTCTTTTATAAGAAGAAGCTTTTCTGTTGGTTAGCTGTTGTTCTAAACCTTTTTTGGGAACAATTCCTCGAATGAGTACAGCGTGAGGAATTCCCTCACTATTTGTCACAATATTAAAAAGCTCGTGAATGCCATAACATAAATAGATATACGCGCATCCGCCTTGCATGAACATCGTTTCTGTTCGTTGCGTGCGTTTCATGCCGAATGCGTGAGATGCTTTGTCTTCCGGAGCTCGGTATGCTTCAGTTTCACAAATAATTCCTGATAATTCAGTCCCGTCCGGCAAAACATGAATGAGTTCTTTGCCGATTAACTCTTTGGCAATTTGCACTACATCATCACGCAGGAAAAAATTAGCTTGGAGTAACGACATTCTCCGAAGTTGCATTCTCTGGTTGTTGAGTTAACTGAAATGCACGAGCCGCAATAGCACTTACTATAAATGCAATAGCACCGTAAAAAGCCCAAAAACCCAGCATTAAAATGATAGAATATCCTTGGTAAATATTCTGAACTCGCATAAAGAAATAGCTCAGATATAAACCGAATAAATATTTTGCGGCTTCAAAAGTGAAAACGTAAGTAGCTGCACCAAAAAGGCAAGAACCGCGGTCAATTTTACGCTCACTTCCATACCTGAAAAAGACATAAAACAGGCTCAAGTTGAAAATAATGGGCAAAAATATCCCCAAAAGCTCGTAGAGAATGCCAATGTTAATTACAATATCCAACGCCGGAATTCGAATTGTTTTTATAGTAATGATGGAAGCAAGTGAGATAACGGATGTAAAGAAGATAAAAACGCCACCTACAAGACCGAATGCAAAAAAGTTGTAAATCATTTTTGAAATCGCACCTTGTTGATACTTGATTTCAAATGTCACAAAAAGAACATGTTTTACAGCAGTAAACAAACCAAGTGAGGTAAACGAAAGAATGGCGAAACCCAAAATCCCATACACACCGCGCTTTTCAATTAAGGGCATTAAGAGTTGAAGAATCGTCTGCTCAATATCTACATCGGGATTTTCGTCAGCGGTGAAATAAGCCGGTAAAAAATCATGAATTAATCGACTCAACTGAGTAACGGTTTCATCATCTTGAAGAACAAACCCAAAAATAGATGTAATTAATAGTGTGAACGGAATGGAACACAATATTAAATTGAATGTAACTGCTGATGAATTAAACAGCACCTCATTCTGGCCAAAAACTCGATAAAATTCACTAAAAAAAGTCTTTACTCGACCCATATATCACATGGTGTGATTTTAATTAAAAAAATATCCGACTGTTACCTAAGATAAAACTGCGCTATCTTAAAAGCCCGATTTTAAAAAATTAAAGGATAGAAAAGCAAATACCAATTTTATGACGGAAAAACAGGTGAAATTAACACCACTCATGCGTCAATATTACGAAACGAAGGAAAAATACCCCGGAACCATCCTTTTTTTTCGTGTGGGCGATTTTTATGAGACTTTTAGTGATGATGCTGTTTTAGTCTCGAAAGAATTGGGAATTACCTTAACAAAGCGAAATAACGGCGGAGACCAGACTCCACTTGCCGGTTTTCCATTTCATGCATTAGATACATATTTGCCAAAATTGGTTCGCCGTGGGCATAAAGTTGCTATTTGTGAACAAACTCAAGATCCGGAAGAGGCAAAAGCACAAAAAAAATTAGTGGAGCGCGAAGTTACAGAAGTAGTTACTCCGGGGACCGCGTTTTCGGATAAGTTGTTAGATCATAACCGAAATAATTATATCTGTTCCATTCATATACAAGGCTCTTCTTTGGGAGTTGCTTTTTCTGATATTTCTACCGGGGAATTTGCGCTTTCACAAATGGAAGCAGAAGATTTACACGATATTTTAGATACCATTCAACCCTCAGAAGTATTGGCTTCAAAAAAATGGGTGAGAGAATGGGAGCAGCGTTACAAGCATTTTAATTTTTCAATAATCGAAGATTGGGTTTTTGAGGGCGACTTTGGATACACTGCCTTACTCGATCACTTTAAAACACATTCATTAAAGGGTTTTGGTGTTGATGAACTCCATGTGGCGCATGCCGCTGCGGGAGCTTTATTGCACTATGTTCGAGAGAATCAAAAAAGTTCACTCCCGCATTTACGACGTTTGTATGCGTACGAAAATGCAGAGTTTATTCAGTTAGATTTAGCTACGAAACGTAATTTAGAATTGGTTTCATCCATCCAGTCCGATTCCCGAGAAGGTACGTTGATTCATATTTTGGATGAAACATGTACAGCGATGGGAGCTCGTTTATTACGCTCTTGGTTGATGCGTCCGTTAAAAAAACTCCTTCCGATTAAAGAGCGATTAAATGCGGTAGAGGCTTGGCATACTCGCCACGATTATCGAATTCAATTGCGCGAAGTATTAGAAGAAGTCGGCGATTTAGAACGCCTGATTTCAAGGATTTCGGTCGGACGTTCAGGACCGCGAGATTTAGTACAGTTAAAACGCTCGCTATCGCGAATCCCGCTTTTAAAAGCACTTATAGCCGATTCTGAAGAAGTACTTATCAAAAAGCAAAATGCAAATCTCTCTCTTTTAGATGATGTAATTCTTGAAATTGACCGTGCATTGATTGATGAGGCGCCTGCCGGAATTCGAGATGGCGGTTTTATACGTGACGGATATAATAAACAATTGGATGAGTTCAGAGATATTGCCCGAAACGGAAAAGAGTATCTTGCAAAAATCCAAAAGAAGTTAATTGAGGACAGCGGAATAAACTCGTTAAAGCTCGGATATAACAAAGTATTCGGATATTACATTGAGGTAACGAATTCGCACAAAGATAAAATCCCGGATTACTTCATAAGAAAACAAACGCTGAGTAATGCCGAACGTTATATCACTCCTGATTTAAAAGAAATCGAAGAAAAGATTCTTTCAGCAGAAGAAAAAATGGTGAAGCTGGAGATGGAACTTTTTAAACAGGTAACAGATTTTGTATCTGCTTACACTGAAAAAGTTCAGGATAATGCAAAAGCCATTGCGATATTGGATGTGATTCAATCTTTCGCTGAGGTTTCATTCCGATATAACTATGTAAAACCGCATGTTGACGAATCTGATGTGTTACATATTGAAAAAGGTCGTCACCCGGTTGTAGAACGTTCCATGCCACTGGGCGAGCCTTTTATTCCGAACGATGTACAACTGAATAATTCATCAGAGCAAATAATGATTATTACAGGGCCGAACATGGCCGGTAAAAGTATCATTTTAAGACAAACCGGATTAATTGTGTTGATGGCACAAATCGGGTGTTTTGTGCCCGCTGCAAAAGTTAATATTGGTCTGGTTGATAAAATTTTTACCAGAGTAGGCGCATCTGATAATTTAGCAGCCGGAGAAAGTACTTTCTTGGTTGAAATGAACGAAGCTGCCAATATCTTAAATAATGCAACACCGCGTTCACTCATTTTGTTGGATGAAGTGGGAAGAGGAACCTCAACCTTCGACGGACTTTCTATCGCATGGTCAATTGCTGAATATTTGCATAATCAACCTGCCATCGCTGCTAAAACCCTATTTGCAACTCATTATCACGAACTTAATGAATTGGAAAGTTTGTATGAACGTGTAGTGAACTACAATGTAAAAGTTGAGGAGCACGAAGGGAAAGTCATTTTCTTACGAAAGCTGATTCGAGGCGGAACCGACCACAGTTTTGGTATTCAGGTAGCGAGTATGGCAGGTTTACCGTCTGTTGTAATTGAAAGAGCCCGAGAGATATTAAGAAATTTAGAAAGCCACAGCTTAGATATCACCAATTCGAACGGAACACTTGATCGCGGAGCGAAAGCAAATACAAAAGAGGCGGTTAAAAAAGTAGAAAAACAGGCTCCTATACCGCAATTATCGTTGTTCCAGTCAACTATAGATCCCGATTTAGAGCGTGTAGTTCAGAAGTTGCAAGACCTTGATATCAATAGGATTACACCGATTGAAAGTATGTTGCTTTTAGCCGAGCTTAAGCGTTTGGCTGATAAGTGATTCCGGTTGGGATAATTTATTTCTGCGGATGATTCAAGATGTGCATCGTTTCTTCGTTTGCCAGAAAAAATGAAATCGCCTTAAAAAATTATGTCTCTCTATTTTTTAAATGAACCTTTTTTGTTTTTGGGCTTTTGGTTATTATCGTGCAAACAAATAAACAACCTTCGGTTAGCTTAACCGGAAACTTTTTGGAGAGTTAAATGAAGCAAAAAGCAACAAAATTTGAAAAAGTGTCATCCAGACAGTTTGCATACTTATTCTTAGGAATTGGTGCAATTGGATTGTCATTAACCGTAGGGGATTTCGGCTTAGGCGAAGCAGCTTGGCCATCTTTTGTAATGTTAGGTGGATTTGCAGTAGCAACCGTGTTTTTATTTTTAGCGGGTGGATCACCAGTTCCAACCGGTGTTGAAGACTATGAAGTAGAAGATCGCATCCAAGTGGTGATGTCTGATGATTTAAATAATGAGATTAAAGCAAAAGTAGGTAAGGCAATTGTAGAGATTACCCAAAACCACGAACAAGCTCTCGAAAAATTCGCAAAAGCTGCTGAAGAATTTGCCGGTAAGGTTACAAAACTGGAAGCTACTCTTGATAAAGCCAATGTTTCCGGTGTTGCCGACCAATTAAGCAGTTTAACAAGTGCTATCGATTTACAATCTACATCTGAAGCTTTAGGCTCATTAAAAGGCAGTATGAGTTCTTTACTGTCTAACTTAGATGATTTAAGCAACCTGTCAAGTAATTCAACTTCAAAATTAGAAACTATTATTTCTGATGTAACCGAAAACTTGGAAGCTACCAAAGCCGGGTTGAAAGAGAAATCAAAAGGAATCACTCACGAACTGGATTCTACTCTAAAAGCACTCGAAGCTTTTAACCGAGTTTAACTTTGAATTTCGAATGTAAAAAGCCACCATCGCGTGGCTTTTTTTATTTCAAAAAACTGAATTTTTGCAGGCACATACTAAACGAAAATCCAGAAAGTTGATGCTTAAAATACAGGTTGATTTTTTTACGATTTGATTCGCAAACAGCCGTTTAAAATTGTATTTTAGCCCAATTATTAGATTTTTAACAGCACATAACTAATTAAGAATGTACAACACACCTACCGGTAGTTCTAAAAAAGCACCAACACCACCAAAAGGATTGTTTGATTGGCTCTACAGCGACATCGCTATCGATTTAGGAACAGCAAATACATTGATTTACTCCAGAGGTAACGGTATTGTTCTGAATGAACCTTCGATTGTAGCACTTAATCAACAAAATCAAGCCGTTGCAATCGGTCATGAAGCTAGATTAATGCACGAAAAAACGCACAGAGACATCAAAACTATTCGTCCTTTACGTGATGGTGTAATTGCCGATTTTGAGGTCGCCGAACAAATGATTCGTGGCATGATAAAAAAGGTGCAGAAAAAATGGTATTCAACTACTCGTAAAATGGTTGTGTGTGTGCCATCGGGAATTACAGAAGTAGAGCGTCGTGCTGTGCGTGATAGTGCTGAACACGCGGGTGCTAAAACTGTTCATCTTGTCGATGAGCCTATGGCTGCGGCAATTGGTATCGGTTTAGATGTTCACGAGCCTGTTGGGAATATGATTGTTGATATCGGTGGTGGTACAACAGAGATTGCTGTTATTGCCTTATCAGGTATTGTTTATGCGCAGTCAGTTCGTTTAGGTGGTGACGAGTTGAACGAAGATATCATCAATTACTTTAGAAGAAATCACAACTTGTTGATTGGTGAACGCTCTGCTGAACATGTGAAATGTACAATCGGCTCAGCTGCTGCTTTAGAAGAAGAACTTGAAATTACCGCTAAAGGTCGCGATTTAATTAACGGTGCGCCACGAACGAGAACAGTAACATCTGAAGATGTACGTGAGGCATTATCAGAATCTGTAAATACTATTGTTGAAGCGGTAACCAAATCATTAGAACAAACCCCTCCTGAACTTTCTGCCGATATTTTAGACAGAGGTATTTTCTTAACAGGTGGCGGCGCATTGTTAAAGAATTTGGACAAACTGATTATGGAAACCACAAACTTACCGGTGCATGTTGCTGAAGACCCTCTTACAGCCGTTGTTCGCGGAACCGGTAAAGTGCTTGAGAATCTCGAATACTACAAAAGTGTTGTAAGCTAATACCGCATGAGGCTACGCATTTTTAATATCGAAGATGCCCGTGACTTTATAGTCACGGGCTTTATTCTTTTAGTAGCCTTAATGTTAATGGTTGCTCGCAGTATGGACGGCATTCAGTCGATTCGTTCTGTTAGTCTTGTAGTGTATTCTATGCTTGAAGAGCCATTATCCAGCATCAGAGTGTATCGACAGGCACTATCAACCAATGAGCAATTGCAAAGAAAAAATATCCTCTTGCAGGATGAAATTAGTCGCTTACGCTCAGTACAGGCAGAAAATGAATCGTATAGAGCAATGCTTGGCTTTCGTGATACAACCCAATTACCATTAATTCCGGTTCGCATAATCGGAAAAAATCTAACGGGTATAAACAACTCACTTACAATTGATGCCGGTGAAAATTCCGGAATTAAAAAGGGAATGGCATTGGTTACCGCTGACGGTTTGGTTGGTAGAGTAATATTAACATCAGGTTCCTATTCGGAAGTAATGCCTATTATCAATTCATTGTTTAGAGCTAGTGCAAGAGTACAGGGTAGTAGGGCGTATGGCTTGGTGCAATGGGACGGTGAAAGCCTGGAAGAATTACAGATGTTATATGTACCAAAAACGGTACAAGTAGATTCCGGTGCTGTAATCGAAACATCCGGTTATAGTTTAGAATTTCCGCCATTTCTACCAATTGGAACGGTGATTTCTTCGCAACCTGAAGCCGGGAAAGAAACGCAAGTCCTTACATTGCGTCCGTCGGTTTCAATGTATCAAATCGCAGAAGGTTTTGTGATAGCTTCAAAAATTGATTCAACACTGTTAACGTTGAAGGAGCAGGCAGAACAATGAGTAATTCATTTGTAAAAGATTTTTTTTGGGGCTTATTCTTTCTTGTTTTACAAGTTGTTTTAGTGCGCCATTTAAGATTGTTTGAAGCCGAGGCTAATTTATTGTGGTTATACATGATATTTATCGCCGCTACCAATGAAAGAACATATACAATCATCACCGTATCTGTTTTAGCATTGTTGCACGATGCACTTTTAGATACTTGGGGTGTTTATTTATTCGCAAACGTATTGGTCATTTTTGTGATTTATAACTTCTTGCCAAGAATCAGCGAAAACAAGCTACTAACCGGACAAGTGTTTGTACTTCTTACTATTTCGTCTTTATTAATGAACGGGCTCATCCTTCTTTTAAGTAGTTTTATTCAACTTTATGGCTCGGATGTATTTTTCTGGCAAACCCTGATCGGTAATTCTCTGTACACCGCTCTGTTAGGCTCATTTCTCTACAATTTTAGTTCTGCCGCAAAAGGAAACGTATGAATAGTTTTCAGCGCGAACGAAATAGAACCTCGATTCGTGTACTGATAGGAATTGTCTTATTAGTTGGGATGATTATAGTTGGCAGATTGTATCAGCTACAAGTGTTGGAATACGATACCTATGGCCCGCTAAGCCGTGAAAATTCCTTGCGTCAGGAGTCAGTTCATCCGGCTCGTGGACTCATTTTAGATAAAAATGGAAATCTCATTGCGGATAACGAACCGGTTTATACCATTACAATAACTCCGGCAAACTTCGATAAAAAGAAAATTCCATTATTAGCGCAGTTACTCAATTTTTCTGTAGATGAATTAGAAGTTTTGGTGAAAAAAGCTCAGAAATATTCGTGGCAACGCTCTTCGAAACTTATTCCGGAAGTAAATTTTGAGGTATTCTCAAAAGTGGAGGAGCATATTTGGGAGTTACCCGGTATAGGGCATCAAATCGAAAGTAAACGAGTTTACCCGACATCTATTAAAGCATCACATATTTTAGGTTATTTAAGAGAAATTTCTGAACAACAGTATCAGCGTTCAAATCGCTACCGTTTGGGCGATAAAGCCGGAACAACAGGAATTGAAAACAGATACGAAGAGTATTTGCGCGGAGAATTGGGGACACGTTTTGTTCGTATTAATGCTTACGGGCAAGCGCTCGGAACGTATGATAATGGCGGTTTGGATGTGAGTCCAAGTAGCGGAGCCAATATCAAAACTGGCTTAGATGTAGATTTACAAAAACTCGCTGAGGAACTCATGGTGAACAAAACCGGCGGTATTGTAGCAATGGATCCGAGAACAGGGGCGATACGAGCTATGGTAAGTGCGCCGGATTATGATCTGAGTAAATTAGCCGGTAAAATTGATAATGAATATTGGGCACAAATCAACTCCGATTCAACAAAACCATTATTCAACAGAGCAATAACAGCGATGCAGCCACCGGGTTCAACGTTTAAACCATTAATGGCTCTCATTGGGTTGAAATTGGGTGTTATTACTCCAAAAACGACGGTTTATTGTAATGGTGCGTATGTAAAGGGTCGTGAATACAAATGTACAGGAAGACATGGAGAGCAAGATTTAGCTCACGCTATTCAAAATTCATGCAATACCTATTTCTTTTCATTGATGAATAAAATAGGTACTCAAGAAGGACTAAACGCATGGACAAAACTAGTGAATGATTTTGCATTAGGGCATTCAACAGGAATTGATTTGCCAAACGAAGCAAGAGGCATCGTTCCTGATTCGGCTTATTTCGACCGGGCTTTCGGAAAAAATAAATGGGGTATTGGTGATGTAATCAATTTAGGTGTAGGTCAGGGTGCTATAGGAGCAACCCCACTACAAATGGCAACTATGGTATCTATGATTGCAAACGGCGGGCATAAAATTAAGCCCCATTTAGTAGAATCAGTATATAATGCAACGGATACCGTTTATAAAGCACAAGCATTAACAGATTCGGTTACATGGACAAATAAAGAAGCTTTGGATTTAGTTCGTGCCGGTATGAGAAAAGTAGTAACAGACGGTTCCGCTCGTTGGTATGCTAATATCAAATATGTTGAAATTGCAGGTAAAACGGGTACAGCACAGAATCCACACGGAAGAGATCATGCATGGTTTGTTTGTTACGCACCAATAGATAATCCTCAGTTAGCGGTTGCTGTTTTAGTTGAAAATGCCGGATTTGGCTCTACCTCGGCAGCACCCATAGCATCACTTTTAATGGAAAAATATTTCTCCGGAAAAGTAAACAGAACGTGGGTCTATGATAGAATGATTCATTTTGTACCCAAAGATGAGGACGGAGTGGCAGAATGAATTGGTATAAAAACTTTGATTGGTTGACCTTCTTTAGCTGGATGGGATTAACAGTAATGGGATTGTTTTCCATTTACAGCGCAACCCAAGGGCCTGTTTCTGAATTTTTACCTGCATTCATCCAACAAAACTTCTGGAAGCAGCTCATTTGGGTAGGTGCTTCTCTGTTTATGGTAATTGCCCTTCAATTCACTGCGCCAAGAACGTTTTCACAAGTAGCCTATTTTTTTTATGCTTTTTGTATAACACTCACCATCGGAACTTTATTTCTTGGTGTTGAGGTAAACGGTGCAAAAAGTTGGATTGAAATAGCCGGATTTCGATTTCAGGTTTCTGAGTTGATGAAAGTTTCTACTGTTCTTGCAGTTTCCAGTTATTTGAGTAGCAGGCGCAATATTTCGATGGAACGTCTAGGTTCAGCTTTATCTGCGGCGTCACTTATTATAATTCCCGGAGTTTTAGTACTCCTTCAAAATGACACAGGTACGGCATTAGTTATCTTTGCACTTACTCCATTTTTATTGTTTTGGTCAGGGTTGCCATACGGTATTTCGTTGTTTATCGTATCACCTGCATTAATCGGATACTTTTCTGTGATAGGCTGGTATTGGGGTTTACTCACAGCATTTATCATCACATTAATGATTTTTGTTATTCAAAAGCGAGTCTGGCTTACGATAACTTCGGCAATTACAGGGTTGATTTTGGTAGGAGGCGTTAATATTGCGCTTACCAAAGTGTTACAGCCGCACCAAATTGCACGTATTGAGGCGTTCGTAAATCCATCATTCGATCCTAAAGGTTGGGGTTGGAATGTTATTCAGGCGAAAACAGCAATTGGTTCCGGAGGCTTGACCGGTAAAGGATTTATGCAGGGTACACAAACTCAATTACGATTCTTGCCGGAGCAGTGGACCGATTTCATTTTTTGTGTGATTGGTGAGGAATTCGGTTTCATAGGTAGTGTGTTTGTTGTATTTCTTTTTATGGTTTTATTAATACGTCTCATTTATGGCGCCGGACAGCATAAACACCCGTTTGCACAATCGGTTCTTGTCGGAGTTTCATCAATATTTTTGATTCACTTATTGATAAATACCGGAAGCGCATTAGGCTTATTGCCGGTAATCGGAATTCCATTACCCTTTGTGAGTTATGGAGGCTCAGCCTTTCTCTCCAATAGTTTGATGATAGGTATTAGTCTGAACTTGCTTCTTTACAGGCGTGAATTTACAATGTATATCTAGCATACTATTTGCAACTGTCAGGAGTTGAACATTTTTATTTAGAAAAAATCGGTAACTTCGCCTTCATGTTAAACTGGATGAAACATATCACAATCATTGCTCTGAGTATGGCACTCACTGTGCAATTTGTGCAAACATCATCTAAGTCATGCAAGGTTTCTTCAAAAGAAATGGAGAAAAAGGAGTCCATGCATTGCTCAATGGGCGATTCTCGAAAAATGAGTTGTTGCTCAATGGAGTCAAAGCAAGAAGACCAAACTTCACCAAAAGACGAATCCTGTTCTATTTCTTGTAATTGTTCAATTACGGCAACCGTTGAAAAAAAACTGATAGTCAGTACAACGGAGGTTCAACTTGTAGAACCTGATTTTCAAATTGTATTTGAAAACGAATTAAGCAGCAAGTACACCAAACCCATTCCTGTTTATAAAAGTCCGCCCGACGATTCCGGTGGCGCCCCGCCTTTATACAAAAAAAATGCTGTATTCCTGATTTGAGAACTTACTAAGTGCTAAAACTTAGTGTGTTAACTCATTGGAATACCTATGCTTAATAAAACCATACGCTTTTTTCTTGAAAATAAGCTGGTAGTAGTTCTCCTCGTTGCGCTCATCGCTTTTTGGGGACTTTCTACAGCGCCTTTTAATTGGAATTTTACGTTTATACCAAACGATCCTGTAAACGTTGATGCAATCCCGGATTTGGGAGAGAATCAACAGATTGTGATTACGGATTGGCCAGGACGTTCACCTCAGGATATTGACGACCAAATTACGTATCCCTTAACCACTCAATTGTTGAGCGTGCCGGGTGTTAAAACCGTTCGTTCAACTTCCATGCTGGGATTATCTTCCATTTATGTGATTTTTGAAGATGATGTGGATTACTACTGGAGTAGAAGCAGACTCTTGGAAAAACTAAGCGCTTTACCGGTCGGGACTCTTCCATCAGAAGTAAAACCTATGTTAGGTCCGGATGCAACCGGACTCGGACAGATATTTTGGTACACTCTGGAAGGACGAGATGAAAACGGAAACGTAACCGATGCTTGGGATGCTCAGGAGTTAAGAACTGTTCAGGATTATTACGTCAAAAATGCTCTTACAGCCGTTGATGGCGTAGCTGAAGTTGCATCGATTGGCGGAGCTGTTAAAGAATATCAAATTGATATAGACCCACAAGCATTAGTGAATTTTGGTTTATCACTCAATCAAATAGCAGAAGCGGTTAAACGTTCGAACAGAGATGCCGGTGCAAGAACCTTGGAAATAAATCAAGTTGAATATTTTGTTCGAGGTTTAGGTTATGTAAAAAGTTTGCAGGATTTAGAGCATATCGTCATAAAAAATGACGGATTAACCCCCGTTTTGCTCAATCAAATTGCAAAAATTCAAATTGGGCCGGCACAGCAGCGCGGTTATTTGGATAAATCCGGAGCATGGGTTACAGGCGGAGTGGTTGTTGCGCGTTATGGATCTAATCCAATGCAGGTAATTGAAGCAGTTAAAAAGAAAATCGACGAAATAACCATCGGTTTGCCGCAGAAAGACTTGCCAGACGGACGTATTTCTAAAGTAACTATTGTGCCGTTTTACGATAGAGCAGGTCTCATAAAAGAAACTCTGGCAACATTAGAAGACGCACTCATTTTACAAGTGTTAGTTACCGTTATTGTTGTTCTTTTATTGATGATGCATATTCGGGCATCATTTGTAATTAGTGGACTGCTTCCTCTAGCTGTACTTTCTGTTTTTATTGCGATGAAATATGCAGGAATTGACGCCAATATCGTGGCATTATCAGGAATTGCCATTGCCATCGGAACCATGGTAGATATGGGAATCATCCTTACCGAAAATATTTTGCATAGCGTAGAAGAGCACCTCGAAAAATCACTTTTTGATGTTGTTTATGAATCTACAATCGAAGTCGGTTCAGCAATAATTACTGCTGTTTCAACAACAATTGTGAGCTTTTTGCCGGTTTTTACCATGATTGGAGCCGAAGGTAAGCTGTTCAAGCCGCTGGCTTTTACCAAAACGTTTGCCCTAATGTCATCCATTGCCATCACATTATTTGTGATTCCTGCATTTACGCATTGGGTTTTAGGATGGAGAATCTCGAAAAAGGTATTCAAACACCTCCTGCATGTTTTGGGATTCGTAATAAGCATATTGGCAATGATTACATGGAATGGTTGGGTCGGATGTGTAGTGTTGCTGGCAATCGCCCATAATTATGTAGTAGTGTTCGAAATAAACTACTCAGAACGTGTTCATAAAATAGTTCAGAGCATAATATTAGCTTTTGCGGTGGCATTATTACTCACTCAAGTATGGATGCCATTAGGATTTTCAAATTCCGTTTTTGTGAATGTAATCTTCGTTTTTGGTTTGATTTCAGCACTTCTTGGCTTGTTTACACTGGTAAAAAACAAATACGAATCTATTCTTAATACAGCACTCAATCATCCGTACACATTTTTAAGCGTTCCGGGATTGTTAGTTTTATCAGGATTGATGATTTGGTTGGGATTTTCAAAAGTGGTGAGTCCATTAGAAAAAATGGGTTTGTCTGTCAATGAATGGACGATTACACAAAAAATGAATCGTGTATTTCCCGGTTTGGGTAAAGAATTTATGCCAAGCCTCGATGAAGGCTCTTTTTTGTTGATGCCAACAATAATGCCGCACTCAGGTGTTGATGAGGCGCAGTCTTATCTTCAATATTTAGATAAAGCGGTTACGTCAATTCCTGAAGTTGAATCAGTTGTCGGGAAGTTGGGAAGAGTAAATTCGGCTTTGGACCCGGCTCCTATTTCCATGTTCGAAAATGTGATTATCTATAAATCGGAATTTATTCAGGATGAAAACGGTCGAAAGCTTAGAGTAAAAAAACAGGCTGACGGAACCTATAAACCTGATGAAAACGGTGAATTTGTGCGTCAATGGCGAGATCACATCAAAACAAAAGATGATATTTGGAAAGAAATTGTAGCTGTAAGTAAAATTCCCGGACTCACATCTGCGCCAAAATTACAGCCAATTGAAACTCGAATTGTGATGCTCCAATCGGGCATGAGAGCTCCAATGGGAATAAAAGTAAAGGGGAATAATCTGGAAGAGATTGAAGCTGTCGGAATCGAGTTGGAAGCTGTTTTAAAAGGCGTTTCGGGAATCGAATCGAATTCAGTTTTTGCTGAACGTGCAGTTGGTAAGCCATATTTGGAAGTAGAATGGAACCGTTTAGCACTAGCCAGATATGGATTCAAAATCGATGAAGTTCAACAATTTATCGAAATCGCTTTGGGTGGAATGCCCGTTTCAACTTCGGTGGAAGGGCGTGAGCGTTATGGAATTCGTCTGCGTTTCGCGCGTGAATTTCGTGATTCTCCAGCATCAATCGGCGAAATGACCTTGAAATCGACTTCGGGAGCTTGGGTTCAACTAAAAGAACTCGCGAGTATCGATTATCGCAAAGGTCCGCAAATGATTCGAAGCGAAGATACTTTTCTAACATCGTATGTCATTTTTGATAAAAAAGCGGATTTGGCCGAAGTAGATGTTATTGAAAACGCTCAAAAAGTGGTTAATCAACATATAGAAATAGGACTGTTGCACATTCCAAAAGGCGTAACAATCGAGTATTCAGGTACTTATGAAAATCAGATACGTGCTGAAAAACGCCTGCAAATTGTATTGCCGTTGGCTTTATTTCTCATTTTTTTGATTCTGTATTTCCAATTTCGCTCCATTTCAACATCAGTTATGATTTTCAGCAGCATTTTTGTGGCTTGGGCAGGCGGATTTTTAATGATTTGGTTGTATGCGCAACCGTGGTTTTTAAATTGGGAATGGTTTGATGTTTCCATGCGCGAGTTATTCCAAATGAAAGAAATGAACTTAAGCGTGGCAGTTTGGGTTGGTTTTGTGGCTTTATTTGGTATTGCTTCGGATGACGGAGTTCTGATTGCCACTTACATTCAGCAAAAACTAAAAGTGATTCAACCGCAGAACCGACAAGAGTTACGTGATGTGGTTATGGAAGCAGGTAAGAAGCGAATTCGTCCGGCGCTAATGACTTCAGCGACAACCATTTTAGCCTTACTTCCCGTTTTAACATCAACCGGGAAGGGTTCAGATATCATGGTTCCCATGGCTATTCCGACTTTTGGAGGCATGATTATTTGTTTGATTACGGTGTTTGTAATTCCGGTTTTGTATTACCTGTGGAACGCCAGAAAATTTGAAAAGGAGAGTTAAGATGAGATGTAAGTTTGTTATAAAATCATGGTTTGTATTAGGCTTTACAAGCATTTTTTTAGTGTTTGATACAAAAGCTCAAGCCGTTACACCACAACAACTTATGGTGTATCAATCTGCCAGTCAGGAAGTGAAATCATTGCTCGATTCTCTGCTTGAATTCGATCCGGTTTTAGACCAGTTCAGAAGTAAATATCAAAGGCAGCTAGCAATGGTAAAAAGCAAAGATGCATTGCCAAATCCGGAACTAGGAGTGAACTGGACGCCAGTTCCTATGCAAAAAGCATTGAATCAAACAGTGGCTTTTCGTGCTATGCAGGCATTTCCTTGGCCGGGGACGATTTCCAGTTCCGTTGCTTTACAAGAGCAGCAAGCACAAATTGAATATTGGAGTTTTATTCAAAAGACGAACGAGCGAATGACGCAATATCTCAGTTTTTTAATTGAATTGGAGCGTGTGCAAAAGCAGCAAGAATTAGTAGAACTTCAACTCAACTGGATTGAAACCTTGAAAGCCGACATTGGCACGCGACTGAGTATTGAAAATGTGCGTAAAACAATGTTGGAAATCGAAATTGAAGAAAGTCTGCTCAAGCAAAAAGACTTGGAATGGATGCAAAGCGAGCAAATAATATTTGCCGAGCTAACAGCTTTATATCCGGCAAAACAATTCCCGAAACCAGCTGAAATGATGCCTTTGGATAGGACTGCAACAACATGGTCACACCCCGTACTCGAAGCCGCGAAAATAAAACAGCGTATGGGCAAGACTCGCCATCAACTGGCTTCCAGTGAAGGAAAACCGCGAATTGCTTTGGGTGCTGAATACATGTGGATTCAGGAAGCCATGCCTATTGCGGCGCCTGAAATGCAGATGCAGCCAGCCTTTATGCTCATGGCAAGCATCAGCTTGCCGGTTTACAGAAAAAAATTTGACGGACTAAAGGGCGAGGCGAAACAATCTCAACAAGAGGGTGGATTTGAGTTTGATGCGGTTCAAAAAGGCTTAACAGCCAAACTTGAAACGCTTAAAAAGCAGCATGAACTTAAGACCAAAGAATTGGAATTGTTCCAAAAAACCATTCCTCAAAAATTGATGGAAATGTCAGCACTTGAAAAAGAAAACTGGGAAACAGGTAAAGGAAGTCTGTCATCTTGGATTCAAATTGAACGCAGACTACTAGAGCAAAAATCGGCTGCAATCAACTCCGAAATAGCTCTGAAAAAAATCGAATTAGAAATACATAGTATTACTGCATGGGAGGAAAAACCATGAATCAACTAAAAAAATACATTCCGCTTATAACCTTGTTTTTAGGACTCTTTTTAGGATACTTCTTGTTTTCTGATGGGGTTGATTCGACGCATTCCGAATCGCAAGCAGCAGAAGTAGTTAGCGATTATACCTGTTCCATGCATCCTCAAATTCATCTCGATAAACCCGGAAAATGTCCGATTTGTGGAATGGATTTAATACCTGCGAGTTCCGTTTCTACAAGTTCTGCGGGCTTGTTCAGCATGAGTAAAGAAGCACAAACTTTGGCAAAAATTGAAACCGCTGAAGTTAAAAAAGCTTCCTTAGTGAAAGAGATTTATTTACCTGCCGAGCTTACCGTGGATAAATCAAATAGAAAACAATTGAGTTTTCAAGTTGCCGGAAGAGTAGAAAAACTGAACCTGAAAGGTGATGGGCAGGCGGTAAAAAAAGGTGAAATTTTGCTTGAAATCTATGCTCCGGATTTAACTCAAATGCACAGAGAGTTAGTAGAAGCCAAGAAGTTAGCCAATAAAGAGCTTATTGATATTGTAAAAGGGCGATTCAAAAAATTGGATGTGGACGATGAAACCGTTGAAGCATTGGAAAAATCTGAAAAGGTTTGGGATGTGTTTCCCGTAAAATCCCCGATTTCTGGAGTGCTTACGCAATGGCAAATCACGGAAAAACAAACCGTTAATAAAGGTCAAAATTTGGCCGTATTGGATGGCTACGACACTTTTTGGGTTCAGGCTGATGTGTTTCAATCGGATATCCCTCTTATAAAAACAGGGCAAAAAGCTGAAATTATGATTGGGAATTCTCGTTTACAAGCTACTGTTGATTTTATTGATCGTCAGGTTAAAATGAATTCGAGAACTCAAAAAGTTCAATTCACCATTACCAATACAAAAGGGTTGTATCCCGGAATGACAGCGGATGTGCAACTGGAAATTCACCTTGAAAACTCCTTGGTTATTCCGAAAACAGCTGTTTTGTGGACGGGGAAACGTTCGTTGGTTTATGTGGCACATTCAGAAACCGAATTTGAATTGGTTTCGATTGAAACCGGTTTCGAAAATGGAATATGGATTCAGGTTTTATCCGGGCTTCAAGAAGGGCAAAAAGTAGTGAGCAAAGGTGTGTTTAAATTGGATAGCGAAGCCCAGCTTGCGGGAAAAGTTTCGATGATGACTTTCGAGCAATCATCAAACAAGACAGAAAAACAGCCGCATTCTATGCAAGCAATTGAAGTTTCTAAAACGGCTCGCCAAGCATTTGAAAGCATCTTGGCAGAATATTTAACCCTTAAAGATGCCTTAGTTGCATCAGATGTCATTTTATCAAAGAAACAAGCAGAGAAATTGCAAGATGTTATTCTCCGCAATTCGAATGAATTCGCAGAATACAAGCAGTGGAACGCCGTCAAAACAAAAATAAAAGCGATGGTTTCTACTCAGGATTTGGGATTGATGCGAGCGGCATTTATCGGTTTATCTGAAGGAATCATTGCGGTTGCTAAACATGTAAAACCGGGAAATGAAGTGATATATGTACAGTTTTGCCCGATGGCTGATAACAATAAAGGAGCAAACTGGCTAAGTAAACAAGAAGAAATCAGAAATCCGTACTACGGAAACATGATGTTAACCTGTGGCGAGGTTGTCGAAAAAATTGAATCAAATAACTAAAACAACACCTAACAAAACAAAGGAAAAACAATGAAAAAGTTACTCTTAACTATTCTATTAGGAGCTTTAAGTTTAAGCTCTGT
This sequence comes from bacterium, assembly GCA_006226965.1. Lineage (GTDB taxonomy): Bacteria > Bacteroidota > Rhodothermia > Balneolales > M1805 > M1805. The sequence continues at coordinate 3,917 of SBGQ01000067.1, read as the reverse complement.
TCATGCACAAGAGGCAGAAGCGCCAAAAGCTGATGCTCATGAATTGCATTTAAAAAACATGATTACAACCTATTTGTCTATGACAAAAGCCTTGTATTCAGATGACTTTGAAACGGCAAAATCGTTCGCTGTTGAATTACAGAAAGAAGTTGCATCTCAAAAACCGGGTCAAATGAAACATGAGATGGGAAAAGGCATGAAAGATGGCATGGGCAAAGGCAAAGAAATGATGAAAGAAGGCAAGAAAATGGGTGAACAGCACGGTATTATGCTTGCTGCAGTTACTAAAGCGGTAAATGCGCCAGATATAAAAGCTTTACGTGCAGAATTAAAACCAATTTCTGACCACTTGATTCATGCAGCAAAAAATCACGGTTTTGAGCAATTGCTGTATGTTCAGTTTTGCCCAATGGCTGATAACAACAAAGGCGCTTATTGGTTAAGTACTCAAAAAGACATCTTGAACCCCTATTTTGGTTCTATGATGTTGTCTTGCGGTACAACAAAAGAGACCATCGGCGAAGAAAAATAATTTTAAAAAAGCCCGTGAAACGTAAGATTCGCGGGCTTTTTTTATGGACCGGAAAATGTCTAATCTTGTCTATTTTCTGTTAAAGATTTGAACAATAAGGTGTTAGAAGAGAATGAAATCTGTAAAAAACTTGAGAAAATGGCATCGCTGGCTGGGATTTTTGATTGTAATTCAATTTTTAGGCTGGACTATTAGCGGCGTGTACTTTAGTTGGACTTCCATTGATGAAGTTCATGGTGATTTAACATTTCGTCACCCACACGGATTTCAAAAAAACGCTACTCTTGCTAACCCGGATTCGATTTTAAATCTTGTTATTGATAAAGATGTACATGGTTTAAAGGCGATGGAATTGGTAACTGTTCTGGATACGCTATACTACAGAATTCAGGTTTATAATCATGATTTAACACTTAGAACAAGGCTTTTTAACGCATCAACAGTAAAAGAAAGACATCGCCTCACCGAAGAAGAAGCAAAATTAATGGCGATTCAGAGTTTTATTCCCAATTCCCAACCGACTCACATTACATTTCTCGATTCAACCGATGCACACCATGAATACAGAGAATTACCCTTACCAGCTTATCGTGTAGATTTTGAACATCCTTCGGAAACTCATGTCTATGTTTCAATTGACCGCGCAGAAGTAATGCGTCACCGAAATGCAAAATGGCGCTGGTTTGATTGGTTTTGGATGTTGCATACCATGGATTACGAGTCCAGAGACGATTTCAATAATACCTTACTGCGTGTTTTTTCTATGTTTGGAATGATAACTATTGCGTCAGGTTTTTGGCTGTTTTTTGCAACAGTGAAAAGAAGGCGAGCAGTGTAAGATTTAACACTCAATCCAGTAAAAAAAATATTATTTTGTCTGAAAATGAGGTAGGTTCATTTTGACCTTTTTACTTGTTTCGGCAGGAATTCATCATAAAAATAGAAGTCGTTTATGCAAATTTTAGGAATTGATATTGGTGGTTCGGGAATTAAGGGAGCCATTGTTGATACAAACACAGGTGAAATGCTGACAGAGCGTTTTCGTTTGGAAACTCCTAAACCGGCAACTCCAGTACAAGTCGCCCAAACCGTAAAAAAACTAATTGAGCACTTTCAATGGGAAGGTCAGGTCGGGTGTGGTTTTCCGGCAGTAATTCAGCACGGGATTGTGCGCACAGCATCAAATATAGATAAATCTTGGATAGGAGTTAATGCCAAAGAGTTGTTTAAAGAGCATGCCGGGAATGATTTTCAGATTGTAAATGACGCGGATGCGGCCGGACTCGCAGAAATGAATTTCGGTGCAGGAAAAGATCAATTGGGAGTTGTTGTAACTGTTACAGTCGGAACCGGAATCGGCTCTGCCGTTTTTACTGACGGCGTATTATTACCTAATTCTGAATTCGGACATATTATTGTAAAAGATCAGGTAGGCGAAAAATATGCTTCAGATGCCACTCGCAAACGCGAAGATTTAAAATGGGATAAATGGGGAAAACGATTCAATGAATATCTGCAACGACTCGAATTTTTATTATGGCCTGATATGATAATACTTGGTGGCGGCGCCTCGAAAAAATTTGATAAATACGAAACAGAGTTGAATACAAAAGCCATTGTAAAACCTGCCCTTCTTCAAAATAACGCCGGAATTATCGGTGCTGCTTGTGCTTGGAGAAAACATCACCCGCTGGGTTTTCGTCCGCCGAAAGTGTAATTGTTTATTTGAAAAGGCTTGCGAATGCAGGCCTTTTTTATAAGTAAAGCCTAAAGATTTTTTAGTACAACTAGCAATCCTTAAAGATTCCTTTTACTATTCTATTTGATCGACAATTAATCGGCTTTTGGTGTACGTTTTATAGAAAGATTTCTTCTTTGTAATGGAAACTATCGCGATTTTTCAGTTCCATTTTTGTAAACTTCACACATCCATCAACCTAATCAAAAAGCATTTTGCCCGCGTTTATCATCACACAGGAAGTGAGCAATCAGTACACTGAAATTGCTCAGCAGTTTGGCACACCGACTTACATTTATCACGAAAATTTATTGAATACGAATCTTAAAACGTTATCGGGTCTGTTTAAAGATTTGCCGGTTAAATGGTTGTATGCCATGAAAGCCAATGATAATCCACATTTATTAAAACGCGTTGCAGCTCAAGGGTTTGGGTTTGATACGGTGAGTTTTGAAGAAGCCTTATTAGGATCTCATTTTGTAGTGCCGGAGAAGATTTTTTATACTGAAAATAACATGACTGACGGCGAGATGATGGCGGCTATCAAAGCGGGAATTCGTTTAAATATCGGTTCGTTTACACGCCTAAAAAAGTTCGCAGAAGCTAATCCGAATTCAACCTGTTCCATTCGAATTAAACCGGATATCGGTGATGGGCATCATTCCAAGGTTGTAACGGGTAATAAAGACAGCAAATTTGGGATTCGAATAGACCAAATAGAAGAAAGTGTGCAAGTTGCAGCAAAGTTTGGTGTGAAGATTACCGGAATTCATATGCATATTGGAAGCGGAATAAAAGAACCTAAAAATCTGCTCAATGCCATCGATAAAATGTTATCCATTGCGAGCCAATTGCCTGATTTAAAAAGTATAAACTTCGGCGGTGGTTTGCCGATTCCTTATTTGCCAGCTGATAAGCCGTTTGATGTTCAGGAGTTTGAAGCGATTACAGCACCAAAACTCAAAAGCTTTTTAGAAACACATCCTAATGTTGAATTTTGGTTTGAACCGGGACGATACATTATGGGAAATGCGGGAGTTTTACTTTCACGCGTAAATACAAAAAAAGACCAAGGTAACAAGGTTTATTTAGGAACTGATACGGGTTTTAACCATTTGGTAAGGCCTGTAATGTATGATTCTTATCATCATATTGTTAACGTAAGTAATTGGCAGGCAACAACTGTTGAAAAATTTGAGGTTGCCGGAAATATCTGTGAAAGCGGTGATATTTTTGCCAGTGATCGAGAAATTGCTCCGACTGAAGAAGGTGATTTGGTTGCTTTTATGGATGCCGGAGCTTACGGCATGACCATGGCATCGGCTTATAATCGCCGAGCATTGCCCGCTGAAGTGCTCATTAAAGAAGACGGAAGCGTACAGCAAATTCGAGTTCGAGAAACAGCTGAGCAGATGTTAGACGAATTGTTTAGTAAAACGGCGTATAAATAGTTTTTTTTGATGGATGTATTAGTATAGGCGCTATATTCAATTTTGTATTCGACGTATTTGAAGCATTGAATCGAAATTAAAAATGACTATAGATTTATTACTGTCGGCAACTCATCACAGAAACCACTGTCATTGCGGCGAAAGCCGTAATCTTGGAATCTCGTAAAAACGCATTTAGCGAAGCGTACTTTTGCTT
>SBGQ01000158.1 GCA_006226965.1 bacterium | reverse complement strand
TTTTTAATAAATATTTGACTTATAAATAGAATTTATAGATGAAGAGTAAACTCATAAAACCACATTTAATTGTAGAGTGGAAATTAATTTTAACAGGAATTTTATTACTACCGGTTGGTTTCGGCGTAATTCTACTGGTAATTGCCTATCAAAAATGGAAATCTTGCTATTGGGAATTATTTGATTCACACATTATCATTCATACTGAAAGTGATTCATATGAATTTTCACTTACTGATATTGTTGAAGCAGAAGCAACAATTTATAATTCATTACTAATTAAGGGATTGTCGTCTGTAAAATTGAAAACAAGTAAGGCGAGTTTTATACTACATGCTGTATCCGGATCTGAAATCTATGTTAGTGCCATAAATGAAATAATTGCCCATATACATCAAGAAAAACAAAAAGAAATACCCGTTAGAGAAGCAGAATATGATGATTTGGCTATTGGCGGTTTGGATAGATATAATGATTTAGTGGGCTTGTGGCAGGCAGGATTAATAACAGATGAAGATTTTCAATCTGAACAGAAAAAATTCAAGTGATAAAGATTTACTGGTTTAGATATACTTATTTTGTTAGGATGTGAGTCAAATTTTTTGGAGAAATTCCGTGTTTAAAGCTTTTTTGATTGATAAAAATGAACCTCTTCAATCTAGGTTGTTTAAATCTAGTTTAATAGCATGTTCAATTGCTGCAACACTACTTTTTATACATGATTTAACGTCTGATTTCTTTTTTGTAGATGCAATTGCAGAACTAACAGGTGTTTGTATCTCGCTTTCTATATTCTTCTTAGCGAAAAAGGAAACTAGGGTTAAGTCATTAACAGTTGTATTTGTATTTGCTGTTTTAGTTTTGTTAGATATTTCTTGGCTTGGTAACAAAGGCTTAGGAATTGGCCACTCGCTGTATTTCTTGGCACTTTTAGTCATATCAATCATAATAGTCGACGGAAAATCAACCACCATATTTTTAATTATATTTTCAATTAATATGATTGGAATTTTAGTTACAGAATATGTTAACCCCGAATTTTATTATATCGGTGTTCATAACAGAATGGAGCCCGTAACTACTAAATCTGTGTTTTTAGTGATTTCATACACGATAATTGCGTGGGCTGTTCTTTTTCTAAAGCAACAATACAATGAGGCATTTGAGTTAAATCGTAAGAAGAATGAAGAAATTGACTCCCAAAAGAAACAAATTGAGCTTCAAAACCAAACATTAGAACTGAAGGTGGAGCAAAGAACATCGCATATTGAAAAGCAAAACGAGCAATTATTGGAATATGCATTCTTAAATTCGCACAAAGTGAGAGCTCCGTTGTCAAACATATTAGCAATATTAGAAATTATTCAACATTCGCAATTAAACTCTGAAGAACTGGTAAACTTACACAAGATGCTTGTTGTTGAATCGGAGCGATTAGACTCTGAAATACGTACTGTACAAGATTCAATACATCATATTTTGAGTATTGATAGTAGATTTAATGATAGTAATAATGTGGATTAATTAGTTTGATGATTAAAATTGCTGCGATTGATGATGATCCAAATTTCCTTTTTTTAATGGAATTGATGGTGAAAAAATCGGGATTAAAAGCTGAAATACAATTGTTTAACGATCCTGAAGTGGCACTCTCAACGATAGAGGCATTTGAGCCGAACTATGTATTTCTGGATTTATTTATGCCAAGGATTAGCGGATGGGATTTTCTTAGGAAAATGGAAGCGTTAAGTATACATCCGGAGGTCTATTTTTTATCTTCTTCTGTTGATAAAAATGACAAAGAGAAAGCGAAGCAGTTTAAACAGGTTAAAGACTTTATAAGTAAGCCGTTAACATTTTCACACCTGAAAAAAATTATCATTCCATTAAATTAAAAAAGCCGCAATTAGCGGCTTTTTTATTATCTGTTCATCGAGTTTAAGAAATCCATATTGTTTTTAGTGCCTTTCATTTTGTCGACTAAAAACTCTACAGCTTCAATCGGATTCATAGAATTTAGGTAACGGCGAAGGAGAACAACTTTTTCTCGTTCTTCATCGGAAACTAGTAATTCCTCTCTACGAGTTCCGCTTTTGAAAATGTCGATAGCAGGGAAGATGCGTCTATCTGCGAGGCGTCTGTCTAATACGATTTCCATGTTACCGGTACCTTTAAATTCCTCAAAAATAACATCGTCCATTCTTGAACCGGTGTCAACTAAAGCTGTTGCTATAATCGTTAAACTTCCGCCATGCTCAATATTTCGAGCTAAACTGAATAACTGACGCGGTTTTTTGAGTGCTTCTGAATCAACACCACCGGTCATAGTTCTGCCGGATGTATTGCTTGCGACGTTGTATGCACGTGCTAAACGTGTAATGGAATCGAGTAATACCACAACATCATGCCCGCTTTCAACCATACGTTTCGCTTTTTCGAACACGATTTCAGCTAAAGCAACGTGGTTTTCAGGCTTTTGATCGAAAGTTGATGCTAGAACTTCAGTGTTGGTTGTTGTACGCTCCATTTCTGTAACTTCTTCAGGGCGCTCATCAACCAACAAAATCAAAATTTTTGTTTTAGGATGATTTTTTGCAATTGAATTTGCAACGTTTCTCAGAATGGTTGTTTTACCTGTTTTGGGTTGTGCTACAATTAATGCTCGTTGCCCTTTACCAACTGGTGAAAACATATCAATCATTCGAGTGGTGTAGTTAAATGGGTCACTCTCCATCACGTAACGCTGATCCGGATAAATCGGCATCAAATCTTCAAAATCTTTGCGTTCGTCCATATTTGAAGGAACTTTGCCGTTTACTCCATCCACTCGCAATAGAGCAAAAAAACGTTCACCAACTTTAGGCGGACGAATAACTCCGATTACAGAATCGCCAGGTTTTAATCTAAAGCGTTTAATTTGCGAAGGTGAAACGTAGATATCATCAGGGCTGGAATTATAATTATAATTTGCTGATCTCAAGAAGCCGTAACCATCAGGTAAAACTTCTAGAACGCCTTCGTTTATGATTTCTCCTTCTAAATATGGGCGTAAAATTTTTAAACGTTCTTCAACGGAATCAACAGTAATTTCAGGAACTCGTTCGTGTAGAGGTTTGCGTCTATTTCCTTGATTTTGCTGAATTTGTTCAGACTGATTTTCTTTTTCTTGCAGTTCAGGTTGCGATGGTTCCTGAGGCTCATTTTCAGAATGTTCTTCTGTTAAGAAATACTTGTCACGCTTAGGTCTTCCGCGTTTACCCGTAGTTTGTTTTTTTATTTTTGATTCCGCCGGATTATCCTGTTCTGCTTCCGGAACCAGAAAGTCATCTTCATCTAACTGTACATCATCATCCGCTGCCGGCTCACTTGTCAGAACTTTTTTCTTTAATAATTTCTTGGGTTTACTAGCGGCTTCTGTTTTGTGATAAGTGCCAAAAATATCTTCAACACTTAGATTTTCATCATTTTTTGCCGTTTTTTGGCGCCCGTGCTCAGGAATAAAACTGTCCTCATCAAAAAGTAAATCATCATCAGAAAGTTCGATGTCATCATCCGACTGAACCATCTCCTCGCTGAATAAGGGGAGAATTTCGTCAGCTACTTTTTTAGAACGTTTTGCCTTTTTCTCTTTTTCTTTAATCTCAAAGTCAAGAAAAGGATTGTCTGATTTTTTTGACTTTACGGTTACTTTATTTGACGGAGTCTCAATCCCAAAATGATTCATAATTGCTTGAATAACGTCTGCTTTTGGCTTTAATGTTATTCCTTTTATGCCAAGCTCTTTGGCAAATTGCTTTAAATCAATTAAGGTTTTAAGCTTTAATTCATCCAATAGTTCATCCTTGGATAGGTTTTCATACGAGTTGTTACTCATGAGGAGAGTATTCAATTAAATGTTGTGAAATTATTGACCAAAAATTGTGATAGTATAAACTCAAAATTGAGAGCTACAGGAGAATGGTAGGCCTAATGTTGGCGAATCCGGCTATCAATGATGGAGTAAAAGTAAAAACTTCCAGTAAAAATTACTACATCATCTACAAATTTCGATAATTCTTTTGAAAAACTATCTTCATGTAGAAGTTGAACGTTCTTATTTATCGAATGAACAGTTTCCCATTCAACTGCACGTGGGCTATTTATTTGATAAAAGTATACCGCTTTAAACTCTGAATAAGCTTTAAGTAAAATATCATAGTCTTTATCACCCATAAACGTACAAACAATGATACAGTCTCGCGGATTTGCAATAGTCTTGATGTTTTGTTTTAACCAGTAAAATGCTTCTTCATTGTGAGCACCGTCAAAAAACCAGTTTCTTGATTCGATTAACTTTTCAAACCGACCTTTTATCCCGCTAAGCTGTCGAACGTGTTTTAGACCTTTTTTTATGGATTGACTAGAAACGGAGAATATTTTTGATATTTGTTTAAGTGCCAGAATAGAAACGAGAGCATTTTTAATATTTATTAACCCGATAAAGTCCAATTCTATACTTGCACTTCCAATCAGTGGGGTTTTAAACTGATAATTAGATATTATCTCAAAAACGTGCTCATCTAACGAATAAAAAGGGGCATTTAAATTGGTTGCAATGTCTTGAATTACACATTTTGCTTGTTCCGGTAAACTGCCGACAATGACAGGGGTTTTGTGTTTGATTATTCCGGCTTTTTCTATTGCAATTTTCTCTAACGTGTCTCCTAAAATCGCCTGATGGTCGAATCCGATACTTGTAATTATTGAACATAAAGGTGAAATAATATTCGTGGCATCAAGTCTGCCGCCAAGGCCAACTTCTATTATGGCAATCTCAACTTGTTCTTTATCAAAATGCCAAAAAGCAAAAGCCGTTAATAGTTCGAAATAAGTGAGTTGCTGTTCTAAAATCAAATGTTCAAATAATTGAAAAAAATTAACTAAATCTTGATTTGAACAATTTACCCCGTTAATCTTGAACCGCTCATTCAGCTCCAATAAATGAGGAGAGGTATATAAGCCTGTTTTGTAGCCTTGTGTCTGTAATATGGCAGATAACATTGCTGTAACAGTACCTTTACCGTTTGTGCCGGCAACATGAATTGTTTTTATCCTTTTTTCGGGATTTCCAATCTTATCACAAAATGTTTGTATGGCAACTAAACCCGGTGCATACCCACTTATTCCTTGTTTTTGAAAATTGGGTATTTCTGATAAATAACTCCAAACATCGGCAAAAGTATTAAAGCGCATTTTAGTTGATATGAATAATAGCGGTGACTCGAGAATTTGTATTTTTGCTCTTAATTAACTGCTGAAGTATAATGAAATCTGTGTATAAGAATTTATTCAAGCCTATTTTATTCAAATTAGATCCGGAATTTGCGCATGAGTTAACTGTGGAATCCGGCTTGATAGCAGCAAGATTACCTTTAGTCAAACACGTTTTTAATGAATTCAATACAAGAATTTCTCAAAACTCTCAGTTTGAAAAGCATCAATTGCTCTTTAAAAATAGAGTCGGATTAGCCGCCGGGTTTGATAAAAATGCACGTTATATGCCGTTAATGGAGCGGCTTGGGTTCGGCTTTCTTGAAATAGGAAGTGTTACCGCATTAGCATCAAACGGAAATGCAAAACCCCGATTATTTCGTTTACCACAAGACTCAGGTTTAATCAACAGAATGGGTTTAAATAATCAAGGAGTTGATGAGATTGCATCCAGAGTTGAACAGTATAAAAGAGATTATCCGATTGGAATTAATATTGCTAAAACCCATTCTCCGAAGATATTAGGTGAAGATGCCATTCTAGATTATGTCTACAGTTTTCAAAAATCTGAATTAATTGCTGATTATATCACGTTAAATATTTCTTGCCCGAATACGGAAGAAGGAAAGACTTTTGAAGAGCCTGAAACGCTAAATTCTCTTTTATCCGGAATTGCGCAGGTAAGAAAAACCCAAACACCTATTTTTGTCAAACTGTCTGTAGATTTAGATGTAGAAGTACTAAAAGATTTGGTCTCAATCTGTGACTCATATTCAATGGATGGATTCATTTGTTCGAATACATCAAGTAAAAGAAATGGGTTGAATACGTCTAGCGGAGAACTTCAGCAGATTGGAAGAGGCGGGTTGAGCGGTAATCCTGTTTTCAAAAAATCGTTGTTTGTAGTAGAGCAAGTTAAAAGCCTTAAACCTGAAAAAACTATAATTGGGGTTGGAGGGATCGATAGTCCAGAAAAAGCTATTGCATATGTACAATCTGGTGCAGATTTAATTCAACTATATACCGGTCTGATATATTATGGACCTACATTAGTTCGTGACATCAATGAAGCTCTTTTAAAACATTTTGCATAAAAAAAGGCACTTTAAAAAAGTGCCTTTAAATTTGTGGCGAAATCCGGTTTGATAATCCCTTTTTCTGTGATGTAAGCTGTTATTAATTCAGCCGGAGTAACATCGAATGCAGGATTGTAGGTTGGAATTCGGTCTGGAGCAATTTTAGAACCTCCGATTTCATAAATCTCTTTACCGTCACGTTCTTCAATGGGGATTTCATCACCTGAAGAAATAGACATATCCATTGAAGACAGGGGAGCTGCAACATAAAATGGAATGTTATGTGCTTTAGCTAATACGGCTAAAGAATAGGTTCCGATTTTATTAGCCATATCTCCATTGGCGGCAACGCGGTCGGTCCCGACAACGATTAAATCAACTTTACCTTGCTTCATTAAGAAGCCTGCCATTGAATCAGTTATAAGAGCCATTGGGATTTCAGCTTGTGTTAATTCCCAGGCTGTTAATCGAGCGCCTTGTAATAAGGGGCGAGTTTCATCTACCCAAACATGAATGTTTTTGCCGCCGATATGAGCATGATAAATCATAGATAATGCTGTACCGAATTCGCTGGTAGCCAAACTTCCAGTATTACAATGAGTTAAAATTTTTGCTTTTTTCCCTATTAGAGTTTGCCCATTCAAACCAATCTGTTTACATACTCGACGATCTTCATCATGAATGGTTTTCGCAATTTTTAAAACATGCTCTTTTATTTCAGGAATAGGCTTGTCTTTTATTGCATAGATGCTGTTTTTAATTCTATCCAAAGCCCAGAAAAGATTCACTGCCGTAGGGCGTGAACTTCCTAAATATTCAGCTATGCGCTGAACTTCAATCCAGAAACTGCTGAAATTTTCATCGGCAACATCTTTTAAACCCATATAAAATCCGTAAGAAGCAGCAATTCCGATAGCAGGAGCGCCTCTGACACGTAGTTTTTTGATGGCATCCCAAACTCTACCTACATCGCGTAAATCAGAGAATACCGTTCTTGATGGTAAAAATGTTTGATCTAAAATTCGTAAGTGATCACCTCGCCATTCTAAAGATTGAATGGACGCTTTCTGTTGTTCATTTTGTGTTTCCATGCGCCGAATATATTGTAAAAACCCAATTATAGACTAAACTTATATCTCAGATTTGTGATTTTGTTCGAAAACTTCGCATCTTTTTTGATAAGCTACCGTAGCTTTGTCCACCTCTAAACTCAAAAACCTATCGATTATATGGCTCTGAAAAACGATTTATATGATTCTCAAACTTCACGATTTAAAGGTGATTCATCCATGTCATCACTCAAATATGTTGGGGAACCCGAACCGGAATCAAAAGGAGCAATTTGGCTTAGAGGAACCTTGTTTGTCGCATTTTTAGCATCGTTTATGTTATTTCTGTTTGGGCGAGATTCAAAACCGACAGTAACAACAGATAGCAATGGGATTACAGAAGTTTTAAAAAATGAAGTGTTTAATTCAACTCCCGATTCGAAATTGTTAAGAGATATGGGCGATTGGATGGCTCGAATGGGTTATCAAGGCTTAACAACTGATGAGCTCATTGATTTAAGAAAAAAAGGCGTAACAGCTACATTTACTTCCAGAATTAGAGAATTAGGTTACGAACCAACATTAGAAGAATTGGTTCAGTTAGCACAACATGATGTATCTGCGACTTTTGCATCTATGATGCACTCATTAGGATATAAAGATTTAAAGATTGAAGATTTAACTCGCCTTAGAATTCACGGTGTAACAGCCCATTTTACAAGCAATATGCACGATTTGGGGTACAAAAATATTACTCCTGATGAGTTAATTCAGTTAAAAGACGCAAAGGTTTCAATTTCAATGGTGAAGAGATTAAATAAAGACAGAGTGCAACCTGCTACAATTGAAGAACTTGTGAGATACGGAATCAGTAATCAATAGAAAAACACCGTTCTTTACTTTATAATCACTTTCAAAAAGGCTAACTTTGAGTCACTTTTACATACATAGTTAGCCTTTTTTCTAATGCAATTACGTCCTTTAGCCAAAACTCCAAAGCATAAGCGATTTGATTATATCCCTAGGTATTGGAAGCCTGAGGAAGAAGAAAAGGCAAAGAGACTGAAGTACGGTACTATTCATTTTGAGCGAAAAACAAGAAGAGGTCAGGCTAAATCAATCATTATGTATGCGTTGATTTTATCTATGATTTTGTACCTCATGGTTACATTTTAACGGAAAGAGATAGAGATAGTGCAAAACGGATCGCTTATTCGTAAGCTACCACCAGAAATTCATAATAAAATTGCTGCCGGTGAAGTTGTTCAACGCCCCGGTTCGGTTGTAAAAGAGTTATTAGATAATTCTATTGATGCAGGTGCATCTCATATTAAAGTGATTGTCGAAAATGCCGGGCGCACCTTGATACAGGTTACAGATAATGGTTCAGGCATGGTAAAAGATGATTTACCCTTGTGTTTTGAGCGACACGCGACTTCGAAAATTCAATCAGTTGATGACTTATTCAATATTCATTCTTTAGGATTTCGTGGTGAGGCAATGGCATCCATTGCAGCGGTTGCGCAAGTGAATCTGAAATCTAAATCATCAGTAGCAGATGTTGCCTATGAATATGAGATTTGGGGTGGTGAAGAACGAGTGTTTCAGCCTTGTGCTTTTGAACAAGGAACTTCAATTTCAGTAAAGAATTTGTTCTTTAACGTACCTGCAAGGCGAGCATTTTTAAAAACCGATGCTACAGAATTCAGACATATTATTACGACGTTACAGCAGGCTACTTTGGCAAATCCGGATATTGCTTTTGATTTAATCGCTGATGGATCAGAGGTTTATAAATTGCCTCAACAATCTAAAGAAGAGCGAATAGTTGCACTTTTTGGGAAATCGTATAAAGCAAGTTTGATTCCTGTGAGTGAACGTACAACTTATATCTCTATATCCGGTTATTTGATTGATCCGAAACTCACAAAAAGAAATAGAGGAGAGCAGTTTTTATTTGTGAACGGGCGCCCGTTTTCTCACCGATATTTGAGTTATGTTGTGAGCGAAGTGTATAAGCCTCTAATCAATATAGGTGAACATCCATTTTATGCCTTATTTATTGAAATAGACCCTAAAGAAGTGGATGTAAACGTGCATCCAACCAAAATGGAAGTCAAATTTGAGGACGAAAAAAGTATTGTAAGCTTTGCACGTTCTGTTGTGAAAAAAGCATTGAATGAGCGTTTTGCAGCTATCATCGAAACACCTGCTGAATACAAAGCAGATGACTTTACTACAGATTTAAGTTATTTCTCAGCTCCGGAAGTAAATGTAACCAGAACGGAATCCAAAGAGGGGTATTCCGTTCATATTCCTTCAAGAATCAACCATAGAACCGGAAATGAATCGGCATTTGGTGATTTATTATTCAAACCTGATACAAGCACTGAGCAGTCAAATGTTATAGAAGCCTCGAGCCAATCTCAGTTTCTCAAGCCTGATTATCACAAAGACAGAGGTTTTTGGCAATTGCATGATCAGTTTGTGGTGAGTCAGACAAGAACGGGTATGTGTTTGGTAGATCAACACTTAGCTCACAGAAGAATTGTTTTTGAACGTTCGTTAAATAACATTCAGTCTGGTTTGCCAGGAACGCAACAACTATTATTTCCCCAGCAAATTGATTTCTCTGCAAGTGATTTTCAATTGATGCAGGAACTCATGCCAACATTAACAGGTTTAGGTTTCTCGATTCAGACCCTTTCGGGATATGCCGCAATTATTTCTGGCGTTCCAAGTGAAGTTCGAGTCGGTGAAGAAAAAGAAGTGCTTTTAGATTTGATTCATGATTTTAATGATTTACGTGGTGAGCGCTCGTTAAACCCACAAGAAAAAGCCGCATTAGCATTGGCAAAAAGAACAGCGATTCCTCGCGGTAAAAAATTATCACAAATAGAAATGGAGAAATTGGTAGATGAACTTTTTGCTTGTGATCAACCCATGTTAGACCCGCAAGGGAAGCCAACTCTTCGTTATATTTCGTTGGATGAAATTCGTCTTCGATTTAAATGATGCTCTTAACCCATTAGTTTTACGTTTATGTCTCTGAATATTCTTGCATTAGAACCCTACCTTGGAGGCTCAAGAAAAAATTTTATTAATGGGTTAACCGAATATTCCAGACATAGAATTATTCCTATTACAATGTCCGACAGGCACTTGCGCTGGAGAATGATGGGCGGTGGTGTTACTATGGCTGAGTACGCATTAGAACATCAAGAACAGGTAGATGTGATTTTTGCTTCAAGCACAACGAACTTAACCGCTTTTATCGCACTTACAAATCCGCGTTTTGCCAATACGCCTGTAATTCTTTACATGCACGAAAATCAGCTGACTGAACCTATGGCTCCGGGACAAAAGCGTGAGCTCACTTACAGTTATATCAATTACATGAGTGCTTTAGCTGCTGATAAAGTTGTGTTTTCATCCAAGTTTCATATGAATAGCTTTTTTGAAGCTTTGCCGGAATTTCTGAAGCAGTTCCCTGATTACAAACCGAATCATCATATAGAAAAATTAAAAGAGAAGAGTGATGTTTTGCATCCGGGAATTCATTTGAAGCATTTCGATCCGCATTTAGATACGCGTAAAAACAATAAATTGCCCGTTATTCTTTGGAATCAGCGATGGAGTTATGATAAAGACCCTGCGAAGTTTTTTAGAATGATGAACCGTTTGGATGATGCGGGGTTTCAGTTTGAATTGATATTAGCTGGTGATAATCGTCATGAAAAGCCGGAAGAATTTGAAAAAGCTTGGTCCAGATATGGTAGAAGAATTATCCATTACGGCTATGTAGAGGATTTATCAACCTATTGTAAACTGTTGCACCGTGCTGATATCGTTGTATCTACATCAACTTATGAAAACTATTCTGTAGCTATAATGGAAGCGATTTATAGCGGTTGTCACCCAGTAGTTCCTAATGCTTTAATCTATCCTGAATTGATTGCTAAACAGTTACATAGCCCATTGCTTCATGCTCCGACTGTTTATAATGATGAAGATCATTTGTTTAGAATTTTAAAATCGATGTTATCCGGCGAAAATAAAGCTTTGCCTAAAGCAACTTTACAAGGGATTAACAGGCATTTAGATTGGTCTGTTATAATTAATCGTTATGATGACTTGTTTGAATCAGTTGTAAAATAGATGAGGCCAATTTGGCGGCGGGCATTGTTATAAAATAGAGCCTGTTTTTCGGCGAAAATTACATATTATACTAATTTTTGTGATGTATGCAAGGGGGAATGAAGCATATTTTGAAATATTAATTGAAATTCATCTGTAAACACCATATATTTCGTCTAATGTGGATTTTCATAATCTGCAGCGAACTGATACTGAAACTTTTCAATTCCACGAAGAAATAGTCAATATGGCGCACGAAAGAATCGAGATTGATCTGCCTTTGGCGAAAGTATATGAGCTTTTAAGTAATCCTGTAGATTTCCCTAAGTTCATGTCTGAAATCAAAAAAGTTAACCGCCTTAGCTCTCAATCTTTTGAATACGAAACCGAACTAGCCGGTGAAAAATTCCATTGGACAACTAATGTTATCGACGATCTGAGAAATACACGTTTTGCTTGGATTACCATTAATGGTAACTTAAATCAAACCGGAACTATTCGTTTTACGCCACTAGATAACGGTACTAGAACACGTATTGAATTCAGCCTCGATTACCGCACATTCTTTGGTCAACCAAGCGAAGATTTAGCTAAATTCATTGCTGATTTACCTGCAACGTTAAATGCTAATCTTGTGAAATTCAAAGAATTAGCTGAAAATGACGGTTTCGTAGTAGAGAAAAAAGCAGAAGCTACTGCCTAATTTCTTACTTATATTTTTTTTAAGGACTGCCCAAAGCAGTCCTTTTTTTTTGCCTATATCCGGAATTCAACTGATATTTTATTGATATAGAAAAGCCTATGAATTTAGCAGACTTTTTAAAATCGTTACCATTTCGAAAGCAACCATTCGCTGCATTAATTGGTGCTGATACATCGTATTCGTTATCTCCATTCATGCATAATTCTGCAGCGGAGTACCTAAGCATAGCTTTTGAATATTTCGGTATTGATGTAAAAAACAACGAAGTCTTGAAGTTGAGAGAAATTCTAAATCATCCACTTTGCAAAGGCTTTAATATCACCATTCCGTACAAAAATGCCATTTTGCCATTAGCTGATAAGATTGACTCCAAAGTGAATGAGCTACAGGCTTCTAATACATTTTATAAAGTTGACGAAGAATGGATTGCCGGAAATACGGATGTTTATGGTTTTATGAGTCCGCTACGTGCAGTTGATGTTGACTTTTCTCGCGTTCAGGCATTTGTTTTTGGTTCTGGAGGAGCTTCAAAAGCTGTAATTGAAGGATTGAACCAATTGGGAGTTCCTCGAATTCATATTGTTTCGAGAAACCCGGAAGGCTTTCAACTGAGTTACGAGAACTGGAAAAACAGTATTGAACCAGATTCTAAAATTATGTTGGTTAATTCTAGTCCGGTTGGAATGACTACATTGAAAGAAAAAAGTCCGATTTCCTACGCAGATTTGGTATCAATAAAGCCGATTATTTGTTACGATCTTATTTATAATCCAATTGAAACAAGCTTTTTGAAATACGCCAAAGAAGCTGGAGTTGACTATTGTATTGATGGATTGGAAATGTTAATTCAACAAGGAAGCAAAGCTTTTGAATTATGGAATGGTGTTGGATTTCCTGTGGATGAAATTCGAATAATTTGTATAAAGAAACTAAGTAATTAAGAATGGTTGAAGTAGAAAAGCCCAAGTTTAGCGGGGCAAAAGTAAAAGCATTTTTTACATTAAAGAATGAACATTTTGCAGAAGATCGTTTAATTCCCGGTTTAAACGTTGGGTTCAATACGTCTGAAAACCGTGAGCAAATCATCAAAAACAGAAAACAAATTTTTGATTCCTACTACATAGATGATTCAAATGTAGCATTTGGAAATCAGGTACATGGAACTCATATCGAATTAGTTGAACAACCCGGTTTATATGCAAATACTGACGGTTTATTGACTTGTGAAAAGGGTATTGGCTTGGCAATTTTAGTTGCTGATTGTGCTGCTATTCTGTTGTATGATGAAGAATCGAACTCTGTAAGTGCTTTACATGCCGGTTGGAGAGGAGCAATCGGAGGAATTCTACTGAAGGCCTTAGATATGTTTAAAGCAAAAGGCTCCAGTCTCAAAAAGATTCAGGCATTTGTAAGTCCTTGTATTTCCGCTGCACAGTTTGAAGTAGGAGAAGAAGTAGCAGCTCAGTTTCCAGAAGAAGTTGTTATTCGTGGGATTTATGAAAAACCGCATATCGATTTAAAATTATTTTTAAAAAATCAGTTTTTAGAAGCCGGTGTTAACATGGAAAATGTAGAAATCCATGACGGTTGTACGCTGAGTGAAGCTTCTAATTACTATTCCTATCGTCGAGAAGGAAAACAAAGCGGAAGAATGATGGCTTATATTGAGTTATTGTAGATGTCGTTCAGAGTTTCCTATTCATCGGGGTATTACGCTCCAATTCCTGAAAATCATGCTTTCCCGATGCGAAAATTCGAAGGATTGCATTCGTATTTGACTCAAAATGGAATTGTATCAACAAAGAATGTTGTAGAGCCGTCGCAGATTGATGTAGTAAATTTATTGAGAGTGCATTCATCAGAATACATAAATGAGATACAGTATGGATTTTCTGACAGAAAAAGAGAGCGTTTATTGGGTTTGCCTTGGTCTGATGGTTTGAGAAAGCGATCATTTTTAGCAGTTCAAGGAACGTTAAATGCTGCTTTAATGGCATTACAAGATGGAATAAGCGGGAATTTAGCCGGAGGAACCCATCATGCTTTTCCGGATCACGGAGAGGGATTTTGTGTGTTTAATGATGTTGCCATTACAATTAAAGCTTTGCAAGCATCCATGTGGATAAAAAAAGCGTTGATTATTGACTGTGACGTTCACCAAGGAAATGGAACCGCCTTTATTTTCAAAGATGACCCGAGTGTATTTACGTTTTCAATTCATGGTGAAAAAAACTATCCGTTCAGAAAGCAACCCGGAGATTTAGATATAGGTTTAGCCGACGGAACTACAGATTTGACCTATCACAAAACATTAGAGCGCGCTTTGGGCGATATTTTATCTCAATTTCAACCTGATATTGTGTTTTATTTAGGTGGAATTGATGTTTTAAGCGGTGATCGTTTCGGAAGAATAAACCTGACTTTAGACGGGTTGAGACGACGAGATGAAATCGTATTGAGTACGATGCTCAAACTTCACATACCTACAGTTCAATTACTTTCAGGCGGTTATGCAGCAACATTAAAAGAAACGGTTGAAGCACACGCACAACAATTCATGGTTACGAAGCAATTATTGCAATCAAAATACTGAATCTAGGAAGCTGGTAATTTGTATTTTCTCGACAATGAACGAATTTGTTGTAATACAGCTTACATCAATCAACTTAGAACTTACAAATTAACGTGAATCATCAACGCATTTGCATTTTAGGGTCAACGGGCTCAATAGGTACACAAACACTTGAAATCATTCGAAGGAACCCCGAAAAATTTAGTGTAATCAGCTTATCTGCTTATCGGAACTGGGAATTATTAGCGCAACAAATAGAAGAGTTCCAACCTGAAAAAGCCTTAATTCGAGATGCGCAGGCTTTCATCAAGCTAAAAGAAAGATTAGGTTCAACAAAAACAGAAGTTATTTGCGGTTTTGAGCATTGTGTAGATTTAGTTGTTGATGACCATGTTGATGTAGTTTTAAATGCGTTGGTTGGTGCATCTGGTTTTATTCCGACCTATAAAGCCATTCAACACGGAAAAAAGGTTGCGTTGGCGAATAAGGAATCCTTAGTAACTGGCGGTGAAATTATTACACAGCTTTTGGATGAAGTAAACGGATTGTTACTACCGGTTGATTCTGAGCATTCAGCATTATTTCAGTGTTTACAAGGTGAGCCAACTGACAGCGTTGAAAAATTGATTTTAACCGCTAGTGGTGGACCGTTTCGCGATTTTCCACTCGATAAATTTGCAAGCATTACAGTTGAACAAGCCTTAAAGCATCCGAATTGGGATATGGGTGCAAAGATTACAATCGATTCATCTACCATGATGAATAAAGGCTTGGAACTAATTGAGGCTCAATGGTTATTTCGAATATCACCTGAAAAATTAGATGCAGTTATTCATCCGCAAAGTATGATTCACTCCATGGTAACATTTGTCGATGGTTCTACAAAAGCACAACTAGGGCCGCCGGATATGATGGTTCCGATTCAATATGCTCTGAGTCATCCCGACAGATGGGAGTCTGAATTTCCGCGTGTAGATTGGACAAAAGCGCAACAATGGGAATTTCGTCCGGTTGATTACAATCGTTATCCATGTTTGCAATTAGCTAAAGCATCGATGTTAGAAGGCGGGTACGCACCAACGGTATTAAATGCTTCCAATGAAATAGCAGTGGAGCGCTTTTTAAACAAAGAGATTCCTTATATTCACATCGCAAAAATTGTTGAAAAAAGCCTTGAAAAAGTGCAATCAAGCGAGAAAATGAGCGTTGATCGTATCCTCGCAATTGATGAAGAATCACGAAAAATTGCGCGCTCTATTCAGCTTTAACCAAATAAAATTATTTAATGGATTCGATTTTAGAGATTATTAAAACGATTGGGATTTTCGTTCCTGCCTTATTAATACTTGTTTTTGTTCATGAGTTTGGTCATTTCATTACCGCGAAACTCTTCAAAATGCGGGTTGAACGTTTTTCATTAGGTTTTCCCCCTCGTTTATTTGGCTTTCAATGGGGAGAAACAGACTATTGCGTTTCTGCAACTCCACTTGGCGGTTATGTGAAAATATCCGGTATGATTGACGAAAGTATGGATGTGGAACACCTGAACGAAGAACCGCAACCTTGGGAATTCAGAAGTAAACCCGTTTGGCAGCGTATTATCGTAATTTCAGGTGGAGTAATCTTTAATGTGATTTTAGCTGCTGTAATTTACAGTGGTTTAAACATGTATTATGGGGAAGTCCGTATCCCAATGAATCAAATAAACGGTTTTTATGTAGCAGAAAATACATTAGCGCAAGAAATAGGTTTTCAAACCGGCGATAAAATCGAAACGGTAAACGGGAAAACGATTGTTTATTTCCAAGATTTATTGAATCCGGCTACAATTACCAGTTCAGATTTAGTTTTTGGAATTAACAGAAACGGTGAGCATATCGACATAAAAGCACCTGCAAATTTTCTCGATTTACTGAACAAAAAACCATTTTTTGGTATTGATGATTTAGTTCCAAGTAAAATTTATGCAGTTGCACCCGGCTCTCCGGCGGATCAGGCCGGTTTAAAAGACGGAGATGTGGTAGTTGGTGTTGATGGTAATCCAATTCAATATTGGGCTCAATTATATAATGCTATTAAAGTTTCAGAAGGGGATTTAAGCCTCCAAGTAGTTAGAAATGCAACCGATACATTACTATTAACAGTAATGCCAAATATGGAAACCAAAACCATTGGTATTCAACAGAATTACGAAAGCTATTTTAAAATTGAATTCGTAAATCCTGGATTCTTTGCTTCAATTGGTTCTGGCGTTAATAGAGCAGGGAATATTTTAACAGGAATTGTTAACGGATTTGCAAAATTGGTTTCCGGCGATATTTCTGTAAAAGAAAACTTAGGTGGTCCTGTTGCAATAGCGAAATTCACTAAAGATGCAACTGATGCCGGTGGTTTCAGAGGTTTTTGGGAGATTACAGCGATGTTATCGCTCACTCTTGCTGTAATGAATATTTTACCGATTCCGGTACTCGATGGGGGACACTTAGTTTTCTTGATTTATGAGGGAATAACCAGAAGAGAACCATCAGCAAAAATAAGAATGATAATGCAGCAAGTTGGATTCGTACTCATTATCGGACTTATTATATTTGTGACCTTTAACGACATAATGAGACAAATAGGAAATTAAGCATGTTCGCAAAAGACGGGTATTCAACGATAAGAAATGTGAGCATAATTGCTCTTGTATTGATTGCGGTTGGGGTTTATTTAAATCACTGGTCTTCGTTTATTCTTTATGGCTTAGCCATCTTTTTAGAACTATTTACCTTGTATTTCTTTAGAAATCCTAAGCGTAACATTCCTGATAACGATAATATTTTATTATCTCCGGCTGATGGAAAAGTTATCGTTCTTAAGAAAGTAGATTACAATAAGTATTTAGAAGGTCCGGGGACTCAAATCAGCATCTTTTTATCGCCATTAGATGTGCACGTAAATCGTGTTCCAATTACAGGTAAAGTTGAATATGCAGCGTATTTCAAAGGTCAATATTTGGTTGCTTGGCACGAAAAAGCATCAGAATTAAATGAGCGCTCAGAGTTTGGAGTTAAACACGAATCAGGTTTGAAAGTGTTTTTTAATCAGATTACAGGTTATATTGCTCGTCGTATTACATTTCATATCAAAGAAGGGGATTCTGTAAAAGCGGGTTATCTTTTTGGTATGATGAAGTTTGGTTCTCGTATGGATATCATTGTGCCTGAATCTGTTAACCTTCTTGTAAAAGAAGGTGATGTGGTAGTTGGCGGCGAAACCATTTTAGCTAATCTCTAAGGGATTTTAAAAGTGAATAATCGTAGAAGTACCTATAATCGTAATCTAAAAAAGAAATTCAAAAAGCCGATTCCGAGAACGGTTGTCCCAAGTTTTTTTACTCTGATGAATCTATTGTCTGGGTTTATGGCAATCGTAATGATTATGGAAAATAAACTTGAATTCGGTGCTTGGCTTATCGTTTTAGCCGGTTTATTTGATTTGATGGACGGCTTTATGGCACGTTTAGCAAATGCTACAAGTAACTTTGGAATCGAATTAGATTCGTTGAGTGATATTGTGTCTTTTGGTGTTGCTCCCGGAATTTTGATTTATAAATATGCCTTATTTCAAATTGCTGTACCCGGAATTATTGTAGCTTCTTTACCAGCATTGTTTGGAGCTGTTCGTTTAGCCCGATTTAATGTAGAAGCTGTAACAGCAAATTATTCGTACTTCAGGGGCTTGCCGATTCCTGCGCAAGCAACCATGAACGTAGCCTTCTTTTTAACTTTTCAAAATCAATTCGAAATTTTTGATGTATTTCAAAACGGCGTAAAGAGTGTATTAATTCCCTTAGTGATTTTGTTGTCATTGTTAATGGTAAGTACTGTCCCATTCGATAAAGTACCGCGCTTTACGGGTCCCGTTGATAAAAAGCAAAAAGGGTTGATTTTACTTTACATAGGATATCTCGTTACCATTTTGGTTTTCCAAGAATATGGATTGATGGCCGTATTTTCCTTTTTCATTGTAAGAGCAATTGTGAAAGCTTCAATTAAATTCTGGAAAGAAATAAACGAAGATGATATTGAAGAGGATTCAGATGATGGAACGTTCCAAAGCGAGCCTTTAAGAGAATAACATTTTAAAAACAAAAAAGGGAAGTTTAGCTTCCCTTTTTTGTTTTAGCTTAATTCACTTTTGCAATGGTTTTGCCTTTAGGCTGACCTTCACGAATGGCTAACTGACCGCAGCCTGCGTCGATATCATCTCCGCGTGAACGCCTTACTGTTGCACGAACTTTAAGATTAGTAAGTGTTTTGAGGAAAGAATTTAATCGTTGTTCACTAGCGCGATTTAATACAACGTCTAAAACCTTGTTGTACATAATGATGTTGATTTTAGACGGAACCCAGCGAGCAATTTCAGCTAATTCCTGTGCGTCTTCTTTTGAGTCGTTAAACTGATCAAATAGAAGATATTCGTACGTAATCGGATTTTGACTCTTTTTAAAGTAAAACTGTAATGCTTCCTTAAGCGATTTTAAATCCATCGACTCATTGATTGGCATAATCTTATCACGTTTAGCATCATTAGGAGCATGAAGCGAAATAGCCAAGTTAAACGGCTGGTTTTCCTCGCCAAATCGTTTGATCATCTTTGTTAATCCAACAGATGAAATAGTGATTCTTTTCGGAGATAAGCCAATACTCTTAGGTTCACAAACAATATGAGCAGATTCTATTACATTCTCATAATTATGAAAAGGTTCACCCATTCCCATATAAACGATATTAGTAATTCGTTTACCATACTTTTCAAGTGTATGCAAATTAATGTAAGCTAGCTGATCAACAATCTCGCCAACTTTTAGATTTCGGAATAAACCCATTTTTCCGGTAGCACAAAAGGCGCAACCAAACACACAGCCAACTTGAGAGGAAACACAAACAGTTAATCGGTCGGCAACACCGTCATCAAAAAACTCGGGGATAAGAACAGATTCGATACGTTTTCCGTCTTCAAGTTCAAAGAGAAACTTGGTTGTTCCGTCAGAAGAAAGTTGTTCTTGAACCGGACGAATAGTGTATATACTCGCCTTTTCTTTTAATTGTTCTCGAAACTGTTTTGATAGATTCGTCATTTCATCAATAGAAGCTACATTTTTTTGATACATCCATTGAAAGACTTGGTCAGATCGATATTTCTCTAATCCTAGCTCTTCAAAAAAAGTTTTTAAATCTGCTCTGTGCAGTGTTTTTAAATCGGTTGTAGGTATGGAATTTGGCATGCCTGAAAATACGGGTTTTATTAGTCTATTTATTGTTGATGTGTGTTGATAATGAAATACTATATAAGAGTTGAGTGAATAAAAAGGAAGTTAATATGTTTGATTTTTATTTACTTGTTTGTAAGTTCTAACGAAATCAAGGTTAAGTGTATTTAGTATGTTAAGTATAAATAGTTCTTCTAAAAATCAGGTAGCTGTTCTTTTAATGCTATTTAGTTTGTGTTTTATAGATAAGGCTTTAGCACAAGATTTCAATTATGATTATAACGTGCAATATGCGGTTGATATGGGAAGACTTATTCGTTACGGAGCTTTTTCTACATCCGAATCGAAAGTTTCTATAAGAGGTACATTTAATGGAGACGATTTTTCTTATAAAATGGAAGACCCGGATGGAGACGGCATCTATAAAGTGCTGTTAGGCTTTCCTAATGGGAATTTAGAATATAGCTTTTTTATTGAGAATGCCTTGATAGGAAGGTTTAATGGTTATGAAACAGGTGATAAGTATTCATTAGAGGTGAATAAATCGGTGGATATAAATGCTGTTGTTTTTAGGACTGATTATGAGGATTTAATAGGAGAGCAAGAAGCATATCTTAAAATTACGCCTATTTATGACAATTACTACGGACCTGCTGATGGTACTACTTCTCATTATATACTTTATGATTTAGAGCTGAAGAATTACAGTATTAATGAATTAGCTTTTACAATAGAAGGTTCACCTAACATTAAGATTGAATACATATCCTTACGGCCGGATTTATCAAACTTAAATTGGACTATTGATACAGAACCGGTCTCAGACAGATTGATTAATGTAACCATTTCAGGCAATCAGATATCCTATTCAGATACTTTAGGAATGATGGCAATTTCAATTGACAGAATGCCAGATGATAGCCAAGACGCTTCAACTATATACATCAAGAATATAACAGTTAATAAAGGGAACGAGGCAATTGTCTATTTTGAGAATACAGAGATTAGAGTTACTCCGTTTATTCCCGGAGATGTTGATAGAAATGAGAAAATCAATGAAAATGATAAGAGAGTAGCAACACAATTTGCATTACATAATAATACAGACAGTTTTGCAATGATTATTGATTATGTAAGTGAATTTGGTGATATAACAGGAGATGGTAATTTAAGTATGTTGGATGTATATCGTATCGATCAGTATTTAAAGCAACTCATAAAATGTGATTCTGTAACACCTTTAGCTACGGTTAGTGCAACACCTACAATAGACAGGGGAATAAATACAGATGACCAAAGCTGGTATTTAAAGTTTAATCTGAATTCTGATATCCCGATTAAATCTGTCAGAATATTTACACGAGCAAAAATATTTTCATTAGAGGCATTAACAACAAGTATAAATGTATCAAATTGGGAGCTTGATACATTTTATTATCCGTTTGATTTACCAACACCATCCGATGGCACTCGTCCTATGAACTTTGGAATCATTTCAAGAACAGAAATTAATCAAGCAGATGATTTTGAGTTTCAGCTAAAAATAAAAAAAGAGGATAGGAGCTCCTTTAAAGACGGAGTTTTATTTATAGATAAACTTCAAATAAATGAACAAGCATTCATTGCTATTGATGATTCAATAACATTTAATTTTGAGGTATTAGGAATAGATGAAGAGCAATCCATAACTAAAGAAATTAAACTATATCCTAATTATCCGAATCCGTTCAATCCAAGTACAATAATTAAATTCAATTTACCTTCATCAACAAGAGTTGATTTGTCCGTTTATAGCATTGACGGCAAATTAGTTTCTCAACTTGTTAACCGTGAATTAAGTTCTGGTTTACACGAAGTGTCTTTTGATGGAACAGGGATGTCTTCTGGAGTATATTTTTATAGATTGAGTACGAATAGTGTTAGTCTGACAAATAAAATGATTTTAATAAAGTAACTAAGTTAACTTCTCTTAAATAAAAAAAGCCTGTGTATTACGCAGGCTTTTTTTATTTAAGAGAAGTT
>SBGQ01000090.1 GCA_006226965.1 bacterium | reverse complement strand
GAACCATCAACAGGCCCATAAATCCGATTAGAATCCCTCCTAGAAGGGCGCAAAATCTTGCGCCCTTCTAGGAGACTGAACACTGCAGTAAATTCTTTATTCTTAATTCATACTTCAACCTTCATAATTTCCTTCCGAAGACGAATTAGAAAGGCTACTCAAATTCCTAAATAACAATTACCCTTTTCCCCATGCCCTCCGCTCCCTGCCCTCTGCCATCCGCAGGATGTTCATAAAATGTGTCAGGTTTTTGCTCTGAATTGGTCAAATTCGTACAAAATTTTAAAAGTCAGTCATGACAGAGCAAATAGAACACCTTGAATGCCTTATCATAGGCTCCGGCCCAGCCGGGTATACTGCTGCTATTTACGCAGCGCGTGCCGACATGAAACCTGTATTGTATGAAGGCATGCAGCCGGGCGGACAGCTTACCATCACCACCGAAGTAGAAAACTACCCGGGCTTCCCTAACGGGGTTGAAGGTCCGGAGATGATGACCAGTTTTAAACAACAAGCCGAGCGCTTGGGTGCCGATATCCGTTTTGGATTGGTGACCTCGGTAGACTTTTCTGCTCGTCCGTTTAAAGTGACGGTCGACGAAAGCAAGCAGATCATTGCCGAGACGGTGATCATCGCTACCGGTGCTTCGGCCAAGTGGTTGGGCATCCCTTCTGAAGAGAAATTCAAGAGCAATGGCGGTGGCGTTTCAGCTTGTGCTGTTTGCGACGGATTCTTCTACCGCGGTAAAGATGTAGCGATTGTTGGTGCTGGCGATACCGCTTGCGAGGAAGCGTCTTACCTGGCGAAGATTTGCAATAAGGTCTACATGATTGTGCGCAAAGACCATTTCCGCGCGTCTAAGGCCATGCAACACCGCGTAGAGACCACACCGAATATCGAGGTACTGTTTGAAACCGAAACGGCCGAAATCTTAGGCGACCAGGTGGTAGAAGGTGCCATTGTGAAGAACAACCGCACCGGTGAAGAGCGTAAACTCGACGTACAGGGCTTCTTTGTGGCGATTGGCCATACCCCGAATACGTGGATCTTCAAAGACTATATCGACATGGACGAGCAGGGTTATATCATCACCAAGCCCGACAGTTCCAAAACCAATGTAGCGGGCGTCTTCGCTTGTGGCGACGCCCAGGATAAGGTTTACCGCCAAGCCATCACCGCAGCCGGCACCGGCTGTATGGCCGCCCTCGACGCAGAACGCTTCTTGGGCGAGGTAAATGCCGTAGCGATGTAAGCTAAAAAAGTAACCCAGAGACGTGGGGACTTCGGTTCCTATTCTACACGACACATAACGTACACCCAATAAGGCGGCTTCGGTCGCCTTTTTTAATGGGTTGTACTTAGCGGATTAGTAGCGCATATTTGGAAAATAGTTTTACTTTTACTCAGGTTAAAATCTAGTGTTGGGCAAGGCTAAAAACGACAAAACAAACATTCAATATGACAGAAATAGAACCAAAATTTGGCTTTCCTCTTTTCACAAGACAGTCAAACAATATATACTTAGGGAACCATAAAAAACTTGTAATTTCTGAAATCTGGGCATTTTGGGACTATATCATAAAGAAAACTAACTATGAAAAGGAGTTTATGAATTCTTTGCTTGAACAGTCAAAAAATTTCTATGCTGCTGCTGAAAATAGTCCAGTACGATCAAAACCGCTACTCTATTACTATTCATTCCTCAACCTTTCAAAAGTTGTAATTAATCTTGAAAAGAGATATGGTAGAGTAAGTTATATGCACGGGCTAAAAGAAACACACAACAATAGATTTATTCACTCAACAATTACTATATCAAGGAAAAAAACACATTTAAAAAATGTTAGTTGTGAACTGCACGAAGTAATTGACGGAATTAATACCCCTTTAGATTTAACACACAATATTAAAGATTATTTAATTCATTGCGTTGGTATTCATAGAGCATACAGCGAAATCTATACGATTAATGAAATTTTTTTTAGGCTTGATGACTACAAGGTATTTAAATCAGCTAAAACATTTATCTTCAAAGCTAAAGTTATAGCAGAAGCAAGTGAAATACCCTCTTTGCAAGCTCGTGGTTATAATATCATTTTGGAAGACGATGTATACTACCTGCAAGAAAGTATTACTACTACCTCATACAATGTAACCCGAAATTCATATTATCAGCTTTCGCTTCATCTAAGAACTTTGGGCATTTGGTATTTTATTGGGAATGATGGTTACACGCTCTACATATCGAACCATCCTACCCACAGATTTTCACCTGAAATAATTATTTATAATACGATGTTTTTTCTTGGTTCAATTACTCGTTATCATCCATATATGTTTGATAAAATCTTTTCTGACAAGGAACAGTGGTTAATGAGTGAGTTTTTAACTACTCAGCCAAAACAATTTCTCTATCTAATTACTGCCAAAATACTTGGACAAAATGTATTAAAAGCATATTCAAGTTTTTAAAAAAATAATTATGAGTAAATTAGCACATTTTAAAGTTGACCCGAAACTAGCAGAACTGCTCGGTGAAACGTATCGCTCTATCGAAGAAGCGACTAAGGAACTTATTGACAACTCTTATGATGCTGACTCTGAAAATGTAGATATTCTATTACCTGACGATTTAACAGTCAATCCGACAGTAACCATTAAAGACAATGGTTCAGGTATGAAAGAAAAAGAAGTTAGAAACGAGTATCTGAACATTGCAAATAGTCGAACTTCAAGAAAGGGAAGTATTTCCTACCTTAAAAATAGAAAAGTAAAAGGACGCAAAGGAATTGGAAAGTTTGCAGGTCTTATGGTTGCAACTCAAATGAAAGTTGAAACATTTGCGGCAGGTAAAAAGACACTTATCATTATCAATAAAGACGAATTAGCAAAAGCAGGTTACGATTTAGAGAAAGTTCCTCTACATATTTCAGTTGAAGACTGTGACGAAAATTTACACGGGACTATAATCACACTTGAAGGGCTAAATCAAAATCTAAACTATCCCAACCCCGACAGACTAAAAGAATTATTAATAAGAGATTACGGTCGTGAAACCGATTTTAATATAACAATTAATGGTGAAAATATTGGAGTTCTTGACTTGCAAGGAAAATCATTCTCTGAAAGAATAGAGTTACCAGATGGTAAGATGGCTACTTTAAATTATACAATTACTGAAAAACCTGTGAAACAAGCCGGCATTGTAGTAAGAGTAAATAATAAAATCATTGGAAGACCGCAAAATTTCTTGGTAGAAGATGAAATCATTCCGAAAAAATTACAAAATAGAGTTTACGGTGAATTGATTTGTGATGACTTAGAAGAAGACTTGACAGCCGACTTTGGAGCTGTAATTGACAACAGCAAATTATATCAAAAGGTTACAGCAGAGACAACAGAAAAGTTAAAAAGTTCAGTTGATGAAGTCTTTGTTACCGATATGAAAATGGCGAGAGCCAGGTATCAGCGTAAAATCAATAAAGAACTCGAAAAACTTCCTGAATACAAACAACCATTTGCTAAAAAGGCTTTATACAAAGTTCTTGAAAAATTCTACGGTGAAACGGAAGACAGGATAAACACAGTTATTTCTGTAACAGTTTCTGCAATGGAAAAAGACCACTATTGGGACATAATTCAAAATATCCAAGACACACGAGACGGAGACATAGAGAAATTTGCAGATGCTCTTTCTGAATTTGGAATTTTAGAAATGAGCATTGTTACAAGTCAGGCATTAAACCGACTTAGGTTTTTAGATGAACTGAATATTTTGGTTGATAATCCAAAAACACTGGAAAAGACAATTCACAAAGCTTTTGAAAACAATACTTGGTTGCTTGGCGATGACTATTCTGTGATCTTTTCAGATACAGGAATGAAACAAGCTATTGAAAAAGTACTGAACAAAAAATATATAGGTAATAACCCTGATAAAAGACCAGATTTATTATTCGGTCGTAATTTAACCCGACAACTATGCTTAATTGAATTTAAAAGACCTAGTTTCACTCTAACAAGGGAGACGGAAAAACAAGCCATTGAATATCGAGACGACTTAAACACTTACTATCACAATCAAAAGATAGAAATCATTTTACTAGGAGGACGAGTGAAAGAGAACATTAGTTCTCATAACGAAAGAGAAGATGTTCAATTTAGAACTTATATTGATATTATTGGAGTAGCGAGACAAAAACTGATTTGGCTGATAGACGAACTTAAACGACTATAACAAGAAGCCCAGCCTACAATCGAGTAACGCGGGGGAATTGCACCCCCACGTCCTCACAGAACCGTGCTTGAAACTCTCGCTTCACACGGCTCTTCAGTAATGGCTTTACCGT
>SBGQ01000165.1 GCA_006226965.1 bacterium | reverse complement strand
CATTTTATAAAATGAACAGTAGTATAGTTTTGATTTTATTTGTTTTATCGATGATGAATGCTTGTTCAGGATTCAACAAAAAAGAAAAACAAGTGGAACGAATTAAAGGTTTAGAATGGGTTTTAATGGATGAAAACGATACAAATCGTTCAGCATCAGAAAAGATGGCAGATGCCAAGAAGTTGAAAGATGAATACCACCAGTTTGTGTCCGCTTTTCCGCAAGATACACTCGCTCCGCTGTTTTTATACAACATCGCCATGTTAGAAGCAGATCAGTTTAAAAATTATGTGGAAAGTGCCAAATTGCTGGAGCAATTTCAGAGAGAATACCCTGAACATACACTTGCATCGAAAGCATTGTTTTTGCAGGGTTTTACCTATGCTGAATATGTGAAAGATTATAAGCGGGCTGAGTTGGTATATCGTTTATTTATACAAAAATATCCTGATAGTGAAATGGTTCCTTCCATCGAATTTGAATTAAAAAATCTTGGAAAATCACCGGAAGAGTTATTAAATCTGAATGTATCTAATGAGTAAAGTATTACCTGATTCGGTGTTGAGGCCAATCACAAAAGAGCATCCGTATAAAATTGTTTTCGTTTGTTTGGGAAATATTTGCAGGAGCCCGACAGCTGAAGGTGTTTTCCAACATATCGTAAAAGAACAAGGTTTATCAGCATATTTTGAAATAGATTCATCGGGTACATCAGCATATCATGCAGGAGAAAAAGCGGATTCCAGAAGCCGAGAAGCTGCCTTAAAGCACGGAGTAGAATTACTATCACGCTCGCGAAAATTCGAAACTTTCGATTTGGATTATTTTGATTTGATTATTCCGATGGATTCACAAAACAAACGTGATATCGAGTATCAATCACACAAAAAAGAACACAAAGAAAAAGTGATATTGATGCGGGAATTCGATGAATTGGCAAACGGCGATATAAATGTTCCGGACCCTTATTACGGTGGTGCACAAGGTTTTGAGAATGTCTATCAAATGGTGAAACGTTCCAGTGAAGAACTGTTGAATCAGTTAAAACCGTTTATTCAATGACAAATACTTTATTCGCTGCGCTGGAAGAGCGATTTTCTGATAAAATACTTTCCTATCAGGGGATTTCAGGCGGTGATATTAATCAGGCTATTCGACTCGATTTTAAAGATAAAGGAGCCGTTTTTGTAAAATACAATGCCAATGTTCCGTCTGATATGTTTCAAAAAGAAGCAACAGCATTGGCAATGTTGAAACATCATGCACAGGAATTATTTGTGCCTCGTGTGTTAGATTACGGTGTTTTAGATGGCGGATTAAGCTTTTTAGTATTAGAATTTGTTGATGAAAAACCATTTACTTCTGCATCATTTGAGCAGTTAGGCAGGGGTTTGGCAAAACTTCATTCGGTAACATTTTCGCATTTCGGGCTTGATCACGATAATTATATCGGTCGGCTTTATCAAAAAAACGAGTATAAATCATCGTTTTCAGAGTTTTTGTGGGAAATGCGAATGTATCCCCAATTGAAATTAGCAGTTGATTCATCTTTGATGGATTCAATATGGTTGGAAAAGGCGTTTCAGGTTTCAAAAAAAGGGGAGGATTTAATTCCTAATGAAAAACCGGCATTGCTCCACGGCGATTTATGGAGCGGGAATATTATTTGTTCTAAAACATCGGGAGTCGGAATTATAGATCCGGCTATTTATTACGGACATCGTGAAATGGAATTGGCTTTTACAAGATTGTTTGGCGGCTTCTCAACGCATTTTTATGATGCTTACCAGGAAGAAAATCCCTTGAATGCAGGCTTTTCTGAACGAATAAAATTGTATCAGTTATACCCGATTTTAGTTCATGTGAATTTATTTGGAGGTTCCTACGTTCGGCAGGCAGAATCTATAATAAAAAGCTATTCATAGTATGAGAGTAGTTTCTTTAGTCCCAAGCCTCACTGAGTTTTTGTTTGATATTAATCTTGGTGATGAACTGGTTGGGAGAACACGTTTTTGTATTCACCCTTTAAAGCAATTAGAATCAGTCCGGATTGTTGGAGGTACTAAGAATCCAAATATTGATAACATTAAAGCGCTTAATCCCGATTTAGTAATATGCAATAAAGAAGAAAACAGACATGAAGATGTTCTTGCTATTCAAACGTTTGCAAAGGTTTTGGTAACGGAAATTCATACGATTTCTGATGCATTTCGAGAGTTAAAACGAATCGGCAAAGCAGTACACAGAACAAGTGAAACAAAACAGTTGATAGAAAAAATTCAGCTAGAATTACCGGAGCAATTTTATTCACCAGTGGAAACCATGTATTTCATTTGGAAAAATCCGTGGATGAGTGTTGGCAACGATACCTATATCAATGATGTGATGAAAACCTTTGGTCTTGTAAACCGGTGCGGTGATTTAACTCGTTACCCTGAATTGAATGCAGAAAAAATCCAAGAGTTGAACCCTGAATTGGTTTTATTAAGTTCTGAACCTTTTCCATTTGGAGAAAAGCATCGCTTAGACGTTCAAATGTTGTTGCCAAATGCAAAAATAGAACTTGTAAACGGTGAATGGTTTTCTTGGTATGGTTCGGGGATGAAGCACGCATTTTCATCACTAAAAAAATGGCGAAATGAGTTTGATACGAATAGAACGTAATTCCTTAACAATGCGAAATACAGATGAATTACATTTCTTACCTTTGCGCATGCAAAAAATCTTAGCAATAGTCGGACTTTTAATAGTTATTACCGCTTGTTCCGGTTCTAAAACCACGCAAAATGTGGTACAAAATCAGCCCGTACAATCAGACGATTATCCGGTAACATCCGAAGATTCAACAGAAGCAAAAGCCTTTTATTTAGACGGGATTATTGCTTTCCAAAACGGTGAGTACAACGATGCTTTAGATTTGCTTACCAATGCCATGATAAAGTTGCCGAATTCAGCCGGGATTCAATACGCGTTAGCAGATGCGTATTTGGCCATTGAAGACCCGAGTAATGCCATTTATTATGCCAATCAAGCTGCAAAGCAAGAGCCGGAAAATATTTGGTATTGCTTAAAAGTGGTAGAAATACACGAAAAGAATGCGAACCTAAGTGCAGCGATTGATGAACTGCAACGCTATATCGACAGGTACGATGCGAAGATTGAGTTGCGTTATAAATTGGCTGATTTATATGCAAAAAATGCCAATTTAGAGAAATCGAATAGTGTTTATGCCGGAATTATTAAACAATACGGCACCGATGAGCCATCGCATTATCATCGGTATTTGAACTTTACTCAAATGGGAAAACGAGATTCGGCTATTGTTGAGTTAAGTATATTGGCAGAACTGAATCCGCAAGATACACAGTTGACGTATTCATTGGCAGAATTGCAATTGTCAGCAGGGAAATCGGCTGATGCAGCCCAGACCTTAAAAGCATTGTTAACAAGAAATCCGGGTTATACTCAGGCTTATCAATTACTGCTGTCGTTATACATCAACGAAAAAAAAATGGATTTGGTTGGTGAATTGACACAAACCATCATGAACTCCAAAGAGTTTGGATTTATAACAAAACAGCAGTTTGTAGAGTTTTATCAAGCACAAATGAATGCGGCAGGCGAACAAGAGTCTGCAAAAAATGCATTAAAACTAGCACAATCGTTAATTGATCAATATCCCGATATAGCCGATGGCTACTTTTTGGCAGGAACGCTTTGTTTGACATTGAATGATGAGTTGGTAGCAAAGGCCTATCTCGAAAAAACCATTCAAATAAACCAGAATCATCAAAATGCCTGGTTGGAATTGGTTCAGTTGTATTTACGTAACAGTTTATTCAGTTTAGTGGTTGAAAAATCCACCGCTTTAGACGCAGCCGTTCCCGAAAATGCATTTGTACAATATGCAGTAGGAGTGGC
Source organism: bacterium (assembly GCA_006226965.1). Lineage (GTDB taxonomy): Bacteria > Bacteroidota > Rhodothermia > Balneolales > M1805 > M1805. The sequence continues at coordinate 19,138 of SBGQ01000165.1, read as the reverse complement.
CTATTTTTCTTTGAATGACAATCAAAATGCAATTAAGTGGTTAAAAAATGCCACGTTTATGCCGGCAAGAAGAGAGTTTAAATCTGTAATTCAAACTATTCTGGGTGATGTTTTTCATCAGGAAGATAATTGGCCGAAAGCATCGGAAGCGTATGATGCGGCCATAAAACTCGACCCCAATAATGCTACGGCTCTGAACAATTATGCCTACTACTTAAGCGTTCGTGGAGAAAAACTAAACGAGGCAAAGCTTATGAGTAAGAAGAGTTTAGATATTGAACCTGATAATGCATCATTTTTAGATACGTACGGATGGATTTTATATCAAAATGATTTATTTGATGACGCTAAAATTTACATCCAAAAAGCGATTGATGCCGGTGGCGCCAGCGCAGAAGTTTTTGAGCACATGGGCGATGTTCACGAAAAATTAGGCGCTATTGAAGAAGCCAAATCTTGGTGGAACAAAGCCTTGGAATTGGAACCCAACAGAACTCATCTCAAAGAAAAAGTGGGAAATGTTCAATAAAAACACAGTTCTTTTAGGATTTCTAATTTCGGTGTCGGTTTCTTGTGGAGTGTTCAAAAAATCAACGAAAGAAACGACTGTTGAAGAGAGTTTTACCGAAAGTTCAAAAAGTCTGAACGATGTTTTTACCTTAAATGAACCTGCGTATTTATCCGGTAAAGCAAAAGTCTTATTTAGTTCGCAGCAGGCGAGCGAGCGTTTTACGGTAGAGTTTGAAGCCAATAAAACCTATTGTTTAATGAGTTTTAAAAATCCTATCGGCATAGAAGCGGTTCAATTATTTGTTGATGCTGATTCCGTTGTTGAATACAATAAAATTGATAAAACGCTTATCAAAATGTCGAAACAGGAATATGGTGATTCTTTTTCGAGCGGTTTTGTACCCTATCATTTATATGATTTGTTCTTTCCTGAACGTCTGTTTTCATCAGAAACAAAAGTGATGGAAAACACCGGTTTTTATCAATTAACCGATTCGTTTGAAGGCTTAAGCGGTTCAGTTATTCGTAAAAATTTGGGTTTTACAGAAATCCAAGGAGACGGAACAGATATTTCGTTTACGAAAGTTAAGTTTTCAGACCATGCCAATTTAAAATCTGGAAGAGGAATTGCCAGACGCTTAGTGGTATTCGGAAGAGAAGCTTCTACACGTTTATCGATTGCGTTGGTTGATTTTCGGGAATCAGCAGAAGAAAAAGTAGTCTATTTTGAGTTGCCAAAAAGCGTACATTTGGAGCGCTTATGAAAGGTCTGAGGGTAAGTTCAATCGTTTATGTTGCTAAACTCGTTGCGGCAAGCCTATGCTTATTGCTGTTAACGGATATCGCAATGGCTCAAAACTACGAACAGATGCGCCTGAAATTACGTCAGGAGCAGAACAAAGCCCGCGCCGAAATTGAAGAATTAAAAAAGCAGTTAGATTCGTATGAATCGCAATTAAGTGAATCGGCACAACAGTTTGAGGAAATGACTCGTGAGCTTGTGAAGCTCGAAAAAGAAGTGGCTTTACGAATGCAGGTTATTCAAAAACTAACCGAAGAATCCAACTCCATCGAAAAAGAAATCAACTTAACCCAAGCGGAATACGAACGTCAAGTTGAGGAATTAAACGCACTAATTGCGAACTATAAAAAAGCTCTGATTTATTTATATAAACATGGAAGAACGGGAGAATTAGCCCTTATTCTTGCTGCAGAATCGGTTTCGCAAATGTTATCCCGTTCGTTTTATCTCAAGAAATTTGCGGAGCATCGAAAAAATCAAGCCAATGAAATTAAATCTAAACAAGAAGCTTTATCGGAAAAAAAAGCGGAGTTGGAACAAAGTCGCGCAAAGAACAAACAGGTATTAGCTGAGCAAAAAACAGAGCGAAATAAGTTAGATACCAAACGAAAAAAGCAAGACCAGTTGGTGTTGGCTATACAAAGAAACCGAACGAAATTGAAAACGTTGTTGGTGAGTACCAAAAAAGAATTGGACTCGATGAACTCCACACTCGACAAGTTGATTGCAGATGAAATTAAAGTTCGGGTTGCTGAAGAAAAGCGTTTGAGAGAGTTGGAAGCGGAACGCTTACGCCGCCTCGAAGAAGCCCGAAAAATTGCTGACGCCAATAAACGAAAAGAAGAAATTGCGAAGTACGAGAAACCGATTGTAAATACTTCCGGTGCTACTTTGTCAGAAGCTGAAGTGAAAAATTTGGAAGATTCGTTTGCTAAAGCAAAAGGTAAATTACCTTGGCCGGTGGAATCCGGAGTTATTTCTGCTAAGTATGGAAATATTGTACATCCGGTTTACCGAACGAAAATCATGAATCATGGGGTTGAAATTGCTACAGAACCTAAAGCAAATGTATATGCGATTCATGACGGTGTTGTTTTTGGAGTTGTTCCTATTAAAGGTTATGGTGATGTAGTGATAGTAAACCACGGTAAATTTAACACGGTTTACGGAAATCTGACTGAGGTAACAGTGAGGAAAGACATGTTTGTAAGAGCCGGTGATTTGGTTGGAAAAGGCGGTGACAATTATTCTCCGAAGGGAAGTGCGGTTTTCTTGATGATTCGGCAAGACAAGGAGAATTTGAATCCGGAGTTATGGATTGTAAAGAAATAAACAAATGATGCAGAATCAATTTCCTAGAATGTTTGCTTATAGTGCCCTCACGTTAATGATGGGAGCTTTGTATTACGTTTTTACTCATGGTTTTTATCAATATGTAGAGTTGGGCGGCTTATATGGAGTCGGAACCTGGCTTGGCTTAGTTGTTACTATTATTCCGGTTAATTATGCATTAGGAAAACGTTTTTTAACGAAAGCGTTTACACATGAATATTTTCCCTATGTGATGAGTTTTATTTTTGCACTGCCAATAGTGCTTCAAATCTTGATTCGTGAAGAAGTTGGAGTGTCTGATTTGCAACCTGTTTTATTTACAATTGTGATTATTGCGGCGGCAATTGGTGCTTATTTTGGAATTTCAAAAGGAAAAATTGCCCGCGCGGTTTTATTAAAAAAGATTCAGGCAAAACAAGCTCAAAACACGGCGAAATAAATAGTCGCTCGTTTTAATACTGGTATTTTAATGGAATTAGCTAGGGTTTTGGTCTTAAGTATAGTAAAATGATGTACTTGGAAGTGTTTCCATTGATTTTACAAATTAATGGCTGCTAAAGTTTGGATTGAACGTTAAATATGTAGAATTTTGCTCCGCTCGAATTTAGGCATGAATCCTGCAAGGGTTTTGTCCGTAATTCGCGGCACAAATAAGAACTAAAGAAATTGTTTTGAAGGATAATAAACTTGTACTGTCAGTTTTAAGCGTCATAGTTGTTTTAGGGATTGTGTATTTCTCCACACAACCACAATACATAGATACCTATCAAGAAGAGGAAGTAGTTACTGCTGACACCAATAGTGTAGAAGAGCCGGAATTAACAGCATATCCATTTGGCATTTTTTCGGATGATAGCCTGATTATTGAAAGCGGAAGAATTAAACGAAATGAAACTTTGTATTCCATTCTCTCCGCGAAAACGGTTTCTATGGTTGATATACACGAAGTGGCGAAACGCTCAAAAAAAGTGTTCAACTTTAGAAATTTAAGTATCAGAAATCCATATCATGTAGTAAGAAAAGCGGATAGCACACATAAACCGATGTATTTCATTTACGAAACCTCGATGCGTGATTATGTGAAAGTAGCTTTAGATGACAGCATTTTTGCAGTTACCGGAACAAAGCCATCAGAATACAAAGAACACATTGCCGCCGGTGTAGTCGAGTCGTCTTTGTATGCCAGTTTGATGGAACAGGATTTAGATCCACAGCTAGCCTATCAAATAGCTGAAGTATTTGCTTGGCAGGTCGATTTTTATCGCGTTCAAAAAGGAGATTCCTATCAGGTAATTTTGGAACGAGAGTTTATTGATGAGAAACCAACCGGCGATGCGATTATTAAAGCTGCTCGATTTAACCAAAGCGGCGATACCTATTATGCTTTTCGATTTGAAGACAATGGCCGTGCACGTTACTTCGATGAACATGGAAACAGTCTTCAAAAAACATTTTTAAAAGCACCGTTGAAATATTCACGCGTGAGCTCCAGATATACAAAACGCCGTTTTCACCCGGTTTTAAAAACCTATAAAGCACATTTGGGAACCGATTATGTAGCTCCGAAAGGCACTCCGGTTTATGCCGTTGCTGATGGAATTATTGAAAAAGCCGGCTACGGCAAAAACAACGGAAATTTTGTGAAAATCCGTCACAATTCCATTTTTGAATCCGGTTATTTACACTTCTCAAAATTGGCGGCTGGTATTAAAACAGGAAAACGAGTAAAACAGGGTCAGGTTATCGGTTATGTGGGAGATACCGGTTTGGCATCGGGAACACATTTGTGTTACCGCTTTTGGAAAAACGGAACTCAGGTTGACCCATATAAACAATACAATCCGCCGGCACAACCTATCGAAACTGAACTTATGGTTGAATATCTTACGTTTATGAATCACTTAAAAGTGCGTTTGGATAGTATTTCACCTGAGAGTTTCTCCAACAACGATATGCTCGCAGTTAAATAAATACAGTTCTCAAATATTATTTTGTAATGTCTTCTTCCGGAAGACATTGCTGTTTATAGAACCGGTATTTAATAAAACGCAGGGAAGCTTAGCTTGTATTTTACCGCAATAATTCTGACAGAAATAACAGAAAGCACAGATAAGATGAGCACTAAATTGTGTTCTAAGTGCAGGGCTTCTAAACCGAAATACACAATTCCGCCGAATATGCAGGCTGTTGCGTAAATTTCTTGCCGAAAAATGATGGGGATTTCGTTACACAAAATATCTCGAATTACACCTCCAAAGCTGGCACTTATTGTTCCGAGGAAGATGCAAATTACCGGGTGTAAACCAAGACTTAATCCTTTTTGAACCCCGTAAACAGTGTATAAGCCAATTCCAATTGTATCAAACAAGAAAAAAGAAGTGCGCAAATAAGAGAGTATTTTGTTGAACATCAAGGCAAAAATGACACTTCCCATAATGGTATAGACATAAATGAGATTGTTCATCCAGCCAACCGGAGTGGTGCCGATTAAGACATCACGCAAAGTTCCGCCGCCAACAGAAGTCACGAAAGCAATTGTGAAAATTCCAAAGATGTCCATTTTTTTTGATTGGGCAGTTAAAACACCGGAAATGGCAAAGGTTATGAGCCCTAAAATGTCGATGATGTCTAAAATCATGAATACTTACAGGAAGAGTTTGGTTCGGATGCTAAGATTCGGAAAGATACGGGTTCGTTTGAATCGTTCATCCTCAGAAAGAGCGCTTTGGAAGTTATTTGGAACTTCTACATACCATTGGTTTCGTAAATATTGCAATTGCAGCCATCCGTCCACGCTAACTTCTCCGTATTTGGATGATGTCCATCGAATACTAACCATTGGGCCAAACTGAAATGTCTGTTGGTTTCCGGTTACAAAACGCGTAAGGTTTTCGGTTTCGTTGTTTAGCTGAAGAACTGTAACTGGAACGTAATCGTCTTTAATAAAAAGCCGCATCCCAACTTTCGCATATACACCTTGTTTTTGCCATTCCAAAGCTGTTTCAACTCGTGTTGTTGTTAGGGTATCAATGGGGGTTTCACTGAATTCGTTCCAGAATAATTGTCCGATTAATAAGCGATTTCTTGAGACTAAAATGTTAGCAAACCAATTATTTACGAATTCCCAACGGATGTCTGAGCTTAATCCCCATTCGCGTGAAGATTGGTCTCGAATGGTTCCGTCAGTACTTTGGAAATCGTACACCGTATAATTGGCTCGTACTAAAAATTGGTTAGCCCATCTGATTCGTTTTGTCGGAAACCAAATCATGGATGGCTGTAATCGTAAACTTTGCCTTTTGTTGTTTTCTATACTTCTTTGGCTGAATAAGAAAACGCGATGGTAGGTTTCTCCAGAAAGTAAAATAGAAGTTTGATAACTGGAGCCGCTGATAAATTTATGTTCAACTTCCAAAGCTGTGAATAATTCATCACGATCATCAAAATTAGTTTCCGGTGTATCAAAGCGAAGTATTGAAATAGTGGCATTGGCATTTATGGATTGCGAAGCGGTTAGATTCCAACTGCTTTTTGCAAAAAGCTCGGTAATTTCCTGATTATAAAAGGTGTTACGCAGTTGTTCATCACGGCGAGTTAATTGTTCGTCTGAAATATTGAGCGTGCGCGTAATTTTTGCATCCAATCCCGAAATGGCATAGCGTAAACCAATTTGCCCTTGAGTTAACCCGTAATTAAAGTCTAAACTTGTAATCCCTTCAATTTCCTGACGAGTATATCTGGTATCAATAATGCTGTTTTCGGTGGATTCGGTAAGCGGTTTATTCTCAAAATTTCTAATGTTATATAAAGAAAGTCCCGTAAAACTGAATCGAAGTTCATCGTTCAGCTGCGTATTTAAAGACAGTTGAAATTTCGTAGTATCGCTGATTACTTTTTCTATGATATCGGTGATGTTCCGATTAAAAAAACTGCTCGGCTGATAACTATCGCGTTCATTAAATGAATACGTTCCGTTTAGCGAAACGGATAACTCCTGAGTCTGATAATTGGTTCGAGATTGGACAAATGTTTGGTGAAATGTTCTGGGTTCTAAATCAGCGTAAAGAATTTGTCCGTTAAATTGGGTGCGAAAATCATCATCCAATTGAATAGGGGCTGATTGAGTCTGTAAGGCCATTTGCAAACCCTGATCGGTTCGTTTACTACGCGTATCGGAATAAAATCCCAAACTTGGTTTCAACGAAATGTCCCAAAAACGGAATCCTATTCCGGCACGTGTTTGAAATGTGGTTACATCGGTATTGGTGAATGAGTAATAATCAGAATTAGTAAATAAAAACAGCGTTTTTGTGAGTTTATGATTACTCCAAACGCTTGCTAAGGTCTCATCCTGAACATTTTGAGCAATTTTATTAAATAAAAAAAGTCGGCTATTTAACGTTGATGTAAATCCGAGAGAGTGTTGTTTCCAATTCCAGTTTCCGTCAGTTTTATACGACCAATTAAAATTATCGAGCTCTCGTTTAAACTCAGAAATAGAAGTTATCCCTGGTGTAAATACTTGCCCTGAAACACGATTTGAAGAAAAAATCGATACAAATAGAAGTAAAGTGAAAAAAAAATGATTTTTCTTCAAAGTTTTCTTTTCTGAAAGTGCATGAATCAATATACTAAAGCATGCTTGCTTTAGCACTGCCAAAGGCGAAAGCCAAATTATTGAGAAAATTAGAGCAACGAAAATATCGACAAGAGCTTAAGCTTTATGTTGCAGAGGGTTATCGCTCCATTGGACAGCACATCGTGTCGAACCCTGAATCCATTCAATTTATAGTTCAACCCGAGAATTCCGACATCCTCTTTCCGGAAAAAGAAACATTTTGGGTAAGCAAATCGGAGTTTGATACATATAGCCAAACCCGGCAATCACAAGGTGTTATCGCTGTGGTTTCGATGCCTGATGAAATGAATCTGAATGAAATTCTAAATAATGCTGAGTTAATTCTCGCTTTAGATGCCATTCAAGATCCGGGAAACCTAGGAACCATCGTAAGAAACGCCTTATGGTTTGGCGTAGATGCACTTGTATTAGGTACCGGAACCGTAGATTTATTTAATCCCAAAACGGTAAGAAGTACCATGAGTACGCTTGCTGCATTGCCGTTTTGTTCCGCTTCGTTGGATGATAGTTTAACCTTGGCTGAACAGTTTGGATTCAAGGTTTATTTAATGCGTTTGGACGATTCGGCTACTCCTTTACATGAAATCAACTTCGCTAAAAAATCGTTGATTGTAATTGGGAACGAAGGTAATGGAATTCAGGAGTCGCTTATTCAAGACCAACGAGAAACCGTTTTTATTCCTGCGTATTCAAATGGTGAAACCGAAAGTTTAAATGCGGGAGTTGCCGCAGCCATTGCTTTGTACGCTTGTAAATCGCAACCTAAAAGTAGCTAAGTATGCCCCGTAAACAACGAAAAGTATTTGTACTCGATACATCAGTAATTTTACACGATTTTAATGCGATACATAATTTTCAAGAGCATGATGTTGCCATCCCGATAGTAGTTTTAGAAGAAGTAGATCAGTTCAAAAAAGGAAATACACTTATAAATATGCACGCCAGAGAGTTTGTGCGCCAACTCGATAAACTTTCTGATGAAAACATGTTACACGAATGGATTCCCTTAAACGGCCCTAAAAAAGGGAAATTGAAAGTTATACAGGATGCCAAAAATCAACAGATTAATGCAAATGAAGTTTTCAGCACAACTAAGAACGACCATCGGATTTTAAATGCTGTTCTCAAAATAAAAGATGAGATTAAAAACCGTCCGGTAATTCTAGTTACAAAAGACATCAATTTACGCGTAAAAGCTCGCGCCTTGCATATTGATGCAGAAGATTATGAAACAGGCAAGATTAAAAATCCGGATCACTTAGATATTGGATATAAGGAGATAAAACTAAAAGAATCTGCGTTGATTGATAAGCTGTATGCGCAGGAATCGGTTCCTGTTCAGGAGTTTTTTGAAGATGTACCAAAAGCGAATCAGTATTACATTTTTAGCAGCGGAAATAAATCTGCGCTGGCATTTTATAACCAACGAACACTATCAATAGAGCGGATTTTAAAACAACCTGCGTACGGAATCACCCCAAGAAATGCGGAGCAAACATTTGCCCTGCATGCCATAATGAACGATGAAGTTAAACTGGTTACACTGTCGGGTGCAGCAGGAACAGGGAAAACATTGCTGGCATTGGCAGGTGCATTAGAACGTAGAGCCAATTACAGACAAATTTTTGTGGCCAGACCGATAGTTCCGCTTTCGAATAAAGATATTGGATATTTACCCGGCGATGTTAAATCAAAAATTGACCCTTATATGCAACCGCTTTGGGATAATCTCGAGTTTGTGAAAAGTCAATTCAAAGAAAATGAAAAAGAATACAAACGAATTAAGGAAATGGTAGATCAGGATAAAATCCATTTAGCGCCATTGGCTTACATTCGCGGAAGAAGTCTCTCAAATATCTTTTTTATTATTGATGAAGCCCAAAATTTGACACCTCACGAGGTGAAGACGATTATTACCCGAGCAGGTGACAATACCAAAATAGTTTTCACAGGAGATATTTTTCAGATTGATACGCCTTATTTGGATTCCCAATCGAACGGACTTTCGCATTTAATCGCGCGTATAAGTGACCATGCACTTCATGCTCACGTTAATTTGAAAAAAGGTGAACGATCGGAATTGGCTAATCTGGCTAGTAATCTGCTGTAGATTGTATTAAACAGGTAAAGAAATTACTTCAACTCTGCGGACAGCTTCACCTAAAAACAATTCAGCTAAATGTTGAAAACGTTGAGGTTTATCGCTCACATAACAAGAAAAACTGCCTTTTTCTTGGGTGTTGATAAGTTTTTTCTCTGTAAGTACTTCTTTTGCTTTAAGTGCAATGGAATCTGCTGAATCAACAATTTCTAGAGACGGGTTTTTTAGAACACTTAAAATTTGTTGCCTGAATAAAGGATAGTGTGTACAACCCAAAATGAGTGCATCTAATTCTTTATCCTGAAAGGATTCTAAATAAATTTCGAGCGTTTGTCTGGCAATATCAGTATCAGCCCAACCTTCTTCTGCTATAGGAACCAAAAGCGGACACGCTTTCGAGAAAACGGAAATGTCCTGATTTTTTTCCTGAATCGCTTTTTCATAAGCGCCGGAACCAACCGTTGCCAGTGTTCCAATTACACCGATTCGTTTGTGATTTGACGGCACTTCTAAAGCAGCTTTTGCTCCGGCATCAATTACCCCAAGAACAGGAATATTTTTTTTCGCAACACGATCAACCAATAAGGATTCCGCAGCAGCGGCAACTGTATTACAGGCAATAAGAATCATTTTTACCTGTTTTTTTACCAAGAAATCGGTTATTTGAAACGCATATTCACGAATGGTTTCAACAGACTTAATACCGTATGGTACGCGGGCGGTGTCGCCAAAGTATATTATGTCTTCACCCGGCAGCATTTTCATCACTGATTTTACTACCGTTAAACCGCCAATACCGGAATCAAAAATACCTATCGCTGCCTTGTTGTCAGGCTTCATATTGCTCTAATTTATTGTTGGCTAAAGGATATGAAAATTACACATAAAGTTGAAAGCAGTGTTTCATCATTTAGCAAGCTATTACATCATACGTGCAATTACAATGGTTTCTTTCTTAATGAATTCCTTGCCCGAATTATTGTCTACCGCTTTAAAAAGTAAAATATAAATCCCGATTCTGTTATTCGTTCCGTCATCGCGTTTGCCGTCCCAAACTAAACTGCCGGATTTTCCGGCGACTACATTTTGAGCGAGAGTTCTCACTTTGCGTCCGAAACGATCATAAATCGTTGCCTGAATCAGATAATTTGTTCCATCCAAATTCCAATTAATGGTTGTATTGTCTTCAAAACCGTCTTCATCCGGGCTGAACGGATTGGGTGAAATCAGTAGTTGATTTAATTCAGCAGCACCCGGAACAATATTGTTTGAATTGAGATAACCCGGAGTTGCTCCAGCCGGATTTCCGGATGTAGTCCAATTTGTTGCATCGTTCGAGGGTCCGTTTAATAAAATACGTTCCAATGTTCGCCCTTTGGTGTCAGTAACATTCGCATTGTGCCACAAATCCACATAATGCACAGAATCTTGTGGTTCTCCGCTTGTATTCAGAAGTTTAATCGCAGTATTTGTTGAACTCAAGGAAAGTGATGTTCGATTTACTCTAAATGCTGTAAGTGTATCTGATAAACCAAAATAAATACCTAGTCTGCTATTTGATAAGCCCGAAACCGTATCAGGATAAATGATTGCATATGTTTTTGCAGGAACAGCAACCGGTAAACCGTTTGTTTCTAAGTTCATTGTTGTTACAGAGCCGGAGCTTACAGACTGTGTTTGCAAAAAGGTGCTCGGTAAAATTACAGCTATTGAATTTGGATTATAGAATTCAATGAAGTCACTTTGACGCGCGTTTTCATCCGTTAAAGGATTAAACAAAATTTCCGAAATGATAAACGGTTCTAAAGATGCTGAACTTGCCGGAATCGAAGCCATTTTGGTTGATGTGTTTTCAAATCCGGTTTTAAGATATTCGAGCTCGATAACCGGACTTTCAGACGACAATGGCTGAGTTTCTTCAACTCGGATTTTATTTTCTTTGATGATTAAGCCCGATAAAACCGTTCCGTTCAAGGAAAGTATCACATCATTAGCGGATTCGATGTATTGTGTGGTGTAAATTGTTAAGGTATCCTCAGAAAGCCATCCCGCAAATGAAATACTCATTGCCGGAAGAGTCGTGTCGGCTAGGTTTTTTAATCCCGCACTATGACTTCTATTGGGATTAGCTGCCCAGTTTACAGGGTCAATACTCAAGGCGTCGAATCGTTTGCGCTCGTAACTTCTGCCGGCTGTTAAACTGCTCCAAGCCGGAAATTTATAACTGAGAGAGTCTATTTTTGCTTGTTGAAATTTTATGACAATGGCATCAGAACCGGTGTCATTTAATGAGGGAAGTCGTTCAACAGCTACGCGATTTTGTCCTAAAGAAGAAAATCCTTCGTCAGTAGAAATGGCGATATATTCTTTAGGGGCAATAAACGTCTTATATCCTGATTTTACGGATAAGGTAATGGCATCTTTGTTGTCAGCGATTTGAAGCGAGTTTAGAGCAATGTTTTCATCAGAATTATTATACAACTCGATGAATTCGGGCACAGAATCTGATGCTTTGTACACGAATTCAGTAATAATTAAATCACCTAAAATCGGATCTTTTACTACTACAAAACTTACGGTTCGAGTTTCTTCTTGAAATTCATTCCCAAAAATATCTTTCTGATTTCCAATTGTAACGCTAAACTCTGTCGTTGCTGAAAGTACATCTGCAAATTGAAGCGTTATAACATTTCCGGAAACGTTTCTGCTTGATTCTGTACGATTTAAACTGGTCGAAATGTTTGATTGATATCCGAAAGATTCATCTAGGGATTCATCAAAAATGAATAAAAGACGTGACGCTTCTACTAAAATTTGTTCTAAAACAGGCGCGGTTTCATCAGGAGAAATCGAATTTGAACTACTCGGACTTGCAAATAATGCTGCCGGAGAATTTCCCCAGTTGGCGTTAAATCGTGCAGAAACGCTGTTATCTTTTCGCTCCAAGCTCACTTTTGCACCTCCCCAAGCACTTGTATAAGCAAGTGAGTCTAAAGTGATTCCGGTTGCGTTTTTTATAACAATTTGGTCTCCTGAGTTATTGAGTGAACTAAAGCGCGAACCCATCACGATAAATTTAGAATCGGGGAAGATGGATTTTATGGTTTCGTCGGGCACCAAAACAACAAATTCCTGCGGCTTTAAAATGTAGCTGTCCTCAGTTATGATTTTTAGTGAAGCTGAATTATCGCTATAGGTATAGTTACTCAAATCAAGGATTTTATCAGAGGCATTATAGAGTTCTATAAACTCAGAATAACCGCTAGGCGGATCGTACAAAAACTCTGTAATTAATACATCCGCAGAGTCGGCGGGTTGTGTTTCTACAAACTCAAAAGAAAAAGGTATGGCAGCAGTATTTGTGTTTCCAAAAACATCTTGAACGGAAATAATACTTCCGGAATACACTTGGTTTTCATTAAAAGCCGGACTGAATTTGAAAGAAACGGATTTTCCTGTTTCAGAAACAGAAATGGAGGCTATTTGCAGTGCATTATCAAAAGTGTAGGACTCGTTTTTTACAGCTTCAACGGCATTGAGCCTTTCCGAAAAATTTATAATTAACGAATCTGTTGAAAAAGTCACAACGTTGATTAAATCCGGTGCTGTTTCATCCGGTGCAATTTCATTGGATTTTCCGGGTGTAGCTGTCAGTTCGTTGGGTGAATCTCCCCAGTTCTCACTGAAAGTGGCGCTTACTGCATAAGAACGACGTTCTAAGCTTTTGTCAACGCCGCCCCAAGCGCTGGTATAAGTTAATGAATCCAATAATTCACCTGAATTTGTGCGAAGTACAATGGCATCACCTGAGTTATTTAAAGCGGCAAAATTTGAGCCCATACTTATAATTCTGGCATCAGGAAAAAAGGCTGAAAGATTAGTGCTTGGGGTAATTACAATAAATTCCTGTGGCTCAATTATAGTGGATTGACTCGTTATGCTTTTTCGCGTTCCAGAGTTGTCGTTGTATGTAAATCCTTGAATATCAATGTATTTCGATGATTTATTGTATATCTCTATAAATTCAGTGTAACTGCTAATTGGGTCATACAAGAACTCGGAAATCAAGATGTCTCCAGTTTCAGCAGGAGACGTTGCTAAATAACGAATCTCAGTAATTGTCTCGGTAATTGTATTACCAAATAGGTCTGAAATCCCGTTTATTGTTAGCGTATAAGTTTGATTTTCGGAAAGTGCCTGGGCAAGTTTTAAAATCACAACTTGGCTTGAAGTAAACTCAAAAGTTTGAACAGAAAACCCATCAGATAAAACAAAATCTGCTATTTGCACGGAATTTTGGTCGATAGTTTCATTAAAAGTGACGGAAATACTATCAGCCGAAATGAGAGATGTTGAAAGAACTAATGGAGCGGTTTCATCCGGTAAAACCGTATTGGCAAAACCCGGAGTTCCAAAAGATGCATGAGCAGACGGCCCCCAATTTTCTTTATAGACAGATGCAACTTGTACTGATTTTCGCTCCAAAGAAACGCCGCTTCCTTGCCAGCCGGAATCATATTGGAGAGAATCAACCAATTGTAACGAAGGTGTATAAATACGAACCTGATCGGCTGTGGTATTGTTTAAGCCGGGAAATGAGCTCATTTTTACATAATTCTGATGGCCGAAAACGGTGAATAAAGCGGTTGTATCCGCACTAAGAGCTATTATTTCGTTCGGTTCCAGACTTATATTGGCAGGAATTGCATAATTAGTTGAGTTATTATCTCGTACAATCCAATTAGCAATAGACAGCGTTTTTGAGCTCACATTAATGAGCTCGATATAATCCACAAGTCCGCTTGGCGGGTTATGCATAAACTCATTTATTAAAATATCACCTTTTGAAAAAGTAGCTTCATTTGTAAAAGGAACTTGGTATGCGGCGCTTAAAATGGAAAATGTATCTTGTTGAGGCTCAATTGATAAGGTGACGTTTCCGAACGGAATGGCTTCAGCAAATTCAATTATGAGTGAATCTCCTGATTGCTGTATTTGAGTTGGATTCAAATTGCCGGGATTAACGGTGAAATCACTTAATTGTGAGGACTGTGCTTGAATCGACTCCGACCAAACCGTTGCAATTTTTGTTTGTGATACTAATTTAGAACTTTTTAAAAAGGGGCGATATTTTGATATGCTTACCGAATCAAATACAAATTGATTGGCTCGGGTTGATGTATAATTAGGTTCAAGAATGGAATATCCGGCGTGCTTTAAAACGGTGTCTTTTACGCTAATAAAAGGGTGTAAATCTCCATTTCGACCTCTTCCAACAGAAAGTTTTACGGTTTGTGTGGTGTCTTTTTCAAAACGTAAACGGAATTCGCCGCCGTCGTTTATTAATGTTGTATCAGATGCCAGTAATGTTGAAGTGCCGTTAACAATTCGGTACAATTTGAATACATCTGCAGTTCCGGTTTCTCCGCCACTTAATACATATCCGGAATGAGTTCCGTCTAAAGATGGTTTATCAATCCCGAAAAATACCTGCAGCTTATTGGATGCAGATAAACCTGTAAATAAAAAATTCACATAAAATTCTAACACGCCATAGTTGAAAGCTTTATCAATGTAGATTGGGGCTTTGCCCGTTTCAGCAGGGGCATTAAGGCGTAGAGATGAAAATCCGTTTACTGTTTCAACAGAATATTTTGCGGTATCACCTCTCCAAGAATTGGCGGAAAAGTACGTTCCCTGATTAAAATTTTCTAAGATTAACGTTTCCTGCCCCAAAACAGGAATTACAGATAAAGCAAAAATAGTTACTGTCAGAAGTAGTTTAGCGCTCATAACGTACATTATCGGTGTTTCGAAAATGAAAATAGACCAAAAAATCGATTTTTAAAGCTATGAAATCGTTAAACTTATTTCTTTTCTTATAATTCCTATAAATTGCTGCAATTCGTATTTTTCACCGCTTTGACAGTATTTAATCAAGTTCCCCATAAATGACGAATATTTCTGTTCCCTTTAAAGTTGAAATAGGAGAGTTAGGCTTAAGAGAAGCTCTTGGTATTGTTGTGTATAATTCAAAAACGGGATTGCGCATCGAGTATCAAACAAGAGATGCTTTATTGGGTGTTATCAAATCAGATATTGAAACGATTGAAATTCCGTGGAATGAAATAACTGCATTTGAAGTGGAAAAAAAATGGTTTAGCGCAAGAATAACTATCAGAACAGCAAGTTTGGCTTATTTGGCACAATTTCCTTGGAACAATGGCGCTCAAGTTGTACTAAAAATTAGCAAAGATGATATTGAAACGGCACGAAGATTGCGTAGTGAATTGCTGCTTTTAATTTCTGAAAATAGATTAGCACTGTTAGATAGTAATAATGATTGATAAAAAGCCACATTTAAGCTTCTTACTTATTCTTATGGGAATGGTATTTCTATCCGTTTCATGTAAGAAAAATGAACTTGCCGGTGGCTCGGAAAAGGAAGGGTTAGTACTATCACCCGACTTCGTTAGTTTTGACGGATATAATGAGAATGGTGCTGTACAAATTAGATTTACAAACTACGAAGATAGTCGGTTATTTATAACGAAAATAGAATCAGATGATCCGGCGTACTCATTTTCTGCCCTGTCAATACCCGATACGATTCCGGCTTTAGGTTCAATTCTGTCTGATATATCCATGGATTATCAGCTGTTCGATGGTACAGATACCGCAAAAGTAAAGATTTACGTAGAATCGCCCTTATATGCTGATACTGTCACTCTGTTAGTTCGTGGCCCCAAGAAAGTGGTAACAAGAAACGTGAGTAAAAACTCATTTAATGAAATACCGATTGCGTTCTCGCCTGACGAAAAGTCTATTTTATTCATTTCGAATGAATCAGGTAAGGATGAAGTATATACTATGGGTTTGCGTGGTGAAAACAGAATAAAATTGAATAAAAGTTCTGGTTCATTCGGTGCAGTAGGGTATTCGGCAGATGGTAGTTCAATTGTTTACTATTCTAAATTAGATACTACAACTACAATCTATTCTTATGAGATTCAAACAGGTAATGAAACGGTTGTATTACAGTATCAAGGGTATAATATTCCTGTTGCGGTATCAGATGATGGAAAAAAAATCATTTACAACAAATTGATTAATTCTCAGCTTGATATTTATTTATTGGATTTAGATATTTCTACATCGATTCCAATTGCTACTACCGATGTAGATGAAATCGGAGTTTTATTTGAGCCTGGTGACGAAAGAATACTGTACTACGAATCGATTGAAAACGTCAATCAGATGTATAAAGTGAGGGTTTCGGGTACAGATAGAAGGGAAATTAGTGATGGAGCTGGAAGCGATATTCCTTATGCAGCATCTCAAGACGGTAAAAAAATCGTGTTTTATACCGATCGTTTAAATCGCAGAGATGTGTATTTGACAAATTGGGATGGTAATGAATTAACACAGACAACAGAAAACTTGCGCTATGATTTACCGGCTGACGTAAATTCGAACATAAAAAAAGTTTTATATATGTCTGCTATTAATAGCAATTATGAAGTCTTTGAATCGAGTTATGATGGTACAAACGAACGGAGATTAACCGAAGCTACCCAATTAGATTATCCGGTTTGTTATTCCAACTCCGGCGGATACATTCTTTTTTATCGACAAGATAGTGCCTTACAAATCTATGTAATTGATGTACGCTCATTACGATAATACAGCCCTATCTTCTGAAAAACTCGATAATCCTGTTTAAACCTTCTTCCAGTTTTGCTGTTGGCGGACCATACGATAAACGTAAATAGTTATTTGCTTCGCTTCCAAATGCTGAGCCTGGTGCAGTTGTAACTTTTCCTTCTTGCAATAATTTCCAGCACATATCTTCGTCTGTTTGATTACCGGTCAGAAATTCAGTCACATTCATCATCCAATAAAAAGCACCTTCGCCACCTTTTAAATCGAAATGTGGATTTAGTTTTTGATAGACCAAATCGCGTTTTCCTCTATATAATTCTTTTTGGTAAGCAAGCCAGTTTTGTTCAGCTTCAGAGCCTCTGATTTCAAGAAATGTATATTGGGTTAAAGCAGATACACAGGTGCAAACATATTGATGTGTGGCAATAAACGGTTTTATTAAATCTTGAGGTAAAACCGCCCATGCTAATCGCCAACCCGTCATGTGGTGACTTTTTGAGGCGCCTCTTAGTAATATGATATAAGGATATTCTTCTAAAAAGGATTCAAAACTGGCAGAATCACTGGAATAACTCATTCCAAAATAGACTTCATCAGCAATTATCCAAACGGGAGCGTCTTTTCGATTTTTGAGTCCGGCAATTAGTTTTTGATACTCAGAAAACGGAGCGTCACTTCCTGTTGGGTTGGATGGATGCGCAATTAAAACAGCACGGGTTTCGGGTCTTAACTCACTTAACACTGCATCGGCTCGGAATTGAAAATTTGATTCAGCTTTTAGGTGATAATATCGTGGTGAACAACTTTGTAAGCCTGCTAAAGCCGGGTAAGTTAGAAATCCCGGATTGGGTAGTAAAATGTCCGCAGGGGCATTGCTGCACATCAAATAAAATGTAGCATACAATGCTTCTTGTACACCGGCAGTTAAACAAATCTGTTGCGGAGAAATGGAGGCCTTAAATTCTGACGCAATTTTTTCACGGAGTGATACAATTCCCGCATTTAAAGTATAACCTAATGGGGCTTCTTTTGCGGCTTTTGCCGCTGCTTCACGAATAAATGCCGGAGTATCTTCGCCGGGTTGACCAATGGCAAGATTGATAGCATCGGCAGGCGCTTTTTCGAAAATTTGACGAAGTTTACTTTGTTGAAGAAAAGGGCTGTCAGGAATAAATGGCTTTAACATATTATCGGAGCAATTGCTCTAAAGTTGTTGAAAGTTCAGTTTTGTCATCGCGATATTTTATGATAACAGGACTAGAAATGGCTAATCCGTGCTCTTTTGCAAACGCATTCGATTGAATTGGTCGAGTACCAGGAATAACCACAGCTCCTGCCGGAATTTTTAATGGTTCTTCGGCAGTTGCTTTATAAACGGTTTGTTTAACTAGGTCGTAAACAGGAGTTGCTCTGGTTAAAATTACACCAGCACCAATCACCGCTGATTCTCCAACTTGTGTGCCTTCATAGATACCGGTATTTCCTCCTACCATACAATCGTCTTCAATAATAACAGGCGTTGCACCGATGGGTTCTAATACTCCTCCGAGTTGAGCTGCTGCACTTATGTGACATCTTTTTCCGACTTGCGCACAACTTCCAACTAATGCGTGAGAATCAATCATACTGCCGTCATCAACAAATGCACCTGCATTAATGTACATTGGGGGCATCATGGTAACGTTTTTGCCGACAAATGAACCGCGACGTACAGTTGAACCGCCCGGGACTATGCGGATATTATTCGTTACTCCGTCAAATTTTTGAATTGGGTAAGTCTCTTTATCAAAAAACTGAAAGCCGTTTGTTTCATACTGAGCAACGTTTTTACCGTATTTAAAACCGAATAGAATCCCTTGTTTTACCCAAGAGTTGGCTTTCCAACTTCCGTTTACTTTTTCGGCTGATCGAATAGTACCATTTTCTAATGCAGTTAAAAAGGCTTCAAAAAACAGACTAAAATCGGTAGGTTTTTCCGGTTGGGGGTTTAATGCTAAAGCTTCAATGTAATTTTTTAAATCAGACGAGGTCATTACGGAATATTTTTGTTGCTTAGTTAACGTGATATTTTTAATACCCAAATATCGCAATT
>SBGQ01000027.1 GCA_006226965.1 bacterium | reverse complement strand
GCCAGCGGCTTTAGCATTATTTACCTAATAAGATTTAACTCAATTAAAATCAGTAAAAAAGAAGAATTGAATGCCTTTCTACACATGAATTATTTAGGCGTTTTGAATGTTATTTCACTCGATATCAAAAAAAATAAATCCGCCCTATTTATTAACTTCAAGCTTACTAATAAACCGTAAAAACTCTTTTCATGGCAACCTTTTCTGATTGGCTAGATGCAACTCGTCCTAAAACATTACCTGCAGCTGTTATCCCTGTTGCTTTAGCATCGGTCTTAGCTTACACGCACGGAAGTTTGAAATGGGATGTATTTGGAGTGGCTCTTTGGTGCGCTTTACTCATACAGATTGCATCGAATCTTGCAAATGACTACTTCGATCACAAAAAAGGCGCCGATACCGAAGAACGAGTCGGATTTAAACGAGCTAGTGCAAGCGGCGCCATTGCACCAAAAACAGTTTTACGTGCCACTATTTTTGTATTGACACTCGCATTCATATGCGGCTTGTATTTGGTTTGGATGGGCGGCTGGATTATTCTTACTATCGGACTCAGTTCTTTACTCTTTGCCGTTCTTTACACCGGCGGACCATTCCCACTCGCTTATAATGGCTTGGGTGATTTATTCGTGTTTATTTATTTCGGAATTGTATCCGTAACAGGAACCTATTTTTTACATACTGGTGTATGGAATTGGGAAACGTTTTGGATTTCGTTAGTCCCGGCGGCCTTGTGTACCAACATTTTAGTAGTGAATAATCTAAGAGATACCGAAACCGACAAAAAAGCAAACAAGCGAACTTTAGGAGTTCTGTTCGGCGATAATTTTTTGCGATTAGAATATCTACTCATGTTAGGAATTGCGTTTGGAATCCCCCCGCATTTATGGTTTTGGAATAACTATTCCTTATGGATTTTCCTTCCGTTTTTAAGTGCACCAATAGCTTTATTTTTGGCTTATAAAGTCGTTACCATAAAAGATAAATCCTTACTAAATAATCAATTAGCAAAAACAGCTCAATATTTAGTTATCTTCGGAATATTATTAAGTATTGGCATTGGCTTACAAGTATGAATATAAGTTTTCATCCTTATTCACTTCGGCTCAACAAACCATTAGTAACGGGTAACGAAACGTTCGAAGAACGAAGCGGATTTATTTTAAAATCATTCATTAGAGAGAAAACGTTCTATTCTGAAATTGCACCATTAAAAGGATTTTCAGAAGAAAGCACACAAGAAGTTTTGGATTGGTTAATCAAAAACCAATCACAGATTAAAAAAAATCTACTTGAGCACGATTGGATTATGGATGTTCCATTTGCTTCCATTCGTTTCGGGCTCGATTCCCAACGCCTTCAAATATTAGCTGATGCCGACGGCAAACCTTTGCACAAATTCATAAATCCCAATGCGCCGGATAAAGTTAAAATTAACGGGATGATTTCTTTAATGAATCCGATCGAAGCCGGTGAAAAAATCGAACATTTTTTAAGTCAGGGAATCACAACCATAAAGTTTAAAGTGGGAATTAAACCATCGCAGGAAGCTAACATTATTCGAATTTTCTGTGATAAATATAAAGATGTAACTTGGCGACTCGATGCCAACCAAGGCTTTGCTCCTGATGATGCCGTTCACTTTTTAAACTATTTGAAAGGTTATCCGATTGCGTATTGTGAACAACCTGTTTTAGCCGAGTTATTAGATGATATGGCACGAGTTAAACAGGAATCTCCCATTCCAATTGCTGCGGATGAATCAGCTTATTCCGTAGACTCTGTCCTGCAAATTATCAACAAAAAAGCAGCAGATGTAATTATAGTTAAGCCAATGACTATTGGAGCAATTTCTGAAATTCAAACCGTAACTGAAATCATTCAACAGGCCGGATTAGGTTTAACATTTACAACGGCTTTAGAAAGTACAGTCGGCAGACGATTAGTGGCTAGTGTAGCTTCTGCATTTAGTTTAAGCGAGAACGATTATCACGGCTTGGCTACTTCGTATTTATTTGCACAAGATTTCGATTACGTTTCTGAGCGCATTGAAAACGGACATTTCCTACTCTAACCCTCAATGCACAGTACTAAAGCCATTTGGATTTCCGCCCCCGACTTTTCTGTTACTTTTGATGAAGTTAAACAGCTCGCCGATTCATTAATATCCGTTCCGGAAACCATTTGGTTCTATTCCAATTGCCCCGCTCAGCAACTCGTTATCCTTTTGGCATATTGGCTCCGGGGAAGCGCATTGGCTCCGGTTTCTCCGCAATGGAATACAGAAGTGCAAGAACGATTTATCACACTCACAAAAGCTGTTTTTATTGAAGACATTCCAGCTACTTTCAATTCCAATCCGTCATCAATAAGCTGTTTTATTCAAACATCAGGAACCAGTTCTTTTCCTAAAATTGTCCCGATAAGCAGGCAAATGTTTGATTCTGCCGTGAAAACGACTTCAGAATTTCTTCCTGCCGGTTTGGGAGATTCTTGGCTTCTCAATTTACCGCTTCATCATGTGGGCGGACTCTCCATTTTATTGCGCGCTTGGTTCATGAAATACACCGTTTTCATTCCTCCAGTGAACGATAAAGACTTTTATAAACAAGCTATTTCCCAAGGCTTGTGTAACTATATCTCCTTGGTTCCCACACAACTACAGCGCTTACTAAGCGAACAAATTGTACCACATCCAAAATTTAAACGAGTCTTATTAGGAGGCGGACCCGTTTCCGTTTCCGTTTTACAAAGCGCTTTGAATTCAGGATTTACGATTGTGAATAGTTTCGGGATGAGTGAAACGGCGGCACAAATAACGGGAAAACTGTATCAAGCGAACAATGTTGTGAATTCGGTTTCAGTTGGTTTACCGATTGATGAAAACCCGTTTCGAATTACAAGTGAACAGGAGCCATTCGAGGCCACGACAGAAGGTTTACTTTGGTTTAAAGGCAAACAAGTATTTGATTCCTACTCCTCAAAAGAGTCTGCTTTATTTGATGGAGACTGGTTCTGCACTGGAGATTTTGCAAAATTAAATACGATTGGGGAACTCGAAATATTAATGCGCAGAACCGACCGCATTGTTTCCGGCGGTGAGAACATCAACCCAATTGAAATTGAGCAGATTTTGGAAACTCATCCCTCAGTACAGGAATGTTTGGTTACAGGAAAACCGGATGAGATTTGGGGTGAAAAACTAGTTGCTCTTTGTGTCTTGAACGGAAATTTGGATACTAAGGAACTCAAAACGTTTTTAAAAGAACGACTGGAAGCATTCAAAATTCCTAAAGAGTTTATTTCTGTTGATGAATTACCGAGAATCAGCATTTCGAAATTGGATAGAAAAACGGCAAGGGAGTTGGTTAAATATTGAGATGCTAATAAATTGCTTTACACAAATAAAAAAACAACTTAATCAGAGAGTTCGCTAATTGAACTCATTAATAGTTTTGTAAAATCATCTTTGTTTACATCATATTCTACTAATCCACACTCTTCTAGCCTGATTTGAATTACTTTATTCGAGACATTAAACTTATCTGATAAAATCTTTAAGAATTGCCGATAAGTGTTAATATTTACAGTTTGTTGATCAATAAAAAGCTTTTCAACTCGACCTAATATTTTTAACATTAATTGCTTGAATTCTGAAATAAATAAGTCTTTATTAACTAGAAAGTTTGCTGCAAACTTATTTGCTTGCCATTCAATCCAACCTTCATCAGTTTGAATCATATATTGCATTTTTTTAAAATTAAAATCAAAATACTTTGGATTTGTAAACATTATTTCAGCACCATATCGCTTTACATTTCCATGTAATAAATAGTGTCCATACTCATGTGCTAGAATAAATGACTCAATTTTTTTTCCTTTGTACTTTTCATTAACAACTATTGTCTTTTTCTTTTTATTTAAGTACCCTTTTTCATCTTCTTTAAAATCATTTGAATAAACAACCCTAATACTTTCATTTTTGAACAGATAATTAACAAAAACATCTAAATCAACTATTCTCTTTTTATTAAATATCTGGATTAGTTTGTCAATAGCTAATTGTTCAATTATCTCACTACTTAGATGTTCAACATTTTCATATCCTTTTGTTTTTAACTCCTTAGCAATTTTTTCAAATATCGAAATTTCAACATGGCTATTTTTTTTTAAGTTGGAGTACTTATTATATAACTTCACATCATAATCATCTCCATCTACTACTATATACATAATACCAAGCTCTTTAAGCATATCTACACCAGTATTTGATAACTTAGTTTTTGATATAACTACACCTTTTATATTCTTTTTATTTAATTGATCTATTTGATTACAAAATGTCTCAATTTCATTTATTGAAACGGATTTCCTTGTATAACCTTTAAACTCAAATATATATACCAACGAATACTCTCTGGATTCATCAGGATATATTTCTATCGAATAATCAAAATTAATATTTTTCTTGCG